>NZ_CAJPHE010000007.1:0-344489 GCF_905339875.1 Burkholderia sp. BCC1998
TCGACGACGGCAGCGACCGCCTCGTGATCAACGCGCAGAACTGCGTGCACTGCAAGACCTGCGACATCAAGGACCCGACGCAGAACATCGTGTGGGTCACGCCGGAAGGCGGCGGCGGGCCGAATTACCCGAACATGTAACGCAACGCATCCCCGCGCCCGCGGGCGCGAACGAACCGGAGTGAGACGATGAGCAATGCAGCGAAGGAAGTCGTGGTGGTGAGCGGTGTCCGTACCGCGATCGGCGATTTCGGCGGGAGCCTGAAGGATTTCTCGCCGACCGATCTCGGCGCGAAGGTCGTGAGCGAAGTGCTGTCGCGCGCGAACGTGCCGGGCGATGCGGTCGGGCATGTCGTGTTCGGCCACGTCGTGAACACCGAGCCGAAGGACATGTATCTCGCGCGCGTCGCGGCGATCAACGGCGGCGTCGCGCAGCACACGCCGGCGCTGACCGTGAACCGCCTGTGCGGCTCCGGCCTGCAGGCGATCGTGTCGGCCGCGCAGACGATCATGCTCGGCGACGCCGACGTCGCGATCGGCGGTGGCTCGGAGAACATGAGCCGCGCGCCGTACACGGTGCCGGCCGCGCGCTTCGGCCAGCGCATGGGCGACGCAAAGCTCGTCGACATGATGCTCGGCGCGCTGCATGACCCGTTCCAGACGATCCACATGGGCGTGACCGCAGAGAACGTCGCCAAAAAGTACGGCATTTCGCGTGATGCGCAGGATGCGCTCGCGCTCGAATCGCATCGTCGCGCGGCGCGCGCGATCGCCGAAGGCCGCTTCAAGGACCAGATCCTGCCGATCTCGATCCGCACGAAGAAGGGCGAGGTCGCGTTCGACACCGACGAGCACGTGCGTCACGACGCCGGCCCGGACGACTTCACGAAGCTGAAGCCGGTGTTCGTGAAGGAGGACGGCACGGTGACGGCCGGCAACGCGTCGGGGATCAACGACGCGGCCGCCGCGGTGCTGATGATGAGCGCGGATGCCGCGCGCGCGCAGGGCGTGAAGCCGCTCGCGCGTCTCGTCGCGTACGCGCACGCGGGTGTGGATCCGGCGTACATGGGCATCGGCCCGGTGCCGGCCACGCAGAAGGCGCTCGAGCGCGCGGGCCTGAAGATCACCGATCTCGACGTGATCGAGGCGAACGAGGCGTTCGCCGCGCAGGCGTGCGCGGTCACGCAGGAGCTCGGCCTCGATCCGGCCAAGGTCAACCCGAACGGCTCGGGCATTTCGCTCGGTCACCCGATCGGCGCGACCGGCGCATTGATCACGGTCAAGGCGCTGTACGAGCTGAAGCGCATCGGCGGGCGTTACGCGCTCGTGACGATGTGTATCGGCGGCGGCCAGGGGATTGCGGCGATCTTCGAGAACATCTGATAATCGACCGCTCAGCACCCGAATACACAGGAATCGTCATGGCAATCGAAACCGTCGGCGTCGTGGGCGCCGGAACCATGGGCAACGGCATTGCGCAAACCGCGGCCGTTGCAGGACTCAACGTCGTGATGATCGACGTCAGCGACGCGGCGCTCGACAAGGGCGTCGCCGCGCTGAAGGGCAGCCTCGAGCGGCTCGTGTCGAAGGACAAGCTCGACGCCGGCGCACGCGACGCCGCGCTCGCGCGCATCACGACGTCGACCGACTACGCGAAGCTCGCCGCGGTGGACATCGTGATCGAAGCCGCGACCGAGAACGTCGAGCTGAAGAGCCGCATCCTGAAGCAGATCGAGTCGGTCGCGCGGCCCGACGCGATCATCGCGACCAACACGTCGTCGATCTCGATCACGTCGCTCGCGGCGCTGCTCGCCGATCCGTCGCGCTTCGTCGGCATGCACTTCTTCAACCCGGTGCCGCTGATGCCGCTCGTCGAGATCATCCGCGGGCTGCAGACGAGCGACGCGACCGCGTCGGCGGTGCGCGCGCTGACCGAGCGTTTCGACAAGTCGCCGATCGGCGTGCGCAACGCGCCGGGCTTCGTCGTGAACCGGATCCTCGTGCCGATGATCAACGAAGCGTTCTTCGTGCTGGCCGAGGGCATCGCGTCGGCCGAGGAGATCGACGCGGGGATGAAGCTCGGCGCGAACCATCCGATCGGGCCGCTCGCGCTGGCCGACCTCGTCGGGCTCGACGTGTGTCTCGCGGTGATGGACGTGTTCCTGAAGGACTTCGGCGACACGAAGTACCGTGCGTGCCCGCTGCTGCGCGAGATGGTGTCGGCAGGGCGGCTGGGGCGCAAGACGGGGCGTGGGGTGTACGACTACAGCAAGTAAGCGGCGCATCAGTGCCTCTTCGCGCGGCCGCCTTCGGGCGGCCGCGTGCTTTGCGCGACGCGCTTACGCGTCGAGCGCCGCGAGGTCCCGCGGCAAGGGACGCTTGAACATCGCGAGCATCTGCCGGGCCGCCCTGCCGAGAGCCGGCCCGACGGCCATGTGCGCCGTCGAATGCGCGTCTTCCTGGTAGTTTCCCTTAAGTCCCCTCGTCGGGATTTTCCCCTAGCGCACCCCTGCGCACGCCACGCACGCCGCCTCGGCGCAATTCTCGTCCAATCCCGCACAGCCGCACCGGCACTGGTTTTCACGTCATTCGCACGGTTTCGGGGCAGTCATGCCTTTTTGCCCGCATTCGATGCATTACCAAAGGTATGGAAAAGCGCACAGAAAATGTATCTGGAGCGACGAAATTGGATTGATACGCTGCAGTCACTGAATCAGCGCCGTCAACCACGCGAGCGCGGCATCGAGCTCCGGCAGCAAGCGGGCAATCGATGGCGACACGTGCGGAGTTCGCGGTTTCCGTTACCAGTTAGTCGGGATGACAGAATGGCCCCAAATCTGACGTTTGCACCGGGCGACGTACTTCCCCCCGGAGCAATCTCCACCGACGGTGCGCCGTCGATCGCCCGGTCGAGCATCGCGACCGGAACCGACATCCTGACCGTCAAGCACCTGTCGAAGATCTTCGGTCCGAAGCCCGAGCGTGCGATCGAGCTGATGAAGCGCGGCGTCGGGCGCAACGAGATCTTCGCCGAAACCGGCAACATGGTGGCGGTCGACGACGTGAGCCTGAGCGTGCGGGCCGGCGAGATCTTCGTGATCATGGGGCTGTCGGGCTCCGGCAAATCGACGCTGGTTCGTCTGCTCAACCGACTGATCGAACCGACGTCCGGGCAGGTCGTGCTCGAAGGCCGCGACATCGCACCGATGTCGACGCCGGAATTGCGCGACGTTCGACGCCGGAAGATGGCGATGGTGTTCCAGTCGTTCGCGCTGCTGCCGAACCGGACCGTGCTCGACAACATCGCGTACGGGCTCGAGGTCGCGGGAATCAAGAAGGCGCAGCGCTACGAGGTCGCGCGTGCCGCGCTGGAGCGCGTCGGGCTCGGGTCGTACGAGAAGCTGCTGCCGAGCGAGTTGTCCGGCGGCATGCAGCAGCGCGTGGGCCTTGCCCGCGCACTCGCGGTGAACCCGTCGGTCCTGCTGATGGACGAGGCTTTCTCCGCACTTGATCCGCTGATCCGCTTCGAAATGCAGAACGAGCTGCTGCGCCTGCAGAAGGAAGAGCAGCGCACGATCGTGTTCATCTCCCACGATATCGAGGAGGCGGTGAAGATCGGCGGCCGCATCGGCATCATGAAGGACGGCTGCCTGATCCAGGTGGGCACGCCGGCCGAACTGATCCAGACACCGGCGGATGCCTACGTGCAGGACTTCTTCCGCAATGTCGACGTATCGCGCTTCCTGAAGGCGTCGAGCCTGCTGACGAAGATCGAGCGCGGGCTGATTCAGTGCGACGCGGGCACGTCGTCCGACCGCTACCTGAACCGGTTGATCGACAGCGGCGCGGAATGCGGCTACGTGTGCGACGAGGCCGGCCATTACCTCGGCTGCGTGACGGCCGCCACACTGCACCGGTCCGGTGTCCGGCCGATTCGCGAGGCATTCCTGCCCGACTTCCATGCGGTGTCGATCGATACGGATCTGCATCGGCTCGCGTCGATCGCGCTGACCCGGCAGCACGACGTGCCGGTGACGGACGCGGCGGGACAACTGGCGGGCGTCGTGTCCTGCCGGACGATACTCAAGCAGATGATGCAACGGAGGGCAGCATGAACGCGTCGGTGATCGGGAAGTTCGCGGAAGACTTCGTCAACTTTCTGTTTCTGCATTTCCGCGGTGGTTTCGACACGTTTTCGGCTGGGCTCGGCGCGGTCGTGAAGCTGCTCGAAGACGGTCTCGCCGCCGTGCCGTTCATCGCGATGGTCGTGATCATGGTGGGGCTCGCGCTGTGGCGCCGCGGCATCGTGTTCTCGATCTTCGTCGGCCTCGCGCTGCTCGTCATCCATTACATGGGCTTGTGGGCACAGACGGTATCGACGCTCGCGCTCGTTACCGCGGCGACCTTCTTCAGCCTCGTGATCGGCGTCCCGCTGGGGATCTGGGGCGCGCGCAACAACCGGATCGGCATGATCCTGCGCTCGCTGCTCGACTTCATGCAGACGATGCCCGCGTTCGTGTACCTGATCCCGGCCGTGATCCTGTTCGGGCTCGGACGCGTGCCGGCGGTGATCGCGACGATCGTGTTCGCGATGCCGCCCGTCGTGCGGCTGACGACGCTCGGCATCCGGCAGGTCCGCGAGGAACTGATCGAAGCCGGCCGCTCGTTCGGCAGCACCGACTGGCAGCTGCTGTGGAAGATCCAGTTGCCGAACGCGCTGCCGTCGATCATGGCCGGCGTGAACCAGACGATCATGATGGCGCTGTCGATGGTGGTGGTCGCGTCGATGATCGGCGCGGGCGGCCTCGGCGAATACGTGCTGAGCGGCATTCAGCGTCTCGACATCGGGATCGGCTTCGAAGGCGGGCTAGGCGTCGTGCTGCTCGCGATCGTGCTGGATCGCCTGACGGAGAGCTTCGGCGTGAAGGCGAAGAAGAAGGCGAAGAAGCCGATCGTGCGTGCCGGCAAGGCCGGCCCGCGTGGCGCGGCACGCACCTGACGAACAGGGCGGTCGAAGGCATTTGAAGGACGATGAAGCGTCGCGGCCACGGTGCCGAGGCGGAACCGGTGTAGCAGTGCGTGGAGACCGGAAACGCCGATCGAAGGCGTTCCTCACCCTTGAAAGACTCGCGTGATTAAAAAGGAGTACTAGATGAATACCCATACGTTCAAGTCGCTTCTGGCGAAACTTGCGGTATCGACGGTGGTGGCCTGCAGTGCAGGTGTGGGCGCGGCATCGGCGGCCGAGCCGGTCAAGATCGCGGTGACCAACTGGGCGGACGTGCTCGCGGTGGCGAACGTCGCGAAGTACGTGCTCGAGACGCAACTCAAGCAACCGGTGCAGTTCGTCCAGGCCGACATCGGCATCCAGTACCAGGGTGTCGCGCGTGGCGATCTCGACATCATGGTCGGGGGCTGGCTGCCGGTCACGCACGGGACCTACTACGCGAAGTACAAGAACGACCTGGACGACGTCGGCATCATCTACACCGGCGGCAAGAATGGCTGGGCGGTGCCAACCTACATTCCGGAATCGGAGCTGTCGTCGATCGCCGACCTGAGCAAGCCGGAAGTCAAGAGCAAGCTGAACGGCACGATCCAGGGCATCGAGCCGGGCGGCGGCCTGATGCAGGCATCCGAGAAGACCATCAAGGCGTACAACCTGGACGGCTACAACCTCCAGGCGTCGAGCGAGGCCGGCATGCTGGCGAGCGTGTCGCGTGCGTACCAGTCGAAGCAGTGGATCGTCGCAACGGTCTGGAGTCCGCACTGGCTGTTCCAGAAGTGGCAGATGCGTTACCTGAAGGATCCGAAGGGCACGCTGGGAGGCGAAGAGCAGATTCATGCGTTCGCGTCGAAGAAGTTCGCGGGCAAGTTCCCGCGCGCCGACGTGTTCTTCAAGCACCTGAAGCTGACGCTGGCCGACGTCGAGGCGATCGAGTTCGAGGGGAACAGCACGAACGACTACGCGAGCGCCGCGAAGAAGTTCGTCGATGCACACCCGGAGAAGCTCAAGGCCTGGCTGCAGCAGTAAAGCCGCGCCCCGGTGGCGCAGACGATGCGATCGGCGTCGTCCGCGCTCACCGGCGGGGCGTATCGCCCGAAGCCGATGGCCCGAGCCGTAACGATCGCGCCGGCCTCGCGATGTGCGGTACGCGCGGTCCATGCAGCATGTCACGAATCGCGTCGCGGAGTCAGCAAGTGAACGAGAACGCCCGCTTTTTTTCCGAAACGCTTCAGAGCCGGGATCCGGTGATCGCGTCGGAGATCGCGCTGGAGCTGCGTCGCCAGCAAACCCAGATCGAACTGATCGCATCTGAAAACATCGCGTCGGCGGCGGTGCTGGAAGCACAGGGCACCGTGCTGACGAACAAGTACGCGGAAGGCTATCCGTCGCGGCGGTACTACGGCGGTTGCGACCATGTCGACCGGATCGAGGCGCTCGCAATCGATCGCGCGTGCGCGCTGTTCGACGCGAGCCACGCCAACGTCCAGCCGCATTCGGGCGCGCAGGCCAACGGCGCGGTGATGCTCGCGCTCGTCAAGCCGGGCGACACGGTGATGGGCATGTCGCTCGATGCGGGCGGCCACCTCACGCACGGCGCGCGGCCCGCGCTGTCGGGGAAGTGGTTCAACGCGGTGCAGTACGGCGTGAACCGCGACACGCTGCGCATCGATTACGACGACGTGCGCCGGCTCGCCGAGCGGCATCGCCCGAAGCTGATCATCGCCGGTTACTCCGCGTATCCGCGGGCGCTCGACTTCGCCGCGTTTCGCGAGATCGCCGACAGCGTCGATGCGAAGCTGATGGTCGACATGGCGCACATCGCGGGCATCGTCGCGGCCGGTCGGCATCAGAATCCGGTGCCGTTCGCCGACGTGGTGACGTCCACCACGC
Source organism: Burkholderia sp. BCC1998 (assembly GCF_905339875.1). Classification (NCBI taxonomy): domain Bacteria; kingdom Pseudomonadati; phylum Pseudomonadota; class Betaproteobacteria; order Burkholderiales; family Burkholderiaceae; genus Burkholderia; species Burkholderia sp. BCC1998. The sequence continues at coordinate 6,898 of NZ_CAJPHE010000007.1, forward strand.
ACAAGACGCTGCGCGGCCCGCGCGGCGGCTTCATCCTGACGAACCACGCCGAGGTCGCGAAGCAGATCGATTCGGCGGTGTTTCCGGGGTTGCAGGGCGGGCCGCTGATGCATGTCGTCGCCGGCAAGGCAGTGGCCTTTGCGGAAGCGCTTCGGCCGGAATTCACCCGCTATATCGAGCAGATGTTGCGCAACGCGCAGGCGCTCGCGCGCGTGCTGACGGCCGGCGGCCTGACGCTCGTCACGGGCGGCACCGACAACCACCTGCTGCTGGTCGACCTGCGCGCCCGGCGCATCGCCGGCGCGCAGGCCGAGAAGGCACTGGAGCGCGCGGGCATCACCTGCAACAAGAACGGGGTTCCGTTCGATACGGAAAACCCGACCGTCACGTCCGGCATCCGGCTCGGTACGCCGGCCGGCACCACGCGCGGCTTCGGAACCGCGCAGTTCGAGCAGATCGGCGAATTGATCCTGGCAGTGCTGGCTGAGCTCGAGCGCGATCCGAACGGCGACGAAGCGGTCGAGCGGTCGGTACGGACCCGCGTGCGCGACCTGTGCAGCCAGTTTCCCGTCTATGCGCACGCGGAGGCGTTCGCCTGATCCGGGAACCGGTCTGAACCTCGAACATCGTTCGGATCACGTAGTGAATCGATCGGCGTCGCTGCGCGTATGCAGCGACATACCGACGACGTTGTGTCGAATTGCCGGTTTCCTGCCTGACGGGCGGGAACCTGGTGCAACCACTTGATTGAGGAATCGAAAATGAGCTTCGAGGGCGTACACACTCCGCTGGTCACCCCGTTCGACGCGGACGGCGAAATCAACCACGAACTGCTGGGCCGGCATGCGGCCGATCTTGCGGGCCGGGTATCCGGCCTGGGCATCGGCGGGACGACGGGCGAATACTACGCATTGAGCTTCGACGAGCGCGTGCGCACGTTCGACACGGTCGCCGCCGCGGCCGGCGGCAAGACGTTCCTGACCGCGGGCATCAACGCGACCACGACGAAGGAGGTGCTGCGCCTCGGCCGTGAAGCGAAGCGCGCGGGGCTGAACGCGTTGCTCGTGGCGGCGCCGTACTACGCGCAGCCGACCCAGCAGGAACTGCTCGCGCACCTGCTCGCGGTCGACGACGCGCTCGACATGCCGATCATGCTGTACAACTTCCCGGCCCGCACGGGCACCGAAATCGGCGACGACATTCTCGAGACGCTGCTCGAGCGCAAGAACTTCGTCGCGATGAAGGAAAGCACCGGCGACATCGCGCATCTGCATCACCTGTCGACGCATTTCAGCGGCCGGCTCGTGCTGAGCTGCGGGATGGACGATCAGGCGCTCGAGTTCTTCGCGTGGGGCGCGCGCAGCTGGGTCGGCGGCGCATCGAACTTCCTGCCGGAAGCGCACACCGACCTGTTCGACGCATGCGTGAAGCGCGGCGATTTCGCGACCGGTCGCACGCTGATGGCCCGACTGCTGCCGGTGCTCGAACTGCTCGAGCGCAGCGGCAAGTTCATTCAGTACGTGCGCTACGGCTGCGAGCTGGCCGGGCTGCCGGTCGGCGTCGCGCGCGCGCCGCTCGGGGCGTTGTCGGGCGACGAGCGCGACGCGTTCGCGAAGCTCGTCAAGCCGCTGCTGCGCGACGGCCGGTAATCCGTCATGGGCTCGACTCTGGAATTCGCGCGGTTTCCGGCGCCGGACGGGATGAACGGGTGGTGGGAGAGTCTTCCGCCCGCACCGGACGCCAATACCGTCAAGTCGGACAGCCGGTTCGACTGGGTCGTCGTCGGCGGCGGCATCACCGGGCTTTGTGCCGCGCGCCGGCTGGCGGAGCTCGCACCCGGTGCGTCCATCGCGCTCGTGGAGGCCGACCGGATCGGCCGCACCACGTCCGGGCGCAATTCCGGATTCTTCGTCGACCTGCCGCACGACATCAGCAGCGAAAGCTACTCGCGCAGCATCGACGAGGATCGTGCGGACGTGCGGTTTCAGCGGCACGGCATCGACTATGTGCGCGAGATCGTGCGGCGTTTCGGCATCGACTGCGACTGGCGCGACGACGGCAAATTCCACGCGTCGGTCAACCGGAAGGGCGCGGCCGCGCTCGCGCATTTCGCCGACGGGCTGTCGCGCATCGGCGAAGCATTCGAATGGCTCGATCAGCCGGCGATCCAGGCCGTGACCGGCACCGGGTTCTACACGGGCGCGCTGTTCACGCCGGGCTGCAGCACCGTGCAGCCGGCGGCGCTGATGCGCGGGCTGGCGGCGACGCAACCGGCGAACGTGACGGTGCTCGAGCTCAGCCCGGTGAAGCGGATCGAACCGCGCGGCGACACGCGCGTACTGCATTTCGCCGGCGGCACGATCGTCGCGAAGCAGGTGATCCTGTGCACCAACGCATACGCGGCGACCTTCGGCATGCATTCGAACGGTTTGCTGCCGGTCTATACGTTCGCGTCGCTCACGCGCCCGATGAACCCCGACGAAGTGGCGAGACTCGGCGGCACGCGCTCGTGGGCGCTGATTCCGGCCGATCCGATGGGCACGACGGTGCGGCGCCTGGTCACCGATCGCATTTGCGTGCGCAACCATTTCGCGTTCCGGCCGGACGTGAAGCTGTCGCAGGCCGATCTCGCGAAATCGCGGCATCTGCATCAGCGCTCGTTCGAGCGCCGCTTCCCGATGCTCGGCGGCGTCGAGCTCGAATATACGTGGGGCGGGCCGCTGTGCCTGTCCTCGAACAACGGTGCGCTGTTCGGCAGGCGCGACGACGGCCTCTACGAGGCGATCGGCTGCAACGGCCTCGGGCTGAGCCGCGGGTCGGCCTCCGGCAAGCTGATCGCCGAATACGCGCTCGGCGAATCGAACAGCCTCGTGCAGCAGTTGCTGAAGCAGCCGCATCCGCGTCCGCTGCCGGTTCGGCCGCTCGTCGACCTGGCCGTGTCGGCGACGATCTGGGCCAAGGAATTCTCGGCTGGTGCCGAGCTTTGATTTTTGAGGAAACGACATGACGACCCATCAGGATTGGAAACAGAAGGCGAACGCGTTGTCGCTCGACGGTCGCGCGTTCATCGCGGGCGAGCGCAGCGCGGCGGCGTCGGGCGAGACGTTCGCGACGCTCAACCCGGCGTCCGGCAAGGTGCTTGCCGAAGTGGCGCGCTGTAGCGACCGCGACGTCGATCGCGCGGTCGCGGCCGCGCGCGAAGCGTTCGAGTCGGGCGTCTGGTCGAAGGCCGCACCCGCGCATCGCAAGGCGGTGCTGCTGCGCGTCGCGCAGCTGATCGACGAGCACGCGGAGGAACTCGCGCTGCTCGAGGCGCTGGAAGCCGGCAAGCCGATCGGCGAATGCCTGGGGCTCGACATTCCCGAGTCGGCCGCGTGCATCCGCTGGCATGCGGAAGTGACGGACAAGCGCTACGACGCGTTGTCGCCGTCCGGTGCGGGTGTCGTGAGCATGATCACGCGCGAGCCGATCGGCGTCGTCGGCGCGGTGCTGCCGTGGAATTTCCCGGCGCTGATGCTCGCATGGAAAATCGGCCCCGCGCTGTCGGTGGGCAACAGCGTGGTCGTGAAGCCGGCCGAGCAGACGTCGCTGTCGACGCTGCGCATCGCCGATCTCGCGATGGAAGCCGGCGTGCCGCCGGGCGTGTTCAGCGTCGTCACGGGGTTCGGCGCCGAGGCCGGCGAGGCGATCGGCCGGCATCCGGACGTCGATCTCGTCGCGTTCACCGGTTCGACCGCCACCGGCAAGCGGTTCCTGCACTACTCGGCCGATACGAACCTGAAGCGCGTCGTGCTCGAGTGCGGCGGCAAGAATCCGCAGGTCATCCTGCCGGACGTCGCGAACCTCGACGCGGTGGCCGAGCAGGCAGTTGCGGCCGCGTTCTGGAACATGGGCGAGAACTGCAGCGCCGGCTCGCGGATCCTCGTTCCGTCGAGCCGCAAGGCGGAACTGCTGGAGAAGGTCCAGGCGGTGCTCGCCGGCTGGAAGACCGGCGATCCGCTCGATCCGGACGTGAAGCTCGGCGCGCTGATCGAACAGAAGCATTACGAGAAGGTGCTCGGCCATATCGAACAGGCGAAGGCGGAAGGCGCGCGCGTGGTATGCGGCGGGCGCGCGATCCTCGCGGAGACGGGCGGCTGGTTCGTCGAGCCGACGATCTTCGATCAGGTGACGCCGGAGATGCGCATCGCGCGCGACGAGGTGTTCGGGCCGGTCGTGTGCTTCATCGAATACGACGACGTCGACGACGCGGTGCGGATCGCGAACGATACGTGCTACGGGCTGGCCGCGTCGCTGTGGACCGACAACGTGAACAGCGCGCACAAGGTCGCCGCGCGGATTCGTGCGGGGACGGTCACGGTGAACTGCTTCGGCGAAGGCGACCTGTCGACGCCGTTCGGCGGCTTCAAGCAGTCGGGGTTCGGCGGCCGCGACAAGTCCGTGTACGCACACGATCAATATTGCGAGTTGAAGACCACCTGGTTGAAGCTCGACTAAGTGGGGCGCGCCGCGCACGCTGCACCCCGGGGCCGCGCGGCCCAGGCTGCAGGTTGCGGCGAAACCGTTTCAGCGGCTTGTCGAGCCGCCGATCGGCTGCGATGTTGTCCTGCACCATGTCGCGCGAGTATGGCCAGCGGCCGCTCGGCCGGCGAGAATGGCGCACGCGGCGCGTGACAGAACGAACGACGCTACGCCGCGTCGGCATCGCGTATGGTGCGCTGCGCCCCCGCGCCACGCAGTGGCCTGGCGCGGGGGCGGATGGGCGGCACCACCGTGCGCCTTGCCGTCTCCATCATCGCTTCCGATAATGGCGACGCAGTGCACAATCGATCAAGAATGACGTCATCGCGACGCCGCCCGGCCGACTCGCAAGCCGTAATATTCAGATAATCGAAAGGTTTGCGATGAGCCTGCTCGCAGGCAGCCGATGGGGACTGCCGTCGACGAATGCGCCGACGCTGCGTCCGACCTCCGTTTTGAGAGTGAAAGCCATGTTGAAGAAGCAATTGTTTGCAGACCGACTCCTCGCGCAGATGCCGTCGCTTCGGGCGCTGCGGTGTTTCGTGACGGCGGCGCGCTACGAGAGCTTCACCCAGGCGGCCGAGGTGCTGTGCGTGACGCAGGCCGCGATCAGCCGGCAGATCAAGGAACTCGAGGATTCGCTCGACGTCGCTCTGTTCGAGCGCACCGGCCGGCATATCGCGCTGACGGATGCGGGGCGCGTCCTCTACAACGCGTCGTACCTGTCGATCATGAACATCGCCGAGGCGGCGGAGGCGGTGCGCCGCACCGACAGGCACGCGCTGATGATCTGCGTGTCGCATACGTTCTCGGCGCTCTGGCTGTCGTCGCGGCTGCCCGCGTTTCGCGAGCGGTTTCCGGATATCCGGCTGAACGTGATCGTCACCGAACACTTCATGGAACTCGACGGGCTCATCGAGCCCGATGTGATCATCACGAAGAACCCGCCGCGCGAGCCCGAGTTCGAAGCCGAGCCGCTGTTTCACGATATCGTGTATCCGGTTTGCAGCCCGTCCTTTCACGAACGCCATTTTCGCGGCCGGTCGCTGAAGCCGCTGGACCTGCTGTCGTGCCCGACCCTGAACCTGTCGATGCTCGGCCGCGCGCAGGTGTGCGAGCACGTCGACTGGCGCGTGTGGCGCAACTGGTTCCAGCAAGGCGACGGTACCGACACGCTGACCGAGAACAAGTATCTGGAAAGCAACGACTACCGGTTGCTCGTCGCCCAGGCCGAGGCCGGCGAGGGGACGCTGCTGGGCTGGCATCACCTCGTGCACCGGCAGATCGAGCAAGGCACCCTGGTGCGTCCGGTACAGGACGTGCTGGTGTTCCGCGATCGCCATCACTATCTGATCACGCACCGGAATGCCCAGCCGCGCGAGGAATACCGGCTGTTCCGGAAGTGGCTGGGCGACGAGGTCGGCGTGATGATGCGCGGCTGGCTAGATGCCGGGGTCGAGATCGGTCAATAGCACGCTGCCCCCGCACCACGCGTTCGTCAGATGAAACCTGCGTCCGCAACCCCCAAAGGCTATCGCCGTCTGATCCCGTCCGTGACGGCGCTCGTCGAGTTCGAGGCGGTCGCCCGCCTCGGCAGCTTCACGCTGGCCGCGCACGAACTCGGCGTCACGCAGGCCGCGGTGAGCCGGCAGATCAAGTTCCTCGAGGACCTGCTCGGCACGCGCCTGTTCCATCGGCTGCATCGCTCGATCGAACTGACCGACGAGGGTGCGGCGCTGTACCGGGTGATGGCCGAGTCGATGCAGAAGATCGCCGGCGTGTTCGACCGTCTGACGAGCGGCCCGATCCGGCAGGAACTCGTCCTCGCGGCGACCTCCGCGTTCTCGCATTTCCGGCTGCTGCCGCGGCTCGCCGCGCTGAAGGCCGCGCAGCCCGAGTTGCAGTTGCGTCTCGCGACGCTGATGTTCACCGCCGATCTGCGCCACAACGAAATCGACATCGCGGTGCGCTACGGGAACGGTCGCTGGGCCGACGGCACCGCGATCCGCCTGTTCGACGAAGAAGTCTTTCCCGTCTGCTCGCCGGCCTGGCTGCGGCAGCACGGCGCGCCGGAATCGCTGGCGGAACTCGCCGCCGTCGCGCTGGTGGAGTCCGATTCGACGTCCGAGGGCTGGATGGGGTGGGAGGCGTGGTTCCATGCCGCCGGCTTCCGGCCCGACCGGTTGAATTACGCGCTGCGCTGCAGCTTATATACCGATGCGATCGATGCCGCCCGCTATGGTCATGGTGTCGCGCTCGGCTGGGGGCGGCTCGTCCACGACCTGCTCGACGCCGGGGAACTGGTGCGGTTGCCGGTGGCGTCCTTGCAGATGACGGACGCCTACTACATCGTGGTGCCGCACGGGAAGACGATCACGCCGGCGATCGACGGCCTCGTCGACTGGCTGCGCGCGGACGTCAGGCAGGACTGACGCAGGCACGCCGGCAGACTTTCGCGGCGATTTTCGCTCTGTCCGCTTCGCATGATCCCAGGTAATACCAGAACGAAAATAAAGCGCGTTGACGCTCTTTTTCATCGATCCAATACTGAAATCGACGCGGAACATTCGAAGCCGCGCGATTTCACGAACCTTGGGATTGGAGAAAGACGATGTCCGAAGTGCAAGTCAAGGCGCACGGCGACCTGATCCGCAGCCGCCAACCGGGCCACGGGATGCCCGGTGAACTGTTCGGCCGTCAGGACGTCTTCGAAACGGATGTCGAGATCTTCTTCCGGAAGCACTGGATCCTGGTTGGCGTGACGGCCGACGTTCCGGAGCCCGGCGACGTGTCGACCGTCGACATCGGCAAGTCGTCGATCTTCATCGTGCGCGACGACGACGAGAACGTCCGAACCTACCGGAACGTGTGCCGTCACCGTGGCGCGCGCCTGAAGGAGGCGGGGAAGTCGACCGTTGGAATGCTCGTGTGTCCTTATCATCAATGGACGTACGACCTCGATGGCACGCTGCGCCACGCGACGCACATGGGCAAGGATTTCGACACGACCTGCGGCAGCCTGATTCCGGTGAAGACGCGCATCATCGGCACGCACATCTTCGTGTGCCTCGACGACGATGCACCCGAGGACATCACGAAGCTCGAGGACACGATGGCGCCGCGCTTCGCGCCGTACGACCTGCGGCATACAAAGATCGCGTTCGAGCAGGAGATCGTCGAGCACGGCAACTGGAAGCTGGTGATCGAGAACAACCGCGAGTGCTATCACTGCGCGGGCACCCATCCCGAGCTGACCGCGTCGTTCCTGCCCGAGGATTTTGGCTTCTGCCCGGAAAACCTCACGGACGAACAGCTTCGGGCGTTCGAGGAATACCAGGCGCGCAACGCCAGCTGCCAGGCGAACTGGGCGCGCGAAGGCTTCCTCGGCTCGGCCGTCGAATGGCTCGATGAGGATGCCGTCACGCAGTTCAGGACGCAGCAGCTCGTGATCGCCGGCGCGGGCGAATCGCAGACGATCAGCACGAAGGTGGCGAGCACGAAGCTGTTCGGCGACCTGCAACGGCGCGATCTCGGCGATACGCATCTGTGGACGCACAATTCGTGGACCCACGTGATGAGCGATCACGCGGTGATTTCGTACATCATCCCGCTCGCACCGGACAAGACGCTCGTGCGCACGAAATGGCTCGTCCATGCCGACGCGGTCGAGGGCGTCGATTACACGCTGTCGGATCTGACCGAGGTATGGGTCGCGACGAATACGCAGGACAAGCACCTCGTCGAGATCACGCACGCGGGCACCCAGGATCCTGCGTATGCGCCGGGCGTGTTCTCGCCGTTCACCGAGGCTTACGTCGACCGGTTCTCGCGCTGGTACGGCGCGCGGTTGAGCGCGCACGGGATCTGATGGAGGTGAGACGCGTCGGGAGGGCGATTTCGGATCCTTTCTCAGCGGTGTGCGATGCCGGCCCGATTGACGTTGACTTCTCCTGGCCCATCGGTCCGCTCGGCTGACCGGTCCCGGCTGGCGGGATTTCAGAATTGAAACTTCGATTCCATATCTGAGCCGGTACGAGGCCGGCCTGCGCGCCCGAGCCCCATCCATCAACGCCGCCCGTTCGATATTCGATGTGGCCTGCTTTTTGCCTTTACGAGACGACATGCTCGATGTGCTCTCGTCCGACCGTTCTTTCCTGACGAAACGAACCGCACAGTTCGAGGCGACCCGCTTTTCAATCGTAAGGTGAATGCAATGACTGGCTACGGCAAACGAAACACGGTTTCCGGGAACGATGCGCGTCGCGTTGCGCGCGAACGCGCGGTGGAAGCAGATCGATCCGCGACGACGCGCGAATCGTCCGGTGAACGCCGCCGCGATACGAACTGGGCGTGGGCAAAGGGAACGGCCGGCTACGACTGGATGGATCACGCACCGCTGTTCGATCACCGCGATTGATCCTGTCGCGAGCGCGGTTCATGCCACGGGCTCGCCGTGGTTCGATCGACGACCGGACCGGCCGGCGAGCCCGTCCCTTATTTCCGGTTGGTCGGCTGGATGCTATTCGTCGTCGCGATGTCGATAGCGGCTATCCGGCGATCTGGCGAACATGTCGACTGGCGAAAGCCGCGACGATGCAACCGCGAATGACCGACGCGACGATCCGCACGCCGCCCAATGAAGCAGGCGGGCGGAGCACGGCGCGTCGGCGAACTCAATTCAACCATTCACTATCCATGGCCGCCGTGACGCCTACCCCCATCCAGTCCATCCTGATCGCGAACCGCTCGGAAATCTCGATCCGCGTGATGCGTGCCGCCGCCGAACTGAACATGCGTACGGTGGCGGTGTATTCGAAGGAAGACCGCCTCGCGCTGCATCGCTTCAAGGCGGACGAGAGCTACCTGATCGGCGAAGGCAAGAAGCCGCTCGCCGCGTATCTCGACATCGACGACATCCTGCGCGTCGCGCGGCAGGCAAAGGTCGACGCGATCCATCCGGGCTACGGCTTCCTGTCCGAGAACCCTGATTTCGCGCAGGCCGTGATCGACGCCGGCATTCGCTGGATCGGCCCGTCGCCGGACGTGATGCGCACGCTCGGCAACAAGGTTGCCGCACGCAATGCGGCGATCGCCGCCGGCGTGCCCGTGATGCCCGCGACCGCGCCGCTGCCGGACGATCTCGACTCATGCCGCGCGCTGGCCGCGCAAGTCGGCTATCCACTGATGCTGAAGGCGAGCTGGGGCGGCGGCGGACGCGGGATGCGCGTGCTGGAAAACGATCAGGACCTCGAAACACTGTTGCCTGTCGCACGCCGGGAGGCGCTGGCCGCGTTCGGCAACGACGAGGTATACGTCGAGAAGCTCGTGCGCAATGCGCGGCACGTCGAGGTGCAGGTGCTCGGCGACCTGCACGGCACGGTCGTGCATCTGTACGAGCGCGACTGCACGGTGCAGCGGCGCAACCAGAAGGTCGTCGAACGCGCACCGGCGCCGTATCTCGATCACGACGGCCGGCAGGCGTTGTGCGAATCGGCGCTGCGCCTGATGCGCGCGGTCGGGTACACCCATGCCGGCACCGTCGAATTCCTGATGGACGCCGACACCGGCCAGTTCTATTTCATCGAGGTGAACCCGCGTATCCAGGTCGAGCATACGGTGACCGAGATGATCACCGGCATCGACATCGTGAAGGCGCAGATCCGCATCACCGAAGGCGGCCGGATCGGCCTCGCGGAGGACGCGACGGACGGCGACGGCGCGCTCGTCGCGCGCGCGGCCGGCGTGCCGGAGCAGCAGGCGATTCCGCTGAATGGCAACGCGTTGCAATGCCGGATCACGACCGAGGATCCGGAGAACGACTTCCTGCCCGACTACGGGCGGCTCACGGCCTATCGCAGCGCGGCGGGCTTCGGCGTGCGCCTCGACGCCGGCACCGCCTACGGCGGCGCAGTGATCACGCCGTACTACGACTCGCTGCTGGTCAAGGTGACGACCTGGGCGCCGACGGCCGCCGAATCGATCCACCGGATGGATCGCGCGCTGCGCGAGTTCCGGATCCGCGGCGTCACGTCGAACCTGCAGTTCCTCGAGAACGTGATCAATCACCCGGCCTTCATCGCGGGCGACGTGACGACGCGCTTCATCGACAGGACGCCGGAGCTGCTCGCATTCGCGAAGCGCGGCGATCGCGCGACGAAGCTGCTGCGCTATCTCGGCGAGCTGAACGTGAACGGCAATGCGGAGATGAACGGCCGCACGCTGCCGGCATTGCCGCTGCCGAAACCCGTGCTGCCGAAGGTCGATACGGCGGTGGCGATTCCGGCCGGCACGCGCGATCGACTGCGCGAGCTCGGCCCCGAGAAGTTCGCGCGCTGGATGCTCGACCAGAAGCAGGTGCTGCTGACCGACACGACGATGCGCGACGCGCACCAGTCGCTGTTCGCGACGCGCATGCGCACGGCAGACATGCTGCCGATCGCGCCGTTCTACGCACGCGAGCTGTCGCAGCTGTTCTCGCTCGAATGCTGGGGCGGCGCGACCTTCGACGTCGCGCTGCGCTTCCTGAAGGAAGACCCGTGGGAGCGCCTCGCGCTGCTGCGCGAGCGCGTGCCGAACATCCTGTTCCAGATGCTGCTGCGCGGCTCGAACGCAGTCGGCTACACGAACTACGCGGACAACGTCGTGCGCTTCTTCGTGCAGCAGGCCGCACGCGCGGGCGTCGACGTGTTCCGCGTGTTCGATTCGCTGAACTGGGTGCGCAACATGCGCGTGGCGATCGATGCGGTCGGCGAGAGCGGGATGCTCTGCGAAGGCGCGATCTGCTACACCGGTGACCTGTTCGACACGTCGCGCTCTAAATACGACATCAAGTATTACGTCGGCATCGCGCGCGAGCTGCAGCGGGCCGGCGTGCACGTGCTCGGCATCAAGGACATGGCCGGCATCTGCCGCCCGCAGGCGGTCGCGACGCTCGTGAAGGCGCTCAAGGAAGAAACCGGGCTGCCCGTGCATTTCCATACGCACGACACGAGCGGGATCGCCGCGGCGTCGGTGCTCGCGGCGGTCGAAGCGGGCTGCGACGCGGTGGACGGCGCGCTCGACGCGATGAGCGGGCTCACGTCGCAGCCGAACCTGTCGAGTATTGCGGCGGCGCTGGCCGGCAGCGAGCGCGATCCCGGGCTGGATCAGGACCGCCTGCACGAAGCGTCGATGTACTGGGAAGGCGTGCGCCGCTATTACGCGCCGTTCGAATCGGAGATCCGCGCGGGCACGGCCGACGTCTACCGTCACGAGATGCCCGGCGGCCAGTACACGAACCTGCGCGAGCAGGCGCGCTCGCTCGGCATCGATCATCGCTGGACCGAGGTGTCGCGCGCGTATGCGGACGTCAATCGCCTGTTCGGCGACATCGTGAAGGTCACGCCGACGTCGAAGGTGGTCGGCGACATGGCGCTGATGATGGTCGCGAACGACCTCGGCGTGGACGACGTGCGCAATCCGGACAAGGACATCGCGTTCCCCGAGTCGGTCGTGTCGCTGTTCAAGGGCGAGCTGGGTTTCCCGCCCGACGGCTTCCCGGCGGACCTGTCGCGCAAGGTGCTCAAGAGCGAACCGCCGGCGTCGTATCGTCCCGGCGACCAGCTTCCGCCGGTCGACCTCGACGCGGCACGCAAGCAGGCCGAGACCGCGTGCGAGCGCCCGCTCGACGACCGGCAGCTCGCGTCCTACCTGATGTATCCCAAGCAGACGGTCGACTACTACGCGCACGTGCGTGCCTACAGCGACACGTCGGTCGTGCCGACGCCGGCGTTCCTGTACGGACTGCAGCCGCAGGAAGAAGTGGCGATCGACATCGAGCCGGGCAAGACGCTGCTCGTGTCGCTGCAGGGTCAGCATGCCGACGCGCAGGACGGCATCGTGAAGGTGCTGTTCGAACTGAACGGCCAGTCGCGTTCCGCGCTGGTCGAGCAGAAGAGCATCGTGCAGGCGGGCAAGGAGCGTCATGGCCTGCAGCGTGCCGATCCGGCCAATCCGCTGCATGTCGCCGCGCCGATGCCGGGCTCGGTGGTCACGGTCGCCGTGCAACCGGGGCAGCGTGTGTCGGCCGGCACGACGCTGATCGCGCTCGAGGCGATGAAGATGGAAACGCACATCGCGGCGGAGCGCGACTGCGAGATCGCGGCCGTGCATGTGAAGCCGGGCGAGCGAGTCGCGGCGAAGGATCTGCTGATCGAGCTGAAAGACCCGGCGCAATGACGGTTGCCGCGCCTGGTCGAATTCGCGAAGCCGATCCGGTGCAGCCGCGAGGATCACGAACCGCGCGAGCGGTTCGGCCAGATGCGCGAGCATGTGATGGAAGCGCTGCTGCTCATGCCCTACGCGCGCTCGACGAGCGGCTACACGGCTGCCGTGCCGAAGCACGCGTTGCAGGCGGCGCACGACGTGTGCGCGATTTCGGCGGCCGGGTCGTTGATGTCGGCGATCGGCTCGGGCGGGCGATGCGTGCAGCATGGCAAGCGCGGCGACGCCTGGCGTGCGTCGATGCCCCGGCCGTCGATCGCTCCCGCGCCGGCCCGCAGCACGCACGACGCATGGATGGCGGCGTGTCGCGCGCGCGTCCGGCGTCGCAGGTCGTTGCGTCTACACGTTGATGACGCCGCGTCCGAGCTCGACCACGCGACCGCCGACGCTGATTTCACCGTTCGAGCTGACCGACAACCGCAGCAGGCAAGGCCGGCTGACGGCTTCGCCCTGTTCGACCTCAAACGCGGCGGGCAGCGCGTGATGGGCCGCAAGCAGCCAGCCGCCGAGATTCGCGCAGGCCGACCCCGTGCCCGGGTCTTCGAAAATCCCGCCGCCCTGTTTCGCAAAGAAATAGCGGGAGACCACTTTCCCGGGACGATGCGGGTCGAACGCGAACACATAGGCGGTCTTTCGACCGAGGCTGTTGGTCGGCCAGCGCTCGAGGCAGGCGCTGTCGGGCCGGGCGCGGCGCACGGCGGCGGGGTTCTTGACGGCGACCAGCAGTTGGTCCGCGCCTGTGTCGACCCAAAGCGGCGGCGCGAGAAAATCGTCCGTCGTCAGTCCCAGCATGGCCGCCGTATCGGTATCGGGCAACGCGCAAGGCGCCGTTTTCGGCATGCCCGCGTGCGGGGCGGTGAACGTCCACACGTCGTCGCCGGCTTTGACGTCGACCACGCCGGCCTTGAATTCGAGCGCGAGTGTGTCGCCTGCCTTCAGCAGGTCGCGCACGACATGCGCGGTACCGAGCGTCGGATGGCCCGCGAACGCCATTTCATGGCCGGGCGTGAAGATGCGCACGCGGGCATGCGCATGCGCCGACGGCAGCACGAACGTCGTTTCCGACAGGTTGAACTGCACGGCCAGTGCGCGCATGGTCGCGTCGTCCATGCCGCGCGCATCTTCGAACACGCATAGCGGATTGCCGCCGAACGTCGATTCGGCGAATACATTGAGCAGGCGGAACGCGTACTGGGTCATCTCGATCTCGTGTGAGAGGGGCGTGCTGGTCGGGGCGTGCGAGCATCGCCCGGATGTCGGGATGCTTCGGCACGATCCTGCATTCTGCCGGACCGAGTGCATCGATCGATGCGCGGTCGCTCGGCATTTCAATTTTCGTGCATCATCAGGGTTCTCCGCTTCGGCCCGGTCACGCGAATTTTCGCAACGATCGCGCCAATTTTTTCGCCGGAGCCGGCGGCCGCCTGCGAATCCGGAACCGGCCGGTTCAAACACAACGACGCCGTGCCCATGCAACACAGGTCGGGTTCCGTGTCGCTCGACGCTTGCAGCATTCTGCATGCAGGAGGAAGACATGGCATCCGACGGAAGCCACCTGAAAACCGGGGGTGGACTCGCGAACGCATCGGCGGGCACCGCTTCGCCGCAAACCATGCTGGACGCGCTCGCACGCGGCGTAGAACACCTGCTGATCCCGGCCGACACGCCGTGGCCCACGGCGCAGCTCTACCTCGCGGACAACGACCGACCGTGGAAATTCTCCGCTGTCCTGGTCGCGATCGTCGCGCGGCGCGAGCCGACGATCCTGCTGACCAAGCGATCGTCGGGGCTCAGCGAATACTCGTCGCACGTGAGTTTTCCCGGCGGACGTCCGGCGGAATCGGACACCAGCATCGGCGCGACCGCGCTGCGCGAGGCGTTCGAGGAAATCGGCCTCGCGCCCGATGCGGTGCGGATGATCGGAAGCTTGCCGATTCATAAAACGAGAAAGCGCAATCACGCCATTTTTCCCGTGATCGGCTTCGTGTCGGAAACAGCCGCATGGGAAGCCGCACCCGCTGAAGTCGAGGCGATTTTCGAGTTTCCGTTTTCGACGCTGCTGAATCCCGATCTGCCGCGGCAATACGGCGACGGCGAACGCGCCGGCGCCTGGTACTGGGCGGATCAGACGCAGGACATCTGGGGCGTGACCGCGTTCATCCTGAAATCGCTGGCGGGTCTGGTGCGCGATGCCGCGGGCGGAGAGTGTGCACGTACCGACTAGTTTCACGCGCGGGGCCTCGGGCCCGCCGAGTCACGCGTGCCGCTCGCGGCGCGTCGCTCAGTGTGACGACACGAACACCGCATCCTCGAACGCCGCCGGAATCGCGAACTGCGCACGCATGCGCTTCGTCTCCTGCGCGGGCGTGAGCCCGAACAGCCGCTTGAATTCCCGGCTGAACTGCGACGGGCTCGCATAACCGACCGCATGGCCGGCCGCCTCTGCGGTCAGGTCCTGGCGCACCATCAGCAAGCGCGCCTGATGCAACCGCGTCGACTTCAGGTACTGCATCGGCGACACCTGCGTGATCGCCTTGAAGTGGCTATGGAAGCTCGGCACGCTCATGCCGGCTTCCGCGGCCAGTTGCGCGACGTCGAGCGATTGCGCGTAGTCGGCGTGGATCAGGCGCAGCGAACGGCCGATCCGGCCGAACTGTCCGCGCATCGCCAGCGCGTTGCGCATGGCGCTGCCCTGCGCGCCGGTGAGCACGCGGAAATACAGTTCGCGCAGCAACCCGCGGCCGAGTATCGCCGCTTCGAGCGGCCGGTGCAGCGCCTCGACGAAACGCAGCACGGTCGCCTGCATCGCGTCGTCCATCGGCGTCGACATCATGCTTCTCGGCGCCTGCACGGGTTCGGCGATCCCTTCGCGGTCGATCTGTGCGGCCAGTTCGGCGGCCATCGGGAAATCGAGGTGCAGATACAGCGCGAGCAGCGGGTGCGCCGCCGTTGCGTCGGTTTCCATGCTGAACGGGACGGGCACCGAGACGGCCAGGTAGTGGGCCTCGTCGTACAGGTAGCGTTCGCCGCCGAAATAGCCGCGCTTGCTGCCCTGGCAGACGATCACGATGCCCGGGTCGTACAGCACCGGCGTGCGCGACAGCGCGCGGTTCGAGCGCAGGATGCGCACGCTCGGCAGTGCGGTCAGGTTGTAGCCTTCGTCCGGCGCCAATGCATGCAGCAACGCGATCAGGCGTTGACGGCTGCGCGCGGGCAGCTGCGGCGATCGGGACGAAGAGGGCGCGGTGCTCATAGTTTTGTGCAAGAAAATCAGCGGAATCGAGCTTAATTTGCGTAGATCGTCAGACTAGTATGCATGCTTCGATCGACATTCGGGAGAAGCTCACATGGCATCCGGCACTATCATGCTCATCACCGGCGTCAGCAGCGGTTTCGGCCGCGCGCTCGCACAAGCGGCGCTGGCCGCGGGTCATACGGTGGTCGGCACCGTGAGAAGCGAAGCGGCGAAGCGGGCGTTCGAAGCACTGTCCCCGCATGCGGCCATCGGGCGCGTGCTCGACGTGACCGACTTCGAGCGCATCGACGGCGTCGTCGCGGCGATCGAGTCGAGCGTCGGGCCCGTCGACGTGCTGGTGAACAACGCCGGTTACGGGCACGAAGGCATCATGGAGGAGTCGCCGCTGTCGGAGATGCGCCGACAGTTCGACGTGAACGTATTCGGCGCCGTCGCGATGATGAAGGCCGTCGTACCGTTCATGCGCGCACGCCGGCGCGGCCGCATCCTGAACATCACGTCGATGGGCGGCCACATCACGATGCCCGGCATTGCCTATTACTGCGGCAGCAAGTTCGCGCTGGAAGGGATTTCCGACACGCTCGGCAAGGAGCTCGAGCCGTTCGGCATCGCGGTGACCGCCGTGGCGCCGGGCTCGTTCCGCACCGACTGGGCCGGCCGCTCGATGACGCGCACGCCGCGCTCGATCGCCGATTACGACGCGCTCTTCGAGCCGATCCGTCACGCGCGCGAGGAGAACAGCGGCCGTCAGTTGGGCGATCCCGCGAAGGCCGCGCGTGCCATGCTCGCGGTCATTGCGGCGGACCATCCGCCGGCCCATCTGTTGCTCGGCAGCGATGCGCTTCGGCTCGTGCGCGCCAAATGGTCGGCGCTGGACGACGACATGCGCGCGTGGGAGGCGCTGACCGTGTCGACGGACGGTTGAGGCACGAGGGTTGGGGCGTGCGAAATCGCACGGTTAGTTGCGTTGAATGGTCAAGTCTCGGGATGCGAGCACACCGCTGCGAGGTTGTGCTCGTCCGGACCGGTGACGAACGCGGCATGGTCGTTCGCGCCACACATCGTCGTTGCCCGCGGAGAACCGATAGACGGCGGTATGCAATTGGCTTCATGACACGGTCGCGGTTTTCCGCTACAACACTCAGGTGCCGCATCGACCGGCGCGGTGTGCCGCCGCGCCGCAGTTCGACACCGACATCCGCCCGGGTGGCCGGCCGGCACGTGACGTTCACCTACCCCAAAGGAGCCTGAAGCCATGCCTTACATCACCACGAAGGACAGCGTCGACATCTTCTACAAGGACTGGGGCCCGAAGGATGCGCAGCCGATCATGTTCCACCACGGCTGGCCGCTGTCTTCCGACGACTGGGATGCCCAACTGCTGTTCTTCGTTCAGAAGGGCTATCGCGTGGTCGCGCACGATCGTCGCGGCCACGGCCGGTCGGCACAGGTTTCCGACGGCCACGACATGGATCACTACGCGGCGGACGCGTTCGCGGTGGCCGAAGCGCTCGACCTGCGCAACGCGGTCCATATCGGCCACTCGACCGGCGGCGGCGAAGTCGCGCGCTACGTGGCCCGCCACGGCGAGCCGGCAGGCCGCGTCGCGAAGGCGGTGCTGGTCAGCGCGGTGCCGCCGCTGATGCTGAAGACCGACGCGAACCCGGAAGGCCTGCCGCTCGAGGTCTTCGACGGCTTCCGCAAGGCGCTTGCCGACAATCGCGCGCAGTTCTTCCTCGACGTGCCGTCGGGCCCGTTCTACGGCTTCAACCGGCCGGGCGCGACGGTGCACCCGGGCGTGATTCAGAACTGGTGGCGCCAGGGCATGATCGGCAGCGCGAAGGCGCACTACGAAGGCATCAAGGCGTTCTCGGAAACGGACCAGACCGAAGACCTGCGGTCGATCTCCGTGCCGACGCTCGTGTTGCACGGCGAAGACGACCAGATCGTGCCGATCGCCGATTCGGCGCTGAAGTCGGTCAAGCTGCTGAAGAACGGCACGCTGAAGACGTATCCGGGCTATTCGCACGGGATGCTGACGGTCAACGCCGATGTGCTGAACGCCGACCTGCTGGCCTTCGTCCAGTCGTAACGCTGGCGGCGCAAGCCCGTTCTCGCGGGCTGCGCCGCGCTGGCCGGTGATGCCGGCCAGCTCCCTTTCGCTTCGCCGGCGGGTTTGACCGGCTACGCGGAACGATGCTGCCGGCACGACACCGCGAAGTCGCCACGGCGCAGCGTAGCGTCCGGCTCGCTACCGTGGATTCCCCCTCGATGCACCGCACGATTGCAGCCGCTGCCCGCTGCCCGCTGCCCGCTGCCCGCTGCCCGCTGCCCACCGCCCACCGCCCACCGCCCACCGCCCACCGCCCACCGCCCACCGCCCACCGTCCACCGTCCACCTCACGCTGTCCACCGCACGCCGCCAACCGCCCGCCGCGGCAATCCGCATCCGCGCATCACCGGCTCATGCGCGTGCCGACACCCGGCGAAATGCATCTCCACTCACTGTAGACGCAACCCCACCTTGATTCCGGATCGTATGAATTAAGATGCAGCCGGCACTTCGGGGTGTCCGGCGTTGGGCGACAGAGGCAGTAAGCAAGCCGTCGTCCGTACCGGAAGCAAAGGCCGTCCGCGCGATCGAACAGGGCGAGGCTCGACGAAAGCGCGGCATTCCATATCCATTGAATGGCACTGCTTATCAATATGCGCGGCAGGTTCGACCTGCTGCACGGGCAAGCACATGCCGTCAATCCAGAACAAGAGGATTGTGATGAAACCCGTTACCTGGACGGCCATGGCCGTCGTTCTCGCGTTGACCGCATGCGGCGGCGACGACGTCTCGACCAAGAGCGGTGCGTCGCAGTCGACGCCGACCTCCCCCGGATCACCTTCAGGCACGACATCGCCCGGCGGCGGCTCGAATGGCGGGCCGACCGGCGGCGGAACCACGCAGCCGCAGGCCGGCTGGTCGACGGCCGTCGCGGTGGACGGCAAGGGGCCGGAAGGCGACCCCAGCGTGACGATCGACGCGAGCGGCAATGCGCTCGCCACCTGGATGACCGTCGACCCGGCCAGTCCGTACGGCAACGAAATGTGGGGCGCGCGCTATGTCCCCGGTTCGGGCTGGCAAAGCGCGACGCGGCTCGACACGAGCGACGGTACGCATTCGATGAACGGATTGACCGGCGTTCCGCCGCAGCTGGTCGGCAATGCGAGCGGCCAGGCGGTCGCGTTCTGGACCGAATGGATGCCGGGCCCCAACACGTACGCATTGTGGGCGCGCCCGTACAGCCCGGGCGCCGGCTGGGGCACGGCGTCCGAACTGGCAGCGGACATGAGCGGTTCGTCCTATACGGCCGGGATCGACAGCCAGGGCAACGCGCTCGTCGCCTGGACGCAGTCGATCAGCCTGCTCGATACGCGCATCGCCTGGACGCGTTATACGCAGGCGGGACAGTGGTCGCCCACGGCGCTGATCCAGATGCCGGTGCAGACCGGGCCGGGTGCGGTGACCGGCGATACGGACAACGTGAGGCCGATGATGTCGGTTCTGTCGTCCGGCCGCGCGGTGCTCGCGTGGCGGCAGACCAACCATACGCATTCGGCGCTGTGGACGGCCACGTACGACCCGACCAACGGCTGGACCGACGTCAACCAGGCCGTGTCGAACACGAGCCTGTTTACGACGATCATCTCGCCGGCGGCCGGCATGGACGCGAAGGGCAACATCACGCTGGTGTGGGGGCAGCTCGACGTGACCGGCGGGCATCTCGAGACGACCACGATGGCGCAACGCTTCGTCGCCGGCACCGGGTGGCAGCCGGCCGCGCCGGTGGCGCCGGCGATCACGGAGCCGACCGGCTTCATCGCGACGCCGATGCTGACCGTCAACGACAACGGCATCGCGGCCGTGATGTGGGCGGAGGGCGGCGCGGCGCTGCAGGCGAGCGTGTCCGATGCCGGCGGAAACTGGGGGCCGCTGCAGCGGCTGACGGAACACCTGAACGGGGCGGCCGCCCAGTACCCGCCGCTGGTGATCGACGCGGCGGGCCACGTGACGGTCGCATGGCAGGACACGGGCTTGCCGGGCGCGTCGGCCGTCATCGCGGCCCGCTACCGGGACGGGGCGTGGAGCGCGTCGACGGTGGCGGCACAGAGCGCATCGTGGCCGGCGCTGGCCGTCAACGCGACGGGGTCGATGGCACTCCTCTGGCAATCGTACGTCGCGAGTATCGGCAGCCAGCTGCAGTCCAGTTTCTATACCCCGGGCTCGTGATCGCGTTGCACGGGAAACCGAAGGAGAAGCCATGAAGAAGACCTTGCTTTGCACCGTACGGACCGCGCTGGGCGCCGCGGCCGCCAGCCTCGCGCTGGCCGGTTGCGGCACGACGCAGATGAACATGACCGACGTGCAGACATCGACCGCGAAGACGATCGGCCTTGCGTCGTCGGACGAAATCACGATCGCCAACGTGCAGTACGGGAAGAAGAACGGGCTCGGCGGCCAGCCGGTGAGTTACGACGCGACCACCGGCAAGGGGCGGCGCTTCACCTGCACCGTGTTCATGATTCCCGGCCTCACGCCGATCGACCGGCCGACGTACAACGACTGGGAATGCCACCCGCGTCGCTGACGCCCGCGCTGCCCGCCGCGCGCATGTCGATCGACGGCGCGGCGGGCACTGCGACGAACCCGCTGTCCACCGCCGCATTTTGGTCCGATAATCGACGAACCGATCCCTTCCTTTCCTGTCGGCTCGAATGAAAACTGCCATGGATCAAGCGGATGCCATCCCCGTCTTCAAGTTTCGTACCACCGACTATCCGGTGCGGGACCGATTCCACGTGTGGGTCAAGGACATGCTCTGCGACTACCGGCTGGACGACCTCGGCGGCTACGGCGCGTTCAACGCGGAAGCGACCGGCGCGGCGCTCGGCCCGCTGATCTTCTCGAGCCGGTGCTGGCGGTCGCGCGCGCCGACCTACTCGGTGCACCGCACGACGCGGCGGATCCGGCTCGACGGCCAGGATTCGATCCGCTTCACGCTGCTGCTGGGCGGGCATCTCACGTGCCGCACCGGCGGGCCGGAACTGGTCAAGCGTGCGGGCGACCTGTTCGTCTATGACGTCGCGCAGGTCAACGATTGCCGGGTCGAGGCCGGCGACGTGATCAGCCTCGTGGTGCCGCGCTATCTGCTGCCGGCCCATGCGGCGAACGCGCACGGGCAGACGCTGGCGAGCGGTGTCGGGCGGCTGCTCGGCGACCAGATGCTGTCGCTGCACCGCAACCTGCCGAACCTGCGCACGCACGAGTTGCCGAGCGTCGTGCAATCGTTGCTGCTGCTCATGAGCGCGGCCGTCGCCCCGAGCGCACAGGCGTTCGACGAGGCGCGCGGACCGATCGACACCGCGCTGATCGAGCGCGTGCGGCGCTATATCGACGCGCACCTGCTGGAGCCCGACCTCGCACCCGAGCGGATCTGCCGGGAAATCGGCGTGTCGCGGGCGCGGCTTTATCAGCTGTTCAAGGAAGAGGGCGGCGTGATGCGGCAGCTCACGCGCAGGCGGCTGCGTCACGCGTACCACGTGCTCGGCGATCCGCAGCGCCGGCACCAGCGCATCGCGGAGATTGCATGGGCGCACGGCTTTCCGGACGAGAAGTACTTCCATCGGCTGTTCAAGGCCGAGTTCGGCCATACGCCGAAGGAAACGCCGGCATGCGCGGCGGTGCCGGTTCTGCTGCCGTTCGGCGCGGACGATGAAAGCCGCTGGGGAGACGGCGGGCGACTGAAGGGGTGGACGCTGCCGTTCGGGGTACTCAACAACTGAGCGGATCACGCGTGATGATTCAACGCGGAAGTCGCGCCATTCGTGCAATTCGCGCTCGCACGTCATGCCTCGTTCGCAGCGCTTTCGCCCATGTCGCCTTCGATCGCGGCCATCAGATCGTCGACGCTCACCATCAGCGCCCGAACCTGCCGCAGCGATTCGTACTGGTGCAGCACCGTGCGCCATGACGGCAGTTCCAGCAGCGCTTGCCAGACGGCGCCGAGGCCATGCGGATCGGCATCCGCGCACTGCGCGAGCGCGCTCGCGTATTCGAGGCTCGCCGGCGCCGACAGCAACTGCATCCGGCTTGCGGCACCCAGCAGGCGCGGCGCCGGGTCTGCCGACGCATCGCAGCAGTACAGCACTTCGCGCTGCAAGGCCGCGTCGTCGATCGTCAGCGCGCGCAGCGACGCGCCGTGCAGGCGTACCGTGCCTTCGCGCGTGTCGAACGCATAGACGGTGTCCGGATCGGCTTGCGCGAGCAGGCTCAGGCCGCGCAGCAGGCGCGGCAGATCGGTCGTCGCCGCATCCGCGGACGCTTTCGCTTCGACGAGAAACACGACGTGCCACGCGGCCGACGGATCGTCGCCGCGCGCGCGAGCGAGCAGCACCGCATCCCACTCGGTTTTCGCGCGGTCGTGCTTGGCCGGTATCGAGGCCGGCACGCGCATCGACGTGACCACGCGATACGTGCGCTGTGCATCGCTCGCGTCGAGCTGCGCGGCCAGGGCGTCGAGCGCCTGCGCGGCCAGCGCCTCGACGGCCGCGCCCCGCTGTTGCGACGTGACACCTTGCGCGACGGCGAGCGCGCTGCCTTCGAGCGGACCCTGGCGGCTCCACAGCGTGCGGTACTGCCGGACGTCCGGATCCGGCGCCAGCGCATCGAGACGCCGCAGCCGCGCGAGTGCGGCGCTGTCCTTCAGTCTGGCGATGTCCTGTTCGAACGCGGTGTCGGTCGCCATCTCCGGCTGCGCGAGCAGTTGCCGCAGCGCGGCGTCGAGATCGTCCCACGACGCGCCGGCCGCGGCCGCATGCAGCCGCGCGAGCGGTTCGCGTTGCCATGCCTGCGCATGCCGCTCGAGCCGGGCCGGATGCGCGATCGTGTTGACGGCCGAGCGCAGCGCGCGCCGGTCCTGCTCGGCATGCGCGGCGAGCGATGCGTATTCACGCACGGCCGCCGCGCGATGCCGAAGCACCGCGGCCTGGAAGGCGGGGTCGCCGGTTTGCGGGTCCATCGCGTCGCCGATCATCCGCGCGAGCGCATCGATGAAGCGGCGTTGCAATGCGGGGTCGGGCGTGCGGCCGTCGGCCTGCATCCGGCGCGCTTCTTCGATCGCGACGGCGATGACGACGGCCGGGTTCGCGGCGTCGGCCAGCGACGGCGCGCGCACGAGCGGCGGCAACCGGTAGCGGCGATCGACGGTGCGCAGGACTTCGTCCAGCAGGGCGGGCAACGGTGTCGGCGGCATGGCGAATGACGGAAAGGCACGCGGTTCAAGCGTGACGGGCGTTGTGCAACGGTATCACGCAGCGTCGGCAGGCGGGGCGGGCGCCGCGTTCGTCGCGAGCCGCCCCCGCCGCTGAACGTCAGGCTGTCAGCCCGTCAAGCCGTCAGCGTCACCGACAGGCTGCCGAGTTCACCGAAGCGCACCGTCAGCGCATCGCCGAGCGGCACGTCGATCGCACCCGCATACGAACCGGTCGTCACGATCTGGCCGGCCCGCGCGCCGTCGCCGCGCGATGCGAGGAAATTGACCAGCCATACCAGCGGCTTGAGCGGATCGCCGTCCGGATGGCGGCCGTCGATCGTGCGATTCAGCGCACCCTCGAACGACAGCGCGAGCGTCTCGAGCGGCACGTTCAATCCGTCCGGCACGACGGGACCCACGCACAATCCCTGGTTGAACTGCCCGTCGGCGAGCAGTTCGAACTTCGATGCGCGCGCGGGCTCCGCATAGCGGCAACCCAGCACCTCGAGCACGATGCGCACTTCGCGGATCGCGCCGCGCACGTCGTGCTCGTCGTACGGCTGCGCGCGGGCGGGCAGGTCGCGATCGAGCACGAACGCGATTTCCGGCTCGATCCGCACGATCGGGCCGCCGACGACGCGGTACGGCGCATCGGCCGCGCGGATCGTCGACGCGAAGATCGGCGCGACGATCACGCGGTCGGGCGGCGGCAGCGCGCATTTCCATCCGCCGATGGATTCGCCGAGCAGGTCGGCGACGCGATGCTGGATCGCGAGTGCGGTATCGACGTTCTCGGGGCGCAAGGCGTCGGGCAGCAGCGGGCCGGGCGTGCCGGCATGGCGGGCGGCGACGAGATGCTGGGCGGCGCCGTCCACGCGTTCGGTAGTCGTTGTCATGTCGGTTGAGCGAGTTGAAAGTGAGCCGGCAAAAAAGGGCCGGACGAAGGTCGTAACGTCGATGATAGCGCCTTCGGCGGCATGGCCGCTCGGCAGCCCGGTTCGGCCACCGGGACGGCGCCCCGGCTGCTCCGCGTGGCGCTTTGCCGCACGACCCGCTGTCGGGGAATCTTGATCGCCGTCAACCTTCGAACCGGCCGTCCGCCGATGATGGGCACATGACCGCGCGCGACCGCGCCCGGCAACTCACCCCAGCGAGGTTCGCATGTACAAGAAGATCATGGTGGCCGTCGACGGCAGCGCTTCGTCGAAACAGGCGCTTGCCGAGGCAGTGAAGGTGGCACTGGCGGGCGATACGCACGTCAGCGTCGTCTATGTGGTCGACAAGTCGGTGCTGTTCACGTACGCGGGCCGTTTCGACCCGCACGCGCTCATCGAGGAAATCCGCGACGACGGGCGCAAGGTGCTGCGTGAAGCCGAACAGATCATCGCACTGGCCGGCGCGAAGGGCGAGGCCGAGCTCGTCGAAACCGAGAGCATCGGCGAGGACGTCGCGGAACGCCTGCAGCGTTACGTGAAGGAGCACGGGATCGACCTCGCGGTGGTCGGCACGCACGGGCGGCGCGGCATCCGGCGCGTGCTGCTCGGGAGCGTCGCCGAGCGCTTCGTGCGCGGCGCGAAGTGCCCGGTGCTGCTGATTCGCGGCGACGATTCCGGCGAGCCGGCGTCCGCCGCGGCAGCCTGACGCGAGCGCGCGATGATACGTCGCCAGTACCGGATCGTCGTCGCGGCGATCGCCGTGTTCGTGTCGCTCGCGGGGATGATGGCCGTCGTGACCGGGCTGCTGTTCGACACGACGATCGCGCTGCGCGGCGGCGCGATCGCGTTGATCGTCGGCGTGGCCTGCTTTGTCGTGATGCTCAACCCGGGGCCGAAGGGCGAGGGGTGACGCGCGGCCCGCGTCGGCTCTGCCCGTCAGTGGCGCCCCGACGCGCCCCGTTCCCTCTTGCCATGCCGCCGCTTTTCGCGGGCCCTGGCCCGTCTGTCGTACCCGACGCATTCGCGTCGTCCCGCTCCAGCCGCTATCGCGTCCCGCTTCGGCACGTCTGCCGGCTCAATGGTGTGCCCGGCCGGCGGCCGGAATTGCGTCGCACGCGTTGCGCGGTCTTCCATGAACGAACCGGCGCAGCGCGGCGATCCCGGATGGCCGTCTCCGCGCACTCGACGCATCATGCTGCATGCGGATCACGCGCGATGCCGCGACTGCCGGCCATCCCGCGCACTTCGGCGGCTTCCTGCCGCCGATCCTCTCGACCTGCTGCGCGTGCGCATGACCTGCTTCATGTTCCTGTACGGGACCGTGTGGGCGTCGCTGGTCCTCATCTACCTGTCCGAGGTGCGGCGCACGCGCGTAATGGGATGGGGGATAGGCGACGTTACCGGGACAAAACCTCCTGCTCGGCTGGGGCGTCCCGGAATTGCGTAGGCGACATGCCCGTCCATCGCTTGAACGCGCGGGCGAAATTGCTGGTGCTGGTGAATCCGAGCAAGAACGCGATTTCGGTGACGGAGCTCGTGCGCTGCCGGACGTAGTTGCAAGCGAGCTCCCGGCGCGTGTCGTCCATGATCTGCAGGAAATGGGTGCCGCGCTGCGCCAACCGCACCTGCAACGTAGCGGGGCTCACACATAGCGCTTCGGCCACCTTCTCCCTGCTGCAATCGCCGGAGGGCAGCAATTCGATGATCTTCTGCGTGACGCCGGTCACCACGTCGCTCTTGTCCAGCCGTGCAAGATATTGATTCGCGATGTTGTCGTTGACCAGTGCCAATTCCGGGCAGGCGCCGCCGAGCGGCTGCATCAACGCGTGCCTGTCGAAAGTCAGCGTCGTGGCCCGATTCGAAAAGCTGACCGGTGCGCGCATCAACGCGCGGTACGGCTCGTCGCCTTCACGCGGCATCGCACGATGGAATTCCACGGACAGCGGGTTGAACCCCGGTTTGTACAACAGTCGCATCGTTTGAACCAGGAACCCGACGAATGCGTCTTCGGTTTCGCCGCAGACCTCGACCTTGAAATCGGTGACGCGCACGGCGATCGTGTCGGCGTCTTCGATGACGCGAACGGTTGCCGCCTGCGATACCAGCCGGAAGTACTGTTCCAGTCGGCGACAGAAGTCCAGCAGCGTGCTGCTGGCGGCAAGCGCATAGCCGAGCGCGTGCAGATTGGAGATGTGGATGTGCCGCGCGACCGACAGGCCGAAATACGGATCGTGGGTGGCCTCGACGCACGCACGGTATAGCCGGGTCAAGGTGGACACCGGCAGTCGGACCATCGGGCCGTTCACCATGTCGGGTTGCACGCCGACGGAGCGGAAAATGCGCTCGCTGTCCATTCCGCTGGCTTGCAGGGTCTTGGCGATTGCCGTGCAGTACCCCGCTATGGTCGTCGCTTCCTGTGTTGCGACGAGGGCGGGCTGGCGGTCGGGTTTCACGGCGCGGTGATGTCGATAGACGGTGGTGCCGCCGATTCTACACCGCCGCTGACCCGTCCAACGCACGCTCGTGGCGGCCGCCAGCCGGCCGTGCCGGCGCGTCGATCCTTCCTTCCATGGTCACCGCTGATCGGCGCGTGTCATCAACGATCGCGGCCGATCGCTCTGCGGAATGCACTTTTCGCTCCAAAGAGCCGCGCGGTCATTTCCCCCTGCCTATGATCACTTCCTATTGCGGGCAGGTCTTTCCCTCTCCGCCACGACAACATTCCAAGACAATCCGGAGACGTCATGACCGAAGAAGCATTGCTGTTTGAAACGACTGGCGCGGTCGCGCGCTTGACGCTGAATCGCCCCAAGGCGATGAACGCGATGAACATCGCGCTGCTGACCGAACTGGACCGCAGGCTGGCGCAGATCGCCGATGACGATGGCATTCGCGTCGTGGTGCTGACTGGCGCAGGTCCCGCCTTCTGCGCCGGCGCGGACTTGAAGGAGGTGCTGGCCGGTCAGAAGGCGGAGGCGGGCGAAACCGATTTCCTCGACCGTGCCGACTCGACGCTCGCGCGCCTGCGCAATTTCCCGAAACCGGTGATCGCCGCACTCAACGGCGTCACCATGGCCGGGGGCCTCGAGTTGGCCATGTGCGCCGACATCGTCATCGCGGCTGAAAGCGCCGCCATCGGCGACGCCCATGCGAACTTCGGCGTCTATCCCGGCGCGGGTGGCGCGGCGGTCTTGCCGCGGCTGATTCCTCAGAACATCGCGATGTATCTGCTGCTGACCGGCAAGACGCTTTCGGCGACCGAGATGAAGGCTTACGGTTTGGTATCCGAAGTGCATCCCGACGCCGACTTGTCCGACGCGGCGATGAAGCTGGCCGGCCGGATTGCTGAAAAGAGTCCTATCGTGTTGCGGCGCATGAAGGAAGTCGCGCGCACCTCCGCCGACAAGCGCCGTGACGACGCGTTGCTGCACGAGCAAGTCATGCTGCGTCGCCATCTGCGCAGCTTCGACCTGCAGGAGGGTTTGCAGGCATTCGCGGAAAAGCGCGCGCCGCGATTCCAGGGCCGTTGAGCCTCCCCGGTTTCTTCAATCCGTATTTCTCATTCCTCTTTCGGGAATTACATGAACGATATCTATGTTGCCGGTGTCGGCATGACGCCGTTCGGCCGCTTGCTGGAGCGCAGCGTCTACGACCTGGTCGGCGAGGCTGTCACGCTGGCGTTGAAAGATGCCGGCGCGGAAGCTGCCGACATCGGGTCGGCATTCTATGCGACGCTGACCAATGGCCTGTTCCAGGGGCAGACCGCGATTCCCGGCCCGATCGCCATGCGCCGCGTCGGCATCGAAGGCATTCCGGTGTTTACCGTCGAGAACGCCTGTGCATCGGGCGCGTCGGCATTCAACCTGGCCGTGCAGGCGCTGCGGGCCGGGGCTTGCGACATCGCGCTGGCCGTCGGCGCGGAAAAGATGAACATTGCCGACAAGGCGAAGATGTTCAGCGCGTTCGACGGCGGCTGGGACGTGTCGACCGTCGAGGAAAACAAGACGACGCTGCTGGCGATGGGCGAAGGCGTCGAGCCGCCGCCCGGCACCATGTCCGAGCGTCCCTACAGCGTCTTCATGGATGTCTATGCGGCGATCGCGCGCAACCATATGAAGCGCTACGGCACCACGCAGCGCCAGATCGCCGCGGTGGCCGCCAAGAATCACCAGCACTCGGTCCATAACCCGCTCGCGCAATTCCAGCAGCCCATGACGATCGAGCAGGTGCTGGATTCGGCACCGATCGCCTACCCGCTGACGACGGCCATGTGCTCGCCGATCAGCGACGGCGCCGCCGCCGCGGTGCTGTGCACGGGCGCCGGACTGAAGCGCCTGCAGGGTGAGGCCGGCCGTGCGGTGCGGGTCCTGGCCAGCGTCATCCAGACCGGTACGACGCGTGGTCTCGACGAGCCGCACAAGATCATCGCGCATCTCGCGGCGAAGAAGGCCTACGAACAAGCCGGCGTCGCGCCTGAGGACGTCAGCGTGGCCGAAGTGCATGATGCGTCGGCGATCGGCGAGATCCTCAACGCGGAATCGCTGATGCTGGTGCCGTTCGGTGCGGGCGGCCCGGCGGCCGAGCGCGGTGACTTCACGGTCGGCGGACGCATCCCGATCAACCCGTCCGGCGGGCTCGAATCGAAAGGGCACCCGATCGGTGCGACCGGTCTCGGCCAGATTCACGAACTGGTGACCCAGTTGCGCGGCGAAGCCGGACAGCGTCAGGTTCAAGGTGCACGCATCGCCATCCAGGAAAACGGCGGCGGCCTGTACGGCCTCGAAGAGGCCGTGGTTGGCGTCAACATTCTGGGAAAACAATAAGGAGACCGTCATGGGATATGTATTCCGCACCGAAGAGCAGCAGGCTGCCGTCGACGGACTGAAGCGCTTCCTCAATGCCGAGATCGATCCGATCTTCAGCAAGCAATACCGCGACAAGTTCGTGCCGCGCGACAAGATGGCCGACATCATGCGCCGGCTGACGGAATTCGGGCTGGTGTCGGGCATCGCGAGCGAAGCCAACGGCGGGATGGGCCTGGATTGGCTGACGTCGCTGATGCTGTTCGAGGAGGTGGCGACCACCTCGGCCGACCTGTCGGTGCCGGTGCTGATCAACTCGTTCGGCGTCGTGCTGCTCGAGAAGATCGCGCCCCCGCATTTGCGTGAACGCTACCTGCCCGGCCTGTTGAGCGGAGACAGTTTCGTCTCGATGGGCATTTCGGAACCCGACGTCGGCTCCAACGTGCTGGAAATCAAGACGCGTGCGCGCCGCGATGGCGACCATTTCATCATCAACGGTGAAAAGACCTGGATCAGCAACGGTGAGTATTCCGACTTCCTGATCTGCACCTGCCGCACCAGCGACGATCCGCGCAAGGGGCTGACGCACTTCCTGCTCGACCGCAACGAACATCCGTACGAAGTACGCGGCATCCACAAGATCGGCTTCAACAGCCAGTCCACCGCACAGATCTTTTTGACCGACGTGCGCGTGCCGGCCTCCAACATGATCGGCAACGAAGGCGAGGGACTGCGCAATACGCTCTCGCTGTTCGAACGGTCGCGCGTATTCGTCGCCGCCCAGGGGCTGGGCATCGCTCGCCGCGCGCTCGAAGAGGCGGTTCGTTATGCAACGGAGCGGCGCCAGCACGGCAAGGTCATCGCAGGTCACCAACTGATCGCTGCGATGCTGGCCGAAATGGCGACTGGCGTGGACGCCGCGCGCCTGCTGACCTATCGCGCGGCGTCGATGATCGAAGCAGGCGTGTCGGCGGAGATGGAAGCGGCGATGGCCAAGTATTTCGCGTGCGAAGCAGCCGTGAAAATCGCCCGCCAGGCCGTGCAGATCCACGGGGGCAACGGCGTCACGACCGAATTCCTCGTCGAGAAGCTCGCCCGCGAGGCGATCATCGCGCCGATTCCGGAAGGCACGACCCAGATCCAGCAACTCATCATCGGCCGCGCGTTGACCGGCGTGCCGGCGTTTTAAGCACCATCGCGACAGGACACATCATGCGCATTGAAGGAAAAGTCATCGTCATTACCGGCGGCGCTTCGGGCCTTGGCCTCGCCACCGCACGTTATCTGGTGCAGGAAAAGGGCGCGCGCGTGGCCATCTTCGATCTGAACGCCGAAGCCGGAGCTAAGGCTGTCGAAGAGATCGGCGCCGAACATGCGATGTTCGTGCAAACCGACGTCGCCAGTGAGGAGTCCGTGCAGAACGCGGTCGCAGCCGTGACGGCCCGGTTCGGTACGGTTCACGTCTGCATCAACTGCGCGGCGTTGCCCACGCCGTGCAAGGTGTTGGGCAAGGACGGCAAGGCCACACCGTTGGCCAAGTTTGCGCAAGTGACGGCGGTCAACGTCAACGGCGTGTTCAACGTCATGTCGAAATGCGCCGAGCAGATGGCCAGAAACGAACCGGAGGTCGGGGAGGAGCGCGGCGTGGTCATCAACATCTCGTCGGGTGCCGCCTATGAGGCACAAATCGGTCAGGTCGCCTATGCCGCCTCCAAGGCGGCACTGCTCGGCATGAACATGCCGGCGGCGCGGGAACTCGGCGACGTCGGCATCCGTGTCAATGCCATTGCGCCGGGCCTGTTCCTGACGCCGATGGTGCAGACGCTCGACGAGAAGATCATCGCTGCGTTGAAGACGCAGATCGAAGCCCCGAGACGCCTCGGCGACATGCGCGAGTTCGCGCACTGCTGCGCTTTCATCATCGAAAACGCCTACCTCAACGCGCACACCATCCGTCTGGACGCAGCATCACGGCTGCGCGCACGCTGAACGCGCCGCACCGGCGACAGTGCCGCCCTTCCTATGAAGAAGAGGGAGGGCAAAAGAACAGAGGAGACAAATCCATGAAGATGAACTTTTGCCGCATCATGTGCCTGATGACGCTGCGCTTTCGCGACCGGCAAGCAATCGTCAATGTGGAGCGTGGCCGTAGCTACAGCTATCACGAATACCACCTGTTGACCAACCGTATCGCCGATGCGCTGCGCAACGCGCTCGGGGTCGGCAAGGGTGACAAGTTCCTGCTCATCCTGGAAAACGACAACCTGAGCCTGATGATGCTGCCGACCGTCCTCAAGCAGGAAGGCACGGTGGTCATGACCAACCTGCGCGATGCGCCGGAAGAGCATGCGCGCCAGATCGAACTGGTCAAGCCGAAGGTCGTGTTCATTGAAACGCGCATGCTCGACGGCTACTACGACATGCTGCGTGCAGCCGGTTGCGAGATCGTCGTCATGGACAACCCGACACCGGAGCAGGCCTCGCGCCCCGGCGTACGCGCGTTCTGGCATCTGGTTGACGCTGCGTCCGAACTCGACGCCGACGTGGAGCTGGACGACGATGAGCACATCTGCATGTTGCGCTTCACCGGCGGCACGACCGGGCAGGGCAAATGCGCGATGTACTCGATCGACAATCTGATGGCTTGCTGCGATGGCGGCTTCCGCAACCCGGATTTCGGCTTCAACGATCGCACACGTATGTTGCACGTGGCGCCGCTCTCGCATGGCGCCGTGGTCGCTTTCATACTGACTTTCTATGCCGGTGGCGCCAACATCACGCTCAATCAGCTCGATCTCGAGCAATGGCGGGAAACGGCCGAGCAGCAGGGCGTGACCCATTCGTTCCTGGTGCCGACCGTGCTGTACCGTCTGCTCGAGTTGCAGCGCACGAACCCACGCAATCTCTCTTCGCTGAACACCCTGATCTACGCCGCGGCGCCGATGAGTCCCGCCAAGCTCGATGACCTGATCACGTGCTTCGGCCCCATCTTCGCGCAAGCCTACGCCGCCACGGAAGTCCCCATGTTCGTGTCGACGCTCGACAAGGCCGAGCACGAGACCGCGCATACAACGGGCAGCGGCACCAAGCGCCTGTCTTCGGCTGGCCGCACAACGCCGGGCGTCGAGGTTTATATCACCGATGAGCAGGGCAACCCACAGCCAACCGGCCAATGCGGCGAAATCCGCATCCGGAGCCGAGCTGTTATCAAGGGGTACTACAACAATCCTGAAACGACGGCCGCCGAGTTCTCTGACGGGGCATGGAAATCGGGCGACCTCGGCTACATCGACGAGGAAGGCTATCTGTACATCGTCGACCGGTTGAAGGACATGATCATCAGCGGCGGCTTCAACGTCTATGCGGTCGAAGTTGAAGCGGCGCTGGCTTCCCATCCGGCCGTCATGATGTGTGCCGTAGTCGGCATACCGCATCAGGAGTGGGGTGAGGCCGTGCACGCGGAAGTGGTGCTGCGTCCTGGTGCTTTGGTCGAGGCCGCTGAACTTATCGCACACGCCAAGGAAAAACTCGGGAGCTACAAGGCGCCGAAGTCGATCGTATTTGTCGAACAATTGCCGACCTCGGTGGTCGGCAAGGTTCTGCGACGCGTGGTCAAGGACAGGTACTGGCAAAACATGCAGCGCAAGGTCAGCTAGGCACATCGATGCGTATGCTTTGAGTGAGTGGGGCGATATTGAGATTCAGGAGAATGCCTTGAAGATTCTTGTTGCTGTAAAGAGAGTGGTCGACGCGAACGTGAAGGTCGGCGTGAAGTCCGATCAATCCGGTGTCGATGTCGCAAGCGTGAAGATGTCGATGAACCCGTTCGACGAAATCGCGGTGGAAGAAGCGGTGCGCCTGAAGGAAGCGGGTGTCGCGACCGAAGTGATCGCGGTGTCGGTCGGCGTGACGCAAGCGCAGGAAACGCTGCGCACGGCGCTGGCGATCGGCGCGGATCGCGCGATCCTCGTCGAGTCGAACGACAGCGTCGAGCCGCTGGCCGTCGCGAAGATCCTGAAGGCGCTGGTCGACAAGGAACAGCCGCAGCTGGTGATCCTCGGCAAGCAGGCGATCGATGACGATTCGAACCAGACGGGCCAGATGCTGGCCGCGCTGGCAGGTCTGCCGCAGGCGACGTTCGCGTCGAAGGTGACGATCGCCGACGGCCGTGCGACGGTCGCGCGCGAAGTCGACGGCGGCGCGGAAACGCTGTCGCTGTCGCTGCCTGCAGTTGTTACCACGGACCTGCGCCTGAACGAGCCGCGCTACGTGACGCTGCCGAACATCATGAAGGCGAAGAAGAAGCCGCTGGAAACGGTGAAGCCGGAAGACCTCGGCGTGGACGTCGCGCCGCGTCTGAAGACGCTGAAGGTGGCCGAGCCGCCGAAGCGCGCGGCCGGCGTGAAGGTGCCGGACGTGAAGACGCTGGTCGAGAAGCTGAAGACCGAAGCCAAGGTGCTGTAAGAGGGAGCGGAAAGAAATGACGATTCTGGTGATTGCAGAACACGGCAACGCGTCGATCAAGGCCGCGACGCTGAACACGGTGGCAGCGGCAGCGAAGATCGGTGGCGACATCCACGTGCTGGTCGCGGGCCACAACGCGCAAGCGGCGGCCGATGCAGCAGCGAAGATCGCAGGTGTGTCGAAGGTGTTGCTGGCCGATGCGCCGCAACTCGAAGCGGGCCTCGCGGAAAACGTCGAAGCGACCGCGCTGAACATCGCGAAGGACTACTCGCACATCCTGGCTCCGGCTACCGCCTACGGCAAGAACATCGCACCGCGTATCGCCGCGAAGCTGGACGTCGCGCAGATTTCGGACATCACGGCGGTCGACAGTGCCGACACGTTCGAGCGCCCGATCTACGCGGGCAACGCGATCGCGACGGTGCAGTCGAGCGACCCGATCAAGGTCATCACGGTGCGTGCGACGGGTTTCGATCCGGTGGCAGCCGAAGGCGGCAGCGCAGCGATCGAGAAGATCGAAGCCGCGGCAGACGCAGGCAAGTCGCAGTTCGTGAGCCGTGAAGTGACGAAGCTGGACCGTCCGGAACTGACGTCGGCGAGCATCATCGTGTCGGGTGGCCGCGGCCTGGGCAGCGGCGAGAACTATACGAAGGTTCTTGAGCCGTTGGCCGACAAGCTGAGCGCCGCACTCGGCGCATCGCGCGCGGCAGTCGACGCCGGCTACGTGCCGAACGACTATCAGGTCGGCCAGACCGGCAAGATCGTCGCACCGCAGCTGTACATCGCGGTCGGCATCTCGGGTGCGATCCAGCATCTGGCCGGCATGAAGGATTCGAAGGTGATCGTCGCGATCAACAAGGATCCGGAAGCACCGATCTTCAGCGTGGCCGACTATGGCCTCGTCGGCGACCTGTTTACGCTTGTGCCGGAGCTCTCCAGCGAGTTGCAGTCGAATTCATGACTCGCTTGCCGAAACGGCTTGCCAGTGTTATCCGATGTCATTTGTGGTTCACGTAAACGCGATTCTGGAGCAAGAGGTGAATAGCCGGGAAAGGTCGCTAAGCAGGCTGGTCGACAAGTGGTTCGGTTGCGAAAGTATGCGGCTTACTCGTTTGACACGTCTTGATTGCAGCATCCATAAATCATGGCGTGGTGTCTGCATCGAGGCAGAGTATGCATCCGGCACGTTCTCGATCGTATTTTTCCGTCATGACGATGGCTCATGGTGCGTTTACCCGCCTCAGGGGCGACGCCCTTTCATGGCTGTGACGAGTCCGATGCCGCCGGTTGTGACCGAATCCTGCGCTGCATGACGCGTGCGCAATTTCTTGTCTGGATAACAGAGTCGCCAGAGTCAATCGTGCTTCGGGCCAGATTTCTGAGATGCCAATCGGGGAATGCGGCTGATGCCATTCTAGCCGGCTGTTGAATACACTCGTCCGACACGGCAGGTTCTCGCAAAGAGCCGCCGCGCCGGTTGGTGGGGAGCGGGCATGAAACTCTACGAAAAACTTGCGGACGATATAGAACGCTTGGTCCGTCAGGGCGTGTATCGACACGGCGATCGTGTGCCGTCGGTGCGGCAGGCGAGCCAGCAGCACCGGATCAGCATCACAACCGTGCTGCACGCGTATCTGCTGCTGGAAAGCCGCGGGCTGCTGGAGAGTCGCCCGCAGTCCGGCTATTTCGTTAACCTGCGGCGCGACGATGGCCATGCACCGGTGCGCGAACTGCGGCCGTCGAAGCCGATCGCGATCTCGTCGTCGGTGGACATGAGCCGGCTCGTGCTGTCGACGCTGCGCTCGATCGGTACCGACGACGCGGTGCCGCTCGGCTCGCCGTATCCGGACCCGAGCCTTTTCCCGTTCGAGAAGCTGAACCGCTATGCGTACGCCGCCGGCCGCGACAAGTCGCAGTGGGGCGTGACGGACGGACTGCCGCCCGGCCATCCGCAGCTAATCCGGCAGATCGCGCGGCGCTACCTGGAAAACGGGATGGCGGTGGACCCGAACGAGATCATCGTGACGGTCGGCGCGACGGAGGCGATCAACTTGTGCCTGCAGGCGGTCGCGAAGCCCGGCGATACGATCGCGGTGGAATCGCCGACGTTCTACGCGATGCTGCACGCGATCGAGCGGATGGGGATGAAGGCGATCGAGGTGGCTACGCATCCGGAATACGGGATCGATATCGCGGCGCTGGCCGCGATCGCGAAGTCGCAGCCGATCGCCGCGTGCATGGTGATGCCGAACTTCCAGAACCCGCTCGGCTTCCAGATGCCGAACGAGCGCAAGCGCGAACTGGTCGAATTCGCGACGCGGGTCGACATGCCGATCATCGAAAACGGTGTGTATAACGAACTGTATTTCGGCGAGTCGCATCCGAGCACGCTGAAGTCCTATGACCGCAACGGGATCGTGCTGCACTGCGCGTCGTTCTCGAAGAGCCTGACGGCCGCGTACCGGATCGGCTGGGCGCTGCCGGGCCGTTATCGCGATCAGGTCGAGAAGCTGAAGTTCCTGAACACGCTCGCGACGCCGTCGCTGCCGCAGCTGGCGATCGCCGAGTTTCTCGAACGCGACGGCTACGAGCATCACTTGCGGCGCCTGCGCAAGGCGTATGCGCAGCAGGCGAACCTGATGCGCGCGATGGTGTCGCGGTTCTTTCCGGAAGGCACGCGCATCTCGAGCCCGGCGGGTGGCTACGTGCTGTGGGTCGAGTTGCCGGCGCAGGTCGATGCGATGCGGCTGTACCAGCTCGCGCTGGAGCAGGGGATCACGATCGGGCCCGGCTACATGTTCTCGATCACGGACAACTACCGGAACTTCATCCGGCTGAACTACAGCAGCCCGTGGTCGCCGGAGATCGAGCAGGCCGTCATCACCGTCGGCAAGCTCGCGACGGCCAGCGCCGGCTGACCGCGCGGCGCGCCCTGCGTCACGTCAGCCAGTACGATTGCTCGTCCGTGCCCGCGAGCTTTCCACCGTCAACGATCAGGTGCTGTTATATAGCGCGCTGATGGTGGCGATGCGCAAGGTGGGTTGGCAGCACAACATCGGCGCGGCCCGGGCGGGGCGCCGCGGCCGATTGAGGGGCACGGTCTGGGCGGTGTTCAGGCCGGGCCAAATTCCATGATGCCGTCGTCCAGCCGCCCCAGCTTGAGTACAAGGATGTCGAGTCTTCGAAGCGATGGGGCTGTCGCCCAGCCGCTATGTCCGCCAGCGGCGCTTGGAACGGGCGCGCGAATTACTGGCCACCAATTTGCCTATCGATGGCGTTGCGTTTGAATGCGGGTTCCGGAACCAGAGTTATCTGACTACGTGCTTCCGTTCGGAATTTGGATTGACGCCGGCCCGTTTCCGGCGCGCGGCATAAGTGACCCTGAACCAGAGTTAGTCCCGGAATTGCGTAGGTGACATACCGGTCCATCGCTTGAATGCGCGGGCGAAATTGCTGGTGCTGGTGAATCCGAGCAAGAACGCGATTTCGGTGACGGAGCTTGTCCGCTGCTGGATGTAATTGCGCGCGAGGTCTCTGCGCGTGTCGTCCATGATCTGCAGGAAATGGGTGCCGCGTTGTGCCAGCCGCACCTGCAAGGTAGCCGGGCTCATGCATAACGCTTCGGCAACCTTCTCCCTGCTGCAGTCGCCGGAGGGCAGCAATTCGATGATCTTCTGCGTGACGCCGGTCACCACGTCGCTCTTGTCCAGCCGTGCGAGATATTGATTCGCGATGTTGTCGTTGACTTGTGCCAGTTCCGGGCAGGCGCCGCCGAGCGGCTGCATCAATTCGTGCCGGTCGAAAGTCAGCGTCGTGGCCGGATTCGAAAAACTGACCGGTGCCCGCATCAACGCGCGGTATGGCTCGTCGCCTTCGCGCGGCATCGCACGATGGAATGCCACGGACAGCGGATTGAACCCCGGCTTGTACAACATGCGCATCGATTGCACCAGGAACCCGATGAATGCATCTTCAGTTTCGCCGCAGACCTCGATCCTGAAATCGGTGGCGCACACGGCGATCGTGTCGACGTCTTCGACGATACGAATAGTGGCCGCCTGCGACACCAGCCGGAAGTACTGTTCCAGCCGGCGACAGAAGTCGAGCAGCGTGCTGCTGGCGGCGAGCGCATAGCCGAGCGCATGCAGATTGGAGATGTGGATGTGCCGCGCGACCGACAGGCCGAAATACGGATCGTGGGTGGCCTCGACGCACGCACGGTATAGCCGGGTCAAGGTGGACACGGGCAGTCGGACCATCGGGCCGTTCACCATGTCGGGTTGCACGCCGACGGAGCAAAAAATGCGCTCGCTGTCCATTCCGCTGGCTTGCAGGGTCTTGGCGATTGCCGTGCAGTACCCCGCTATGGTCGTCGCTTCCTGTGTTGCGACGAGGGCGGGCTGGCGGTCGGGTTTCACGGCGCGGTGATGTCGATAGACGGTGGTGCCGCCGATTCTACACCGCCGCTGACCCGTCCAACGCACGCTCGTGGCGGCCGCCAGCCGGCCGTGCCGGCGCGTCGATCCTTCCTTCCATGGTCACCGCTGATCGGCGCGTGTCATCAACGATCGCGGCCGATCGCTCTGCGGAATGCACTTTTCGCTCCAAAGAGCCGCGCGGTCATTTCCCCCTGCCTATGATCACTTCCTATTGCGGGCAGGTCCGTCCCTCTCCGCCACGACGACATTCCAAGACAATCCGGAGACGTCATGACCGAAGACGCATTGCTGTATGAAGCAACTGGCGCGGTCGCGCGCTTGACGCTGAATCGTCCCAAGGCGATGAACGCGATGAATATCGCGCTGCTGACCGAACTGGACCGCAGGCTGGCACAGATCGCCGATGACGACGGCATTCGCGTCGTGGTGCTGACTGGCGCAGGTCCCGCGCTTCTGCGCCGACGCCGACTTGTCCGACGCGGCGATGAAGCTGGCCGGCCAGATTGCCGCAAAGAGCCCCATCGTGTTGCGGCGCATGAAGGAAGTCGCGCGCACCTCCGCCGACAAGCGCCGTGACGACGCGTTGCTGCACGAGCAAGTCATGTTGCGTCGCCATCTGCGCAGCTTCGACCTGCAGGAGGGCTTGCAGGCATTCGCCGAAAAGCGCGCACCGCGATTCCAGGGCCGTTAAGGCATCCCGGTTTCTTCATACCGAATTTCTCATTCCTCTTTCGGGAATTACATGAACGATATCTATGTTGCCGGTGTCGGCATGACGCCGTTCGGCCGCTTGCTGGAGCGCGGCGTATACGACATGGTCGACGAGGCCGTCACGCTGGCGTTGAAAGACGTCGGTGCAAGCGTGAGTCAACGCAAGGTGATGGCGTCCTGATCCCGTCCTTCACAAAAACGGAGTAGTCGATGAAAAGTATTCACGTACGCGCGTTGGCGATTGTCGCATTGATTCTGGCCGCGTCCGGCCACGCATGGTCGCAGCCGGGCCAGGCCGCCAGTGCGCCTGTAGGCATGCCGGCCGCTTCCGCTTCCACTGCCGAAAGCGTGGCCGCTCCTGTCAGCACGAGGAAGGCCAATCGCGCGCTGCGTCGAAAGGTGTATGCCGCCATCGGCAAGTACAAGAAGATTAGCGCCGGCAATATCAGCGTCGTAGCCAGAGGCGGCGCGGTGACGCTGAGCGGCACGGTCACGGATACTGCGCAGGTCAATGAGGTTGCCCAGATCGCGAAGGGGGTGCCAGGGGTCACCTCCGTGACCAACAAGCTCACTGTGCAAAAGCCGTTCGACGGTTCGTAACAAGCTCGCACATCGGGGGAAGCAGGCACGAGCGTGAAAGCGCTGGCGGGTTCCAGTGTTGGAGTCGATCCGCCAAGGGCACCCGGCCGGAATTCCATGCTTCTCCCGACTACTTGCTCGCGTCTGTTCGCGACCGGTGCGATTGCTATGTCACTGAGGTTGCCTGGCCGTGCCGCGAACCCGATGTAAAGGCACACCTTCACGGCGAGTGCCTCTTGCCTGCACCGCGCTGACCTCGCGACGGTGGGCGTCGTTCCAGCTGACGTCATGCTCCCCAAACGGAAGCTCGTTGCGCGCAATCCCTGCGGCGCCACGACGAGTGTGTTCGCCTGACATTCCCGTCAATGGATGATTTCGACCACACGCGCCATTCCGGGCAGTCACGTCACTTCCGGCAAACGTTTACGAATCAGGGCGTCAGGACGTGCTCTGCAGCTGATGCAGATTGTCTTGCGTTGATCGCGAGGCCGTCTTGTCGCCCCGGAAGTCCGACGGCGAGTGTCCGGTCCAACGCTTGAAGGCGCGCGTGAAATTACTGCTGTCGGTGAAGCCGAGCAGAAAGGTGATTTCGGTAATCGATCGCGCCGGCTGCAACACGTACTGACAGGCCAGATCCTTGCGCGTTTCGTCGAGCAGCGACTGGAAGCTCGTATCGTGCCGAGCGAGGCGAGCCTGCAGCGTGCTCTCGCTCGTGAGCATGGCATGGGCCACGCGTTCGCGCGTGCATTCGCCCGTGGGCAGGAATTCGATGATCTTCCGACGCGTCGCGGCAACGACGTCACCCTTGTCCAGGCGAGCGAGATACTCCAGCGCGAGACTATCGTTGTGAAGGGCGAGTTCGGGGCATGCACCGGCAAGCGGTTGCAGGAGCGCGCTCATGGGCAGCGTCAACGCCGAGCGCGGTGCGTCGAACGTGACGGGCGCGCGGAACAGCCTGACATACGCATCGTCGCCCTGCGGCGGCGCGGGATGATGCATGGCCACGTGCAGCGGATTGAAATCCTGTTGGTGAAGCATCCGCATCGACAGCACGAGAAAACCCAGGAATGCATCCTCGGTCTCCCCGCACACGGTGGTCAGATGCTCGACGCGCATCAAGACCTCATCGTCGCGCTGCTCCAGGGTCACTTCTCCAACCTGCGACGCGAGCTTGAAGTACCGTTCGACCCGCTTCAGAAAGTCCATCAACGTGCTGCTGGCAGCCAGCCCGAAGCCCAGCGCATGCAGATTCGAGATGTGGATGAAGCGGGCCACGGTGAGCCCGAAGTACGGATCCCCCGTGACGTCCACGCAGGCCTTGTACAGCTGCGTCACAGTATCGACCGGCAGGCGCGACATCGGATCGTTCGCGATGGCCGTGTCGATATGAAAGGCGCGGAACAGCTGCGCCGGGTCCACGCCGTAGCTTTTCAGGGCTTTCGCGATCGCCAGTGCGTACCCGCCAATCGTCGTCAGCGAGCACGTCCGGAGTCTTGGGCTGGCCGCGCGTGGCGAATGGGGGGCAGGCATGGTGTCCGCGCAATCACAAAAATCTCATTCTTTTGCACGTACCACGGCCTGTCAAGGCCGCTGTTCGAGACCGGATTTCCTCGCGTTCGCACGCATTCCTTCCGGAAGACCGAATGTCGATCGCAAATGACCGGCGACTGCCGGCGTACAGGAATAGTGTTTTGTCCAAGGGAGCGGGGTGAATCGGTGGCATGTACCAACAGCATGCTTCCGCATGCGCGCCTCGAAGGATGAAACATGAATTTGCAGGAACTGCATGGCGTTGCCGTCGCCGCCTGGCTTGTCGTTCTCGCGGCGGAGGCCGCTGTCGAGGTGCAAGCGCGAGCGCCCGGGGCGCACCCCGCCGTCGCGGCCATGCATGGATGGATCGGGCTGCTGGCGGAGGCGCCGCTGATCGCGATCACCGTGGTCACGGGGATGCTGCTGATGATGCGCATGTGGCCGGTTTCAACACTTGTCCTCGTCAAGGCCGGTTTGGGCCTCGTCGCGGCCGCTGCCAACAAGTTTCGCGTAGTGCTGGCCGCGCCCCGCATCTGTGTGGACGACGACGTGAAGCGCATCCGGTTGACGCGCCGGATCACGCTGGCCGGAACGGCAGTCCCGATCGGTGCCGCCGCCTGGTTTATCGGGTACTTGTATTTGCACGGGGAGTAGCGGGAGAACGCTGCTTCCCGTGCCACACCGAACTAGTAGCACAGCGCGACTAGCAAGCCCTCGACGAGCTGAATGGGCGTCGAGTCTAAACATCCGACATAACCAGTACGTACAGCGGTCGCAACAGGCCGCTTCAAAGCAAAAAAACCGGAGACGCAATGAAATTGAAATGGATCGCTGCAGCCGTTTTGGCGGCAACAGGTGGTGCAGTGCACGCACAGTCTTCAGTGACGCTGTATGGCGTCATCGATTCTGGGATGTTGTATCAGAGCACGTCGGCGGCAACGTTGAGCCCGACGGCGCCGAACCTCGGCAAGGTCTATCGCTACAAGGATGGCGGTATCTTTGCGAGCGCATGGGGACTCAAGGGGGTGGAGGACATCGGTGGCGGCTATCACGTCAATTTCAAGCTGCAGGGCGAGTTCGACAGCGGCAGCGGCAGGTTCAACCTGTCCGATACGCCGGGCGCGGCGGCCCAGTTCAACCAGATCGCGACCGTAGGCGTGTCCGGACCGTTCGGCACAGTAAACCTCGGTCGACAGATCGTGCCGATTGCCTATGCAATGGCTGAGACCGACGTACGGGGAGCTCACTATTTCGGCAGTATCCTGACAGGGTGGCTCGGCATGAACCAGGCTGCCGGCTGGCATGGCGCCAGCACCAACGCGCCAATCGGCGCGTTGTACGACAGCAATGCAATTGTCTATGAATCTCCGAAGTTTGCCGGCCTGTCCGCGGCACTCGAGTATGCCCCCGGTGGTGTACCGGGCAGCTTTCAGGGCGGGACGAGGGAGTCCGCCGTACTGAAATATTCGAACTATGGCCTTCGTCTTGCGGCTGGCTACTACGTTGGCCATGACACGAACCCCGGCCCGACGACGGTGGCCACCGGGCTAGCCAATAACCGCCTGCTCTACGTGGGCGCGCTATACACGTACCGTGCATTCTCGGTTTCCGCATCGTATTCGAACGGCAGGAATCCGGCGCATTCCGACCTGATCAACATCGACCTGTATTCGGCCGGCCTCGGCTACCAGTTCTCGCCTGCCTTCAAGGTGACCAGTGGCGTGTACTACCTGAAAGACCGCAACAACTCGACCAACAAGTCGACGGAAGTCGCGGTCGGCGCGGAGTACAGCTTGTCGAAGTCGACGCTCGTCTATGGCCAGGTGGGGCATGTGAACAATCGGGGAACGATGACGCAGCCGATCACATTCGGACAGCCGGTGGCGCCGGGCGTGAGCACGACCGCGGCCATGCTGGGCATTCGTCACGCATTCTAGCGACTGCCGCGTCGCCAGGTTGGACGAACGGGTGCACCGTGACGCGGGACCGATT
Source organism: Burkholderia sp. BCC1998 (assembly GCF_905339875.1). NCBI lineage: Bacteria > Pseudomonadati > Pseudomonadota > Betaproteobacteria > Burkholderiales > Burkholderiaceae > Burkholderia > Burkholderia sp. BCC1998. The sequence continues at coordinate 49,690 of NZ_CAJPHE010000007.1, forward strand.
CACGCGTTTGGCTTCGAGCCGATGTCATGGTTGATCCGCGCGTGCGGCACGCGGCGAGCGTCCACGCAGCCGTGCTCGCTCGCGCGCAATCGCCTGCGGGCGGCCGGTGATGACGCACGGCTGATCCGGGATGCTGCGCGGACCGGTGAATTGGCTCCACGGACCGGTGCGCGCACGATTTTTTTCCTATCATCGGCCACCATGCGTGACACCGCCGTCGGCACGATCGATGACGATCCGTCGGGTACGCACCGGGCGCACCGAACAACGACGGTGCGGTTTCCTTGCCCCTGTATTCCCGAGTCCTGCCACGTGGGTGCTCAAGCCCTACTCCGTAGGATGGACTTCACGGGAATCTGACTCACTCGATCGACACCATGGCACTTCTGTACCCATTCGCCGCTCCGTTGCCGCGCCACACGGTCGAGGTTGCCGCCGGTGTGCGCTGGATCCGGCTGCCCATGCCGTTCAAGCTCGATCACATCAACGTATGGGCCATCGACACCACCGACGGGTGGGCGCTGGTGGACACCGGCCTGAACTCCCCCGACACCGTGGCAGACTGGTTGGCGCTGACGGCGCAGGGGCCACTGTCGCGGCCGCTCCAGGGGGTGTACGCCACGCACATGCACCCGGATCACATCGGCCTGGCAGGGTGGTTCACGCGGCGCACGGGTGTACCTCTGCACATGAGCCGCCTCGAATACCTGTCCTGCCGGGTATTGCATGCCGACACGAACCGCGAGGCCCCGCGCGACGGCGTGCAGTTCTGTCGGCGCGCCGGATGGTCGGAGGCTGCCATTGAGGGCTATCGCAGCCGCTTCGGCAGCTTCGGCAAGCATATTCACGCGCTGCCCGAAAGCTATCGGCGACTGCAGGACGGCCAGCAGGTCCGGCTGGGCGGGAACGACTGGCGGATCATCACGACCGGTGGCCACTCGCCCGAGCATGTCTGCCTGTACTGCCCGGATCTGAAGCTCCTGATCTCCGGCGATCAGGTGCTCCCGAAGATCTCGTCGAACGTGTCGGTGTTCGCCAGCGAGCCGCAAGCCAATCCGTTGCAGGAGTGGTACGCGTCGCTCGGCAAGCTGATGAGCGGCGTGCCAGATGACGTGCTCGTGCTGCCTTCTCACAACGAGCCCTTCTACGGTTTGCATGAACGCCTGGACTCGCTCAAGGCCGGACAGGACCGTGCCCTCGATCGACTGCGCGGATCATTGGCGGCCGGGCCGCAGCGGATCGTCGATGCGTTTGTCGCTTTGTTCGGTCGCCCCATCGGGGAACAGGATGCGCACCAACTGAGCCTTGCCACCGGCGAAGCGATGGCCTGCATGAACTATCTCATTGCCCGACGCGTCGTGAAGTGCGTGGTGGACGAAAACGACGTCGCCTGGTACTCGCTGGATACTTGACGCGGACGCATGCTTCGAATGGTCGAACCGACCCACTCGCTCGTAACTTTGCGGGTGTTGATTGTCCTCTCATGTTCTCCCGTGTCGCCGGCGTCACCGCGATCCGGGGCCACACCTTCAGAAGGAGTCGTCCCATGCCTCATCCCGTTTCTACTTTGGGCGCGGTTCACACCATCATCAGCCTGGTGACGGTCGCCGCAGGTCTCTACAGCTTGGTCCGATATCACGGGATCGACAGCACAACCCGGTCCGCGAAGATTTACGTGGCGGGGATGGTGGCATCCGTATTCACATCGTTTGGCTTGTCCAGCACCGGCGGCTTCAATGTCGGGCATGCGCTCGGCATCGTGGCGCTGCTCGCGACATTGGGTGGACTATTTGTCCCGCGAATCAAGGTCATGTTGCCGGCGCGGCCGTACCTGTCCCAGTTCGCGTTTACGTTCAGTTTCTTTCTGCTGTTGGTCCCCGGGATCAACGAGACGCTGACACGACTGCCGGTCGGTCATCCTCTCGCGTATGGCCCCGACTCCCCGATCGTGCGCGGATCACTCGCCGCGTGGCTAGGGATGTTCGTGCTAGGATCGACGTTGCAGTTCTTTTGGCTTCGTGCGGACCGCAGCCGTACATGAAACAGCCATTTCGAGGCGCAGGCCGCGGCTTCCTGACGCGTTATTGAATCGCGAATGAATCGGCGGCCGTCGAATTGTGGGGTTTTCAGGACAGTATCGACTGTTTGTGCGCGGCCGCACCCGCGGTTCTGTCAAACTGGCGCCCATGACACCGCGCCTCGCCTCACCGCCTTCCTCCGAATCCGCGCCTGCGCCAGCGGGCTTTCCCGACGCCGACGAACTGGCCGCGCTGCGTGCGTGGTATGCGGGCATGACCGTGCGTCAGGCCGTCGAGCGCTATCTGCCCGATCGTCTCGGCGACGGGCGGTCGGCGCGCGGCGTGATCGGCGGGATTCGTCGCGGCCTCGTGCGCGTCGCGCGGCAGGCCGGGCGACCCGACCTCGCGGAGCAGCTCGGTCATGCCGACAGCGCGCGCATCCGGATGGCGAAGGCCGCGACCGATGCGATCGGCGTGCTGCGCCATGCGCGCGCGCCGGTGCCGCAGATCAGCGACGACGTCGGCTTGTGGCTGCCGGCGCGCGCCGTCGTCGCGCTGCGTGCGCACGGGATCGCGACGCTGGCCGACCTGACCGTGCGAATTCCGAGACGGCGTCAGTGGTGGCGCGCGATCGCGGGGCTCGGCATCGCGAGCGCGCGGCATATCGAGGCGTTCTTTTCCGCGCATCCCGACCTGACCGAGCGGGCGCGCGCGCTGATCGCGGCGACGCCGCGCAGCGGCATCGTGCCGTGGGAGCAGCTGAAGCTGCCGCACGAAGTCGACGGATCGAACGGCACGTTCCGCGCGCCGCGCGCAACCAGCACGCTCGACGCGGACAACGATTACGCGGCCGTGCACGCGTGGCTGTCGCTGCACGAATCGGCCGCGACGCGCCGCGCGTACCGGAAGGAGGCCGAGCGGCTGATCCTGTGGGCGATCGTCGAGCGCGGGCGCGCGCTGTCGTCGCTGACCACCGAGGATGCGGTCGCGTATCGCGCGTTCTTGCGCAACCCGGCGCCGCACGAGCGCTGGGTCGGGCCGGTGCGGCCGCGCGGCGCGCCGGACTGGCGGCCGTTTTCGGGCGGGCTGTCCGCGCGCTCGGCCGCGTACACGCTGTCGGTGCTCGGCGCGCTGTTCCGCTGGCTGATCGAGCAGCGTTACCTGCTCGCGAATCCGTTCGCGGGCGTCAAGGTGCGCGACACGCGCGGCGCGAATGCGCTCGACACGTCGCATGCGTTCACCGAAGGCGAGTGGCTGCTCGTGCGCACGATCGCGGACGGGCTCGAGTTTCGCAAGGACAAACCGTCCCGCGCGCCGCAGTCCGGCTGGACGCCGGCCGCCGCGCAACGGCTGCGCTTCATCCTCGATTTCGGCTATGCGACCGGGCTGCGTGCGAGCGAGCTGGTCGGCGCGACGCTCGGCGACATCGAAACGGACGCGCACGGCGATGCATGGCTGAAGGTGATCGGCAAAGGCAGCAAGGCCGCGCGTGTCGCGCTGCCGCCGCTCGCGCGCACGGCGCTCGACCGGCATCTGGTCGCGCGGCGGCTGCCGGTGACGCCGGTGCGCTGGCGGCCGGATACGCCGCTGATTCCGAGCCTCGCGGAAGACGGTGCGGCCGGGATCACGAGCGTGCGGCTGTGGAAGGTGATGCAGCGGTTCTTCGCGCAGACGGCCGCGCTCGTCGATGACGACAATCCTGCGCTCGCGCAGAAGCTGCGGCAGGCCAGCCCGCACTGGATGCGCCATACGCACGCCACGCATGCGCTCGCGCGCGGCGCGGAGCTGACGACGGTGCGCGACAACCTGAGGCATGCGTCGATCTCGACGACGTCGATTTATCTGCACGGGGACGACGTGAAGCGGGCGCGGCAGATGTCGAGTGCGTTTTCGGCTGACAAATGAGCTTGGGGAGCAAGCGGGAGCAAGCGAGCCGGTGCACGGACGCTTGCATGCGAAACGAACGGAACGACAGGGCAGCGATGGCGGTCAGACGGTTTATTCGGTAACGCAACGGGCACGCAATCCCTGCGCGCCCCCGCTGGAGCACAAGAATGGAGACATCCACATACCCGCAAGCCCCGCGCTACGCCCGCCGCGCCTGGCACGCGCTCGTCGCGGCGCTATGCGTCGGCTGGAGCGCGCTGTCGTTCGGCGCGGACGGCGCCGACGGCGCGGCGGCCCTGCTCGACCGTTACCACAGCCTCGGCGAGCAACTGAAGAACAACCCGTTCCACCGCCCGCTGTACCTCGAATCGTCCGAGGCATCTTCATCGCTGAAGGGCGATATCTACGCGGTCGTCGACTATCCGTTCGCCGTCGTCAACGGCAAGCTGAACGATCCCGCGCAGGGCCCCGCGAACTGGTGCGCGGTGCTGATCCTGCACCTGAACACGAAGTACTGTCACGCGTCGACCGGCGGCAACGGCCCGGTGCTCGACGTGAACCTCGGCCGCAAGATCGAGCAGAAGCTGTCGGACACCTACCGCGTGCAGTTCCGCTACCGCGTGGCCGCCGCGACGCCCGACTACTTCCAGGTCGACCTGACCGCCGACAGCGGCCCGATGGGCACGAAGGATTACCGGATCGCGCTGGAGGCCGTGCCGGTCGGCGCGTCGCGCACGTTCCTGCACCTCACGTATTCGTACGGCTTCGGCACGGTCGGCCGCATGGCGATGAAGACCTACCTCGCGACGGTCGGCAGCGACAAGGTCGGGTTCACGGCCGCGAGCGGCGCATCGGCTGCGCAGCCGCAATACATCGGCGGCGTGCGCGGCTTGCTGGAGCGCAACACGATGCGCTACTACCTCGCGATCGACACGTATCTCGCGACGCTCGACAAGCCGCTCGACCAGCGCCTCGCGCGCTGGTTCGACGCGACCGAGCAGTATCCGCAGCAACTGCACGAAGTCGAGCGCGGCGCGTATCTGCAGATGAAGGCGCAGGAGGTGCAGCGGCAGCAGACGGCGCGATGACGCCGCCTGCCGCGTGCTGCCCGGCGTCGATCAGTTCGACGCGCCGCCGACCGTGCGAATGCTGTGCCACTGCCCCTGTTCGACGCGGAACAGCGTGTAGGGCGGCTTGATCAGGTCGCCGCGCTCGTCGAACGAGATCTTCCCGGTCACGCCCGTGACCGACACGCCCGGCAGGCTCGCGACGATCTTGCTGCGGTCGAGCGAATCGGCCTTGCGGATCGCCGCGATCATCGCGAGCGTCGCGTCGTACGCAAACGGCGCATACAGCTCGACGTCCTGGTTGAAGCGCGCCTTGTAGCGCTGCGCGAACGCGATCGCCGACGGCAGCTTGTCGAGCGCCGGCCCCGGCTCGAGATCCTGCGTGCCTTCGCCCGCGTTGCCGGCGATCTTCAGGAACGCATTGCTTTTCAGCGCGCCGGCGCCGAACAGCTGCGCGCGGATGCCGAGCGAGCGCATCTGCTTGACGAGCATCGCGCCCTGTTCGTCGAGGCCGCCGAAGAACAGCAGGTCGATGTTGTTGCTCTTCATCGTGGTCAGGATGCCGCGGAAATCGACCGCCTTGTCGTTCGTGTATTCGCGGCCGACGATGGTGCCGTGCGCGTCCTTCACGCCTTTCTCGAATGCGTCCGCGAGCCCCTGGCCGAATGCGGTGCGGTCGTCGATGATGCCGATCCGCTTGGCCTTCAGCTGCTCGACCGCGAAGCGTCCGGCGACCACGCCGCCGACGCCGTCGTGCCCCATCGTGCGGAACACGTTCTTGAAGCCCTGCATCGTCAGTTGCGGATTGGTCGAGCCGGGCGTGATCATCGCGACGTTCGCCTGCTTGTAGACGGCCGACGCGGGGATGCTGCAGCCCGAGTTGTAGTGGCCGACCACGCCGACCACGCCGTCGTCGACGAGCTTCTGCCCGACCTGGATCGCGATGCGCGGATCGGCCTGGTCGTCCTGCACGTCGAGCACGAAGCGCACGGGCTTGCCGCCGATGGTCGGATGTTTCGCGTTCTCCTCGTCGAGCGCGAGCTGCGCGCCGTATTGCAGGTCCTTGCCGACGCGCGCGACCGGGCCCGTCAGCGGGCCGGCGAAGCCGATCTTGACGGTTTCCGGGTCCGCGGCCTGCGCGGACGCGGTGACCGTGCCGATCGAGCAGACGGCCAGCCATGCCAGCCAGTTACGACGATTCATGATGCCTCCTTGCAGTGGTGGAAGTGGCGGCGCGCGTCAGAATCGCGCGGCCCGGTATGGGGTGAGATCCAGCGGCGGCGCGCGTTGCGCGACGAGATCGGCGACGATCCGCCCGGTGATGCCGGCGAGCGTGACGCCGAGATGCTGGTGGCCGAACGCGTGGATCACGCGCTCGCTGCGCCGCGCGCGGCCGATCACGGGCACGCCGTCCGGCAGCGTGGGCCGAAAGCCGAGCCAGCTGCGCGTCGGCGCGCCGAGCGATGGCAGTGCCTCGCGCGCGGAGCGGGTGAGCAGCGCGACCAACGAGCGGTTCATGCCGGCGTCGAAGCCGCCGAGTTCGACGGTGCCGGCCGCGCGCAATCCTTCGTCGAGCGGCGTCATGTAGAACCCGCGCTCGGCCCAGCCGACCGGCCGCGTGACGATCTGCTCGCGCGCGGCGAACTGCACGTGGTAGCCGCGCTCGGTGTCGAGCGGTACGGCGTCGCCGCACGCGGCGGCGAATGCGCGCGAGCGGGCGCCGGCGGCAATCACCACATGATCGAAGCGGCGCACGGTGCCGCCCGCATGCAGGCTCACGCCGTCGCCGACGGGCTCGATCCGTTCGACCTGCGCGCGTTCGAGCGTCGCGCCGCCGGTTGCCAGGTGCGCGAACAGTTCGCCGAGAAACCCGCAGGGATCGGAGAAATGCCAGCTCCCGTGGAACAGCACGCCGCGCGTGAAGATCGGCGCGAGCGCGGGCTCGAGCCGGCGGATCGCGTCCGCGTCGAGCGTGTCGAACGGCACGCCGAGCCGGCGCCGCAGCGCGAGCGACGGCTGCGCGGCGTCGAACGACGCCTGCCGTGCGTACAGATACAGGCATTCGCGCGGCCGCACGAATGCCGCGAGCCGCGACGGCGCGAGCAACGGCGCATAGCCGTCGGCGGCGCACGTCAGCAGCGCGGCCAGCGCGCTCGCGCTGCGCGCGTGATGCGCGGGCGTCGACGCGACCAGGAACCGTGCGAGCCACGGCGCGCCGCGCAGCAGGTAAGGCCAGCGGATGCGCAGCGGGCTGTCCGCGCCGAACAGGAAGTGCGGCATGTCGCGGAACACGGACGGGCCGTTGACGGGCACGCAGCCATACGGCGCGAACGTCGCGGCGTTGCCGAACGACGCGCCATGGCCGACGCCGGCCGGATCGAACAGCGTGACGCGGTGCCCGTCGCGCTGCAGCCAGGCCGCCGCGCCGAGTCCGATGAAACCTGCACCCACGATGGCGATGTTCGCCATGTCGCCTCTCCTCCGGCACGCGTGATTCACACAAAGATGGGATAAAGAATCACACAGTAATTTTTTGTGTGCAATCAAAAAGCGATTGTATGGCGCTAGCGTTTACCCGATTTCAAGTCACTGTTTTGACTGACCTTTCGGCTGACGTTTGACCGGAAGGGGATGTCATATACAATCGCTGGGCAGGCTTGAACGGCAGACAAACGCTTTTTGTGTGGATACAGGCGACGAATGGCAGCAGACAAATTTTCCGGTGAGCGCGACGGCGACGCGCCCGCGCAGGCGAAGCGGCCGACCTATGTCGAGGTATCGAGCTCGATCGAGGCAGAAATCCGCAACGGCATGTACCCGCCGGGCAGCCGCCTGCCGCCGCAGCGCCAGCTCGCGACGGAGCTCGGCATCAACGTGTCGACCGTGTCGCGCGCGTACAAGGAACTGCAGCTGCGCGGCCTCGTGATCGGCAGCAAGCGGCGCGGGTCGCTCGTCACCGGCGGCGCGATGCCGAGCATCGAGCCGGCCCGCGCGTCGCTCGCGGCGGGCAACGGGGTGATCGACCTGACGGTGAACCGGCCGGCGACCGGCGAGTTTCTGGCGTGCCTCGCGCAGACGTTCGGCACGCTGCCGGCCGATCCGCGGTTCGCCTCGTTGCAGGAATACCAGCCGCCGCAGGGCCCCGACTGGGCGCGCGCCGCGGGCGCGCAGTGGCTGGCCGCGCCGGGCTTCACGCCGTCGCGCGACCAGGTGGTCGTCACGAGCGGCGCGCAGCACGGGCTTTATGCGGTGCTGAACAGCCTGATCGGCACCGACGGCGTGATCGTCGCCGACCGGCTCACGTATTACGGCCTGAAGGCGCTCGCGCCGGTGTTCCAGTTCGAGATCGTCAGCGCGCCGGCCGACGACGACGGCCTGCTGCCCGACGAGATCGAGCGGATCTGCCAGCGCATGCCGGTCAAGGCGATCTTTGTCGTGCCGAACCTGCAGAACCCGACCGTGACGACGATGAGCCTCGCGCGCCGCATGGCGCTCGTCGACGTCGCGCGTCGCCATCACGTGACGATCATCGAGGACGACGTGTACGGGCCGCTCGTGCGCGACCGGCTGCCGGCGATCGCGGGCTTGTGTCCCGAGCTCACGTTCCATATCGGCGCGACGTCGAAGATCCTCGCGCCCGGGCTGCGCCTCGGCTACCTGAGCTGCCCGCGCGACAGCGTGGCGCTGTGCGCGGAAGCGGTGCGCACCACCGCGTGGATGCCCGCGCCGACGTCGATGCTGATCGCGACGGTGTGGATCGAGAACGGCACCGCCGAGCGGATCATGAGCGCGCAGCTGGCGGAGATCCGTGCGCGCGTCGATCTGGCGCGGGAACTGCTGCCGGCCGGGCACCTGAAGTCGGATCCCGCATGCATGTTCGTGTGGCTGCGGCTGCCGCCGCCGTGGCGGGCCGACGACTTCGCCGCGAACGCGAAGGCCCGCGGCGTGATCGTGATGCCGTCGTCGACGTTCGCGGTCGATCGCGCGGAAATCGAGCACGGCGTGCGCATCAATCTCGCGTGTCCGGCGACCCGCGACGAGCTCGTGAACGGGCTGCGGATTCTGGCCGGCACGCTGAAGGACCGGCCGCGCGCGCTGTTCGGGTCGATCTGACGCGCGCCGTTCGCGTCGAGCGAACCCGCAACGACTTCGACGATCCGCCGCGGCAGCGGCGCTGTGCCGTCACGCAGGCGTGACATCGCGTGCAGCGGTGGCGGCTGGCGGTTCGCCGCCTGTATCGGGCCGGCCGATGGTGATCCTCACGCCGGGCGTCGGCGAACGGCCCGCATGCCTTGTTTTCACCGGAGCGCGGCCGCATCTCGTCCGGGCCCGATTCCCCGACCATCGAGACACGTGCTGACGCGCGTGCCAATCGCCGCGGCGTTCTGGCGTGATTTTCACGGCGGGACGATCGCGGGTCGGCGCAATCCATCGTTCCCGAGCCCGTACTGCATTGCCGGATCATGCCGCAGACGCAACCGCGAACTGCGCGATCACACGGTACCGCCCTCGAATCCCCCGCCACCGCATCAATTTCCCGGCCTCTGCGCCAATTCATAAGACGTACAGTTCGCCCGAAATCGCAAATTCGCGCCGAACTGTACTCTTGTGTGCGTATCCGATGTGTGTACTCCGCGCCAACTGTTCTGCTTTTAAGATCCGATCATCAAGTGCACAGTGCCGCAAGCCCAGACGTTACGGGCCGCCCGGCGCATCTTCAAAAGCGAGCCACGGCGATGGAAAAGGCAAAACCGGAGGGAGCAGTCAGGCATCACGACAGCCCGGTCGGCGGGCAGAACACGCGCGCATCGGACGCGCACGGAGGGGCGGCGCGCATGCGCGCGCCGGCGGGGAGCATGCGATGAAGCTCTACGAAAAGCTCGCGGACGACATCGAACGCCTGATCCGCCAGGGCGTGTACCGGCATGGCGACCGGATTCCGTCGGTGCGGCAGGCAAGCCAGCAGCACCGGATCAGCATCACGACCGTGCTGCACGCGTACCTGCTGCTCGAAAGCCGCGGGCTGCTGGAAAGCCGTCCGCAGTCGGGGTACTTCGTGAACCTGCGGCGCGACGACAACCATGCGCCGGTGCGCGAACTGCGCCCGTCGAAGCCGATCGCGATCTCGTCGTCGGTAGACATGAGCCGGCTCGTGCTGTCGACGCTGCGCTCGATCGGCACCGACGACGCGGTGCCGCTCGGCTCGCCGTATCCCGACCCGAGCCTGTTCCCGTTCGAGAAGCTGAACCGCTACGCGTATGCGGCCGGCCGCGACAAGTCGCTGTGGGGCGTGACCGACGGGCTGCCGCCCGGCCATCCGCGCCTGATCCGGCAGATCGCACGGCGCTACCTGGAAAACGGGATGTCGGTCGACCCGAACGAGATCATCGTGACGGTCGGCGCGACGGAGGCGATCAACCTGTGTCTGCAGGCAGTCGCGAAACAGGGCGACACGATCGCGGTGGAGTCGCCGACGTTCTACGCGATGCTGCACGCGATCGAACGGATGGGGATGAAGGCGATCGAAGTCGCTACGCATCCGGAATACGGAATCGACATCGCGGCGCTGGCGGCGATCGCGAAGTCTCAGCCGATCGCCGCGTGCATGGTGATGCCGAACTTCCAGAATCCGCTCGGTTTCCAGATGCCCGACGAGCGCAAGCGCGAACTGGTTGAGTTCGCAACTAAAATCGACATGCCGATCATCGAGAACGGTGTGTATAACGAACTGTATTTCGGCGAGTCGCATCCGAGCACGCTGAAGTCCTACGACCGCAGCGGGATCGTGCTGCACTGCGCGTCGTTCTCGAAGAGCCTGACGGCCGCCTACCGGATCGGCTGGGCGTTGCCGGGCCGGTATCGCGATCAGGTCGAGAAGCTGAAGTTCCTGAACACGCTGGCGACACCGTCGCTGCCGCAGCTGGCGATCGCCGAGTTCCTCGAGCGCGACGGCTATGAGCATCACCTGCGGCGCTTGCGCAAGGCGTATGCGCAGCAGGCGAACCTGATGCGCGCGATGGTGTCGCGGTTCTTCCCGGAAGGCACGCGCATCTCGAGCCCGGCGGGCGGCTACGTGCTGTGGGTCGAGTTGCCGGCGCAGGTCGATGCGATGCGCCTGTACCAGCTCGCGTTGGAGCAGGGGATCACGATCGGGCCCGGCTACATGTTCTCGATCACGGACAACTACCGCAATTTCATCCGGCTGAACTACAGCAGCCCATGGTCGCCGGAGATCGAGCAGGCGGTGATCGCGGTCGGAAAGCTCGCGGCCTCGTGCATGCGGTGAAGCGAAGGCCGGTGCGCGTCGCATGCGCCGGCCTGCTCGATGCCGATATGCGGGCTGAACTGCGCGCCCGGGTGTCGGCTCGCGGCTCAGCGACTGCCGCGCGCGATGGCCAGCATGACGCCGAAGCCGACGAGCAACACGCCAAACGTGCGATCGATCCAGTGACGCAAGGACAGCAGGCGATCGCGGACGGCATCGGCGGAGAAACAGAGCGCCACGAGACTGAACCAGCCCGCGTGCGCCAGCGCGATGAACAGGCCGTAGCCGATCTGCACCGGTAATGGCGTGTCGGGGCGGACCGCCTGCATGAACAGGCTGACGATGAACACGGTGGTTTTCGGATTCAGCGCGTTCGTCAGAAAGCCGGTGCGCAGCGCCGCCAGATCCGACAGGGGCGCGGCCTGCGTCGCGGGGCGGCCGTCCACGGGTTTGGCCGCGAGCATCTTCGCGCCGAGGTAGATCAGGTAGAGCGCGCCGACGAGCTTCACGGCATTGAAGAGCCACAGCGACTGGCGGATCAAGAGGCCGACGCCCAGCAGCGTGTAGCTCACGTGAACCGTCACGCCCAGCCCGATTCCCCACGCGGTGAGCAGGCCCGAGCGGCGCGACAGCATCAGGCTGTTGCGCGTGACCATCGCGAAATCCGGCCCGGGGCTGACGACGGCCAGCAGTGTGATGGTGACTACGACTATCCATTCCGTCATTGCTTCCGTCCTTTTGAAATTCATCGTGATGAGCGAATATTAGGGATCACGATTCGCGAGGAAAAGCGATGTTTTCTGACCAGGATGGTGAGCCTGACTCACATGAAATTAGAGCCAATCTGCCGTCGTTGATGGCCCTGCGCTGCTTCGAGGCGGCGGCGCGCCATGAGCATTTCAGCCGCGCCGCCGATGAACTGCATCTGACGCACGGCGCCATCAGTCGCGCGGTGCGTCTGCTCGAAGACGATCTCGGTGTGGCGTTGTTCGAGCGGCGCAGTCGTCGGGTCTTCCTGACCGACGCGGGCCGCAAGCTGGCGCAGGCCGTCCATGACGGCCTGCATCTGATGAAACAGGCCGCGCATGAATTGCGGACCGAGGCGGCCCGCGCGCAGCGTTTGGTGCTGTCGTGCGAACCGACGCTGCTGATGCGCTGGCTGATTCCGCGCTGGCCGGATTTCCAGGCGGCTTACGCGGGCGTCGATATCCATCTCGCCGCGGCGGGCGGCGCGTTCTCGTTCGACAACGGCATCGACATGGCGATCCGCCGCAATGACTTTGCGTGGCCCGCCGGCTATCACGCGGAGCGACTGTTCGCGGAGAAGGTCGGTCCGGTGTGCCGGCCCGACAAGGTCGATGCGTGGTTTTCTGGCAGTCGGCATGACCGCGCGTTGAAGCGGGGCGCGCCGCGACTGCATACCCGGACGCGGCCGGACGCATGGAAGGAATGGGCGGCGGCCGCGCATCAGGCTGCGGGAAGCGGACGCGGGCAGGCGTTCGACCATTTCTATTTCAGCCTTCAGGCGGCCGTCGCGGGGCTGGGTGTCGCGATCGGGCCGTGGCATCTCGTTCGCGACGACCTCGAAAGCGGCGTGCTGGTCGCGCCGATGGGTTTCGTCGAAGACGGCTCGCACTATTGCCTGCTGACGCCGGAGCCCGTGAAGGACGGAAGCGCACAAGCGGATCTGCTCGGCTGGCTGAAGGCGATGGCCTGACGTGTGAGCCGGACCGTCTTATAGCGCCGGCGACATCCAAAAATCCAAAAAAATGGCGCCGCGGCCATTCAGCCCGCGGCGCCATTGCGTATCGCCACGACGGGCATCACCCGCCGTAGCGCGACAGCATGCTTAGATCTGCACGGTGTCGGCGACTTCCTTGAAGTCTTCGATCTGGTCGAAGTTCATGTACTGGTAGATCTTGTCGCCGTTTGCCGTGAGCACGCCCATGTCGGCCATGTACTCTTCCTTGGTCGGGATCTTGCCCAGACGCGAGCAGATTGCCGCCAGTTCCGCCGAGCCGAGATACACGTTCGTGTTCTTGCCGAGACGGTTCGGGAAGTTGCGGGTCGACGTCGACATCACCGTCGCGCCTTCGCGCACCTGCGCCTGGTTGCCCATGCACAGCGAGCAGCCCGGCATTTCGGTGCGAGCGCCGGCCGTGCCGAACACGCCGTAGTGACCTTCTTCCGTCAGCTGCTTCTGATCCATCTTGGTCGGCGGCGCGACCCACAGCTTGACCGGAATGTCGCGCTTGCCTTCCAGCAGCTTCGACGCGGCACGGAAGTGACCGATGTTGGTCATGCACGAGCCGATGAACACTTCGTCGATCTTGGCGCCGGCCACGTCGGACAGCGTCTTCACGTCGTCCGGGTCGTTCGGGCAGGCGACGATCGGCTCGTGGATGTCGGCGAGGTCGATCTCGATGACGGCCGCGTATTCGGCGTCGGCATCCGGCGCGAGCAGTTGCGGGTCGGCCAGCCACTGCTCCATCGCCGCGATACGGCGCTGCAGGCTGCGCGGATCCTGGTAGCCCTGCGCAATCATCCACTTGAGCAGCGTGATGTTGCTGTTCAGGTATTCGATGATCGGTTCCTTGTTCAGGTGCACCGTGCAACCGGCGGCCGAACGCTCTGCCGACGCATCCGACAGCTCGAACGCTTGCTCGACCTTCAGATCGGGCAGGCCTTCGATTTCGAGGATGCGGCCCGAGAAGATGTTCTTCTTGCCTTGCTTCGCGACCGTCAGCATGCCTTGCTTGATCGCGTACAGCGGAATTGCGTTGACGAGGTCACGCAGCGTGACGCCCGGCTGCATCTTGCCCTTGAAGCGGACCAGCACCGATTCCGGCATGTCGAGCGGCATCGTGCCGGTGGCGGCCGCGAACGCGACCAGGCCCGAGCCTGCCGGGAAGCTGATGCCGATCGGGAAGCGCGTGTGCGAGTCGCCGCCGGTGCCGACGGTGTCGGGCAGCAGCATGCGGTTCAGCCACGAGTGGATCACGCCGTCGCCCGGACGCAGCGCGATGCCGCCACGCGTGCTGATGAAGTTCGGCAGCGTCTGGTGCGTCTTCACGTCGACCGGCTTCGGATAAGCGGCGGTGTGGCAGAACGACTGCATCACGAGGTCGGCCGAGAAGCCGAGGCACGCCAGATCCTTCAGTTCGTCGCGGGTCATCGGGCCCGTGGTGTCCTGCGAGCCGACCGAGGTCATCTTCGGTTCGCAGTACGTGCCCGGGCGCACGCCCTGGCCTTCCGGCAAACCGCATGCGCGGCCGACCATCTTCTGCGCGAGCGAGAAGCCCTTGCCACTGTCGGCCGGCTGGTGCGGCAGGCGGAACAGCGTCGACGGTGCGAGGCCCAGCGCTTCACGCGCCTTCGCGGTCAGGCCGCGGCCGATGATCAGCGGAATGCGGCCGCCGGCGCGCACTTCGTCGAACAGCACGTCGGACTTGACCTGGAATTCGGCGATCACGTTGCCGTCCTTCAGCGCCTTGCCTTCGTACGGGCGCAGTTCGACCACGTCGCCCATGTTCATCTGCGACACGTCGAGTTCGATCGGCAGCGCGCCGGCGTCTTCCATCGTGTTGTAGAAGATCGGGGCGATCTTGCCGCCGAGGCACACGCCGCCGAAGCGCTTGTTCGGCACGAACGGGATGTCTTCGCCGGTGAACCACAGCACCGAGTTGGTGGCCGACTTGCGCGAGGAGCCGGTGCCGACCACGTCGCCGACGTAGGCGACCAGGTGACCCTTTTCCTTCAGCGATTCGATGAACTTGACCGGGCCGCGCTTGCCGTCTTCTTCCGGCGTGATGCCCGGGCGCGCGTTCTTCAGCATCGCCAGCGCGTGCATCGGGATGTCCGGGCGGGTGGTGGCGTCCGGGGCCGGCGACAGGTCGTCGGTGTTGGTTTCGCCCGTGACCTTGAACACCGTGATGGTCAGGCTTTCCGGCACTTCCGGACGGCTCGTGAACCATTCGGCGTCGGCCCAGCTCTGCAGCACGGCCTTCGCGTGCGCGTTGCCCTGGTCGGCGAGTTCCTTCACGTCATGGAACTGGTCGAACATCAGCAGGGTTTTCTTCAGCGCGTCGGCAGCGACGGCCGCGACCGCTTCGTCGGACAGCAGCTCGATCAGCGGCTGGATGTTGTAGCCGCCGAGCATCGTGCCGAGCAGCTCGGTCGCGCGCTCGCGCGAGATCAGCGGGCAGGCCGTCTCGCCCTTCGCGACGGCGGCCAGGAAGCCGGCCTTCACGCGCGCGGCTTCGTCGACGCCGGCGGGCACGCGGTGGGTGATCAGGTCGAGCAGCGTCTGCTCTTCGCCTGCGGGCGGGTGCGCCAGCAGTTCCACCAGTTCGGCGGTTTGCTGGGCCGTCAGCGGCAGGGGGGGAATACCGAGCGCGGCGCGGGCGGCCACGTGAGCACGAAAGTTTTCAAGCATGGGGGGACCTGCTGAGATTGCGTTTCAGGGGAAGGGCTTTCCAGGCACGCCGAGGCTGCTGTTCCGGACACTGCTTCACTGCTTGGACGGGATTCTAGTCGCAATATGGTCAGGCGTCAAATGTCTTATGTCTTATATAAGAGTTGGGGCGCGTGGCGGCTGAGCCGTCTTGCCGGGTATCCGGCGGGGGGCGCATCGAAGCTGGATGCGAAGCGGGCGGAAAATCGCGAACTGCGTGGGCCGGAGCGGGACGGTTCGACGCAGGGGCGTGATCGTGAATTTGGGCCGTCGCTACGATGCCCTGATGGGCGGGACGGCATTTCGCTTGCCCTTGGGGCGACGCTTGCCGGGGCAGCTTCCAGCTCCTATATCATTCGGGTCTGTCCGTGCGGGGGCGCTGTACTTGCAGGCCGAAGGGCGGATTTCTCATGCCCGCATGCCGTCGAAGGCATCGATAGATTTTGGATATGCACCAGGAGTCGCTACGTGGAAAAGTCTGAGTTGCGGAATGATCTAGTGGAGTTGCGCGAACTCGTCCGCCAGTTTGTCGACGAGCGCGACTGGGACAAATTCCACACGCCGAAGAACCTGGCGACAGCGCTCAGCATCGAAGCGAGTGAATTGCTGGAGCCGTTTCAATGGCTCGTTTCGGGCGACAAGAGCGAACTTGGCGAAGCCAACCTGACGGCCGTTCGTCACGAGATGGCCGACGTATTGGTGTATCTGGTTCGCCTCGCGGACAAGATGGATGTCGATCTTTTTCAGGCGGTGCTTGAGAAGATGGAGCTCAACCGGGCAAAGTATCCGGCTGACAGAGTGAGGGGCGACTCGCGAAAATACTCTGAATATAAAAATCAGGAGAAATGAGGCTGGATGCAGGTCACGGCAAGTCGCGTGGCTTGATGATCCATTTGCCTGTTTCGTGGGCGGGGTTCATGACAACCTCGTTACGACCGGAGATGTAGTCGCCCCCGATTTGGGGTCCGGATGCGGCCTTTTCGTACGCGCACATCGCGTTCTCCGTGACGCAGTGGTTCGGCACGCGCAAAGGCGCGCCGACGACGGCCGAAACCCCGAACCTGCTCGCCTCGCGCGAACGGATGCCCGCGCGTCCGGCCGTGAGGAAAGTGGCCGGCGCGCCGGCCGGCTACCCGGCGTCGATCGACCGCCCGGTCCCGGATTTTCTTCGCGAGTTCGTCTAGCCGCCAGTCAGGCATCGGGCCGCCTAAGCCCGCCGGTCGCCGCCCGATGCGAACGGATCACCCGCCCGTCACCGGCGGGAAAAACGCCACCTCGCTATCCTCCCGCACGACGAATCCCCCGGTCACCATCTCGAGATTCACGGCCGCCCGCACGGGCCGGTCCATCCGCAACGCTTCGCCGCTGCGCGCGTCGCGTGCGGCGAGCGTGCCGCGCAGCGCGTCGACGGTGACCTCGTGCGCATCGATCTCGACGACTTCCTGATCGATATGCAGCTGTTCGCGAATGCTCGCAAAGTATTTGATCGTCAGTTTCATTGAAATGTCCTGGGCGAAATGGGCGGAATCGGCAACGCATCGACCGGCACGCTCAACCCCATCGCCGCATCGCCTGATCGTCGTGCGCCTTCGGCTCGACCCAGCCGGCCACGCCGTCGTGCCGGATTTCCTTCTTCCAGAACGGCGCATGCGTCTTCAGGAAGTCCATGATGAATTCACACGCATCGAATGCCGACGCACGATGCGCGGTGGCCACCACGACGATCACGACCGGCTGGCCGAGCGGAATGCGCCCGACGCGATGCACGATCCTGACCGCTTCGAGCCGCCAGCGCGCGCTGGCTTCCTCGACGATGCTCCAGAGCGCCTGCTCGGTCATCGTCGGATAGTGCTCGACTTCGAGCGCGATCACGTCGTCGACGTCGCCTTCGTTGCGCACGACACCGATGAAATTCACGACCGCGCCGACATTCGGATTCCGAACGATCGGTGCGATCTCGGTTCCAGCGTCGATCGCCGCGTACTGCACACGCACCTCGAAGCCGGCGGCAATCGCCGGCGGCGGCTCGGCGTGCGGCTCGGCGGGTTCGGCATGGGTGGCGTCACGCGACGGATCGTCGGGTGACGCGGCACGGGATTCGGTGAAACTCGTCATGACGGTTCTCCAGTAAGCGGTGCGCGCCGCCGAGCGCGGCAGCCGTCAGCCGCCGACGAGCGACATGCGCACGGTCGGATAGGTCTTGCCCGACGGCCGGGCCGCACGCGTGGCGCGCCGCTCGGAATAGCGATCGTCGCGCCGCGTCCAGCGCGCGCGCACGGCGTCGGCGAGGTGGTCGACCGATGCGCCGTCGTCGAGCCACGGCCGCAGGTCGGTGCCCTGCGTCGCGAACAGGCACGTATAGAGCTGGCCGTCGGCCGACACGCGGGCGCGCGAGCACGTGCCGCAGAACGGATGCGACACGCTCGCGATGAAGCCGACCTCGCCCGCGCCGTCGATGTGCCGGCAGCGGATGGCGGTGGCGTCGTGGCCCGGTTCGCCGACGAGCACGAGCGGATAGCTCGCGTCGATGCGTTCGCGCATCCGCGCGGCCGGCACGACCTTGTCGCCGGACCACGCGCTCGCGCCGCCGACGTCCATGTATTCGATGAAGCGCACGGCCACGCCGCTATGACGGAAGTGGCGCACGAGCGGCAGGATCTGGTCGTCGTTGGCGCCGCGCTCGATCACGGCGTTGACCTTCACGGGCGCGAGCCCGGCCGCCTGCGCAGCCTCGATGCCGGCCAGCACGCGCGCGACCGGCACGTCGGTGTCGGTCATCCGGCGGAACACGGCATCGTCGATCGCGTCGAGGCTCACGGTCACGCGCGACAGGCCCGCATCGCGCAGCGTGCGTGCCTTCGCGGCGAGCAGCGAACCGTTGGTCGTCAGCGCGATTTCGACGGGCTTGCCGTCGACGGTCGTCAGCGTCGCGAGCCGCTCGATCAGCGCTTCGAGATTGCGGCGCAGCAGCGGCTCGCCGCCGGTGAGGCGGATCTTCTCGACGCCGAGCGAGACGAACGCGCGCGCGATCTTCTCCAGTTGCGCGAACGACAGCCGCTCGGACGACGGCATGAACGCATAGTCGGGCCCGAAGCTGTCGCGCGGCATGCAATAGCCGCAGCGGAAGTTGCACTGGTCGATGACGGACAGCCGCAGATCGCGCAGCGGCCGCGCGAGCGTGTCGAGCGGGCGGGAGAAGGCGCCGGGCGATGCACCGCCGGATGCAGTGGCGGCCGGTGCGGGAGCGATGGCATTCACGATCGGTTTTTCGACCTGCATGAAGTGAGCGGAGCGGCGTCGCCGGTCGGCCGCCTGTGTGCCGACGTGTCGGCGCACGGGTCGTGACGAGCCTCTTCGTGAGGATAGTCCGCCGGATTTTCCCGACAGGGACACAATCCCGCCCGAAATGCAGGAATACAGTTCGTGATCCTGCCTGCACGCAAGGCGGACATGACGCGCATCGGCATGCTCACGCGAGCCAGTGCGCGAAATCGTAATACGGCACCGCGTCGCCGCGCGCGATGCGTCGGCCGGCCGGCAGCCGCGCGAGCCCGTTCGCCTGAACGAGCGATTGCAGCGTGCCGGCGCCTTGTTGCCGCAGCGTATCGAGGACGGGCGCGCCATTGGCGTCGAGGGTGCGGCGCACGCGGACGAAGCGCTCGCGCTGCGCATCGGGCTCGACGTCGATGTCGATCGGCAGCGACGGCACGGCCGGCAGGCAGTCGTCGCGCCCCTGCAGGCAGCGGATCAGCGGCGCGACGAACAGCGCGAACGCGGTCATCGCCGCGCCCGGATTGCCGGGCAGCAGCACCACGGGCCGTTCGTCGAGCCGCGCGAGCGCGACCGGCTTGCCGGGTTTCATCCGCACGCCCGACACCACGAACGCGGCGCCGAGCGCGTTCAGCGCGGGACGCAGCAGGTCCTTGTCGCCGACCGATGCACCGCCGACGCAGACGACCAGGTCGCAGCGCGCGGCCATGCCGCGCAGCGCCTGATCGACGGCGGCCGGCGTGTCGGCGGCGTGCTCGCTCGCCGCGACGCCGGCACCGGTTCCCGACACCAGCGCGGCGAGCATCGGCGCGTTGCTGTTGTAGATCTGCTGCGGCGCGCGCGGCTGGCCGCACGGGACGAGCTCGTCGCCGGTCGTCAGGATGCCGACCCGCAGTGGCGGGCGCACGTCGATGCGCGTGCAACCCTGCGCGGCGGCGGCGCCGACGTGCATCGCGCCGAGCCGCACGCCGGCCGGCATCAGCAGGGTGCCCGCGCGCACTTCCTCGCCGCGGCGGCGGATATGCGATCCGCTGCGCTGCGGTGTGTCGAACGCAACCCAGCCATCCTGTTCGTGCGCGTGCTCCTGCATCACGACGGTGTCGGCGCCCGGCGGAATCAGGCTGCCGGTAAAGATGCGCGCGGCGGTGCGCGGCGCGAGCGGCGCCGGCGCGTCGCCCGCATAGCAGCGCTGCGCGACGCGCAGCGGCTCGCCGTATTCGAGGTCCGAGTGACGGACCGCGTAGCCGTCCATCGCGCTCTGGTCGGCGGGCGGCTGGTCGAGCACGGCGGTGAGCGGCGTGGCGAGCACGTGGCCGGCCGCCTGCGCGACCGGGATGGAGACGGCCGCATGCGGCGGCGCAAATACGCCGGCGAACTGCCGTTGGGCGGTGTCGAAATCGGTCAGGGGTTTCATCAAGCGGTGAGCGCCTGCGGTTGCGCAGGCGTCGGTTCGGGTAACGGGAGCGGGTCGGGCGACACGTATTCGACGAAGCCGTCGTTGCGGCAGAAGCCGAGCAGCCGCACGCCGGCTTCGCGGGCGACGTCGATCGCGAGCGAGGTCGGCGCAGAAATCGTCGCGATCATCGGGATGCCGACGCGTGCGGCCTTGCGCACGAGCTCGTAGCTCGCGCGGCTGGACAGGAACACGAAGCCCGCGCCCAGGTCGGCGCGGCGCCGCGCGAGCCGGCCGATCAGCTTGTCGAGCGCGTTGTGGCGGCCGACGTCCTCGACGACTTCCAGCACCGTGCCGTCGCGCTCGCACCACGCGGCCGCGTGGATGCCGCCGGTCGCGTGCATCAGCGGCTGCCGCTGCGGCAGCGCGCGGGCGGCGCGCGCGACGGCGTCGGCGCCGATGCCGGCCGCCGCGCCCGCGGCCGCGATGCGCGGCGGATGCAGGTCGAGCTGCGCGATGCTCTCGATCCCGCAGACGCCGCAGCCGGTGCGGCCGGCCAGCGCGCGCCGGTGCGCCTTCAGCGCCATGAACGCCTGCTGCGCCACGGTGAGCCGCACTTCGGCGCTGCCGGGCCGGCATTCGCTTTCGATATCGAAGACGTCCGACGCGCGCTCGACGATCCCTTCGCTCAGCGCGAAGCCGAGGCCGAACGCGTCGAGGTCGATCGGCGTCGCCATCATCACCGTGTGCGCGATGCCGTTGAATACGAGTGCAACCGGCGTTTCGTCGACGACGCGATCGACGGTGTCCCGCGCGTCGCCGGCACGGTGACGCGTCACATGACACGCGCGGGTGCCGGCCGGATCGTCGGGGCGGTCGCTGGGCTCCATGCGGGTTTCTCCAGGGGGATCGGCCGGCGCGGGCGCCGGGCGATCGAAACGGATTCTGCGGGGGCGGTGCGCGGGGTCGCGCTCGCTCGCCACGGGCAGGCCAGGAGCCGATGGTACGGGCGTTCGGCGGTGCCGCGGATGCACAGCGTTGCAGAGCGGAAAGCAGTACAGCTGAGGGCCTCGCGGTGCCGAAACGGGTTTTCCGTACACACATCTTCGGCCCCGGGGAAAGCACAGTTTCAGCGCACGTCCGCGCGATTGCGAGTATCGTCTGAAACGCGATATCGTCATTCACGCTTCGTTGCCGTGCACTGCGATCCGTCGTTGTGTGCACGTGCCGTCGCGAAGCCGTCGCGCGATTTCCTGCTTCGAGCTGACGTCCTCACAACCACGAGCAAATTACGGTCATGGAAATCTTCGATGCGTTCCATCTCGCCCGATTGCAATTCGCGTTCACGGTGTCGTTCCACATCGTGTTTCCGGCGATCAGCATCGGCATGGCGAGCTTCCTGGCGGTGCTGGAATGGCGCTATCTCGTCACCGGCGACGCCGCCTACAAATCCATGTTCCAGTTCTGGTCGAAGATCTTCGCGATCGGCTTCGGGATGGGCGTCGTCTCCGGCGTCGTGATGGCCTACGAGTTCGGCACGAACTGGGCGGGCTTCTCGCGCGTCGCGGGCAACATCACCGGCCCGCTGCTCACGTACGAAGTCCTGACGGCCTTCTTCCTCGAAGCCGGCTTCCTCGGCGTGATGCTGTTCGGCTGGCAGCGCGTCAGCCCGCGTGCGCACTTCTTCGCGACGCTGATGGTCGCGGTCGGCACGCTGATCTCGACGTTCTGGATCCTCGCGTCGAACAGCTTCATGCAGACGCCGCAGGGCTACAAGATCGAGAACGGGCTCGTCGTGCCGGTCGACTGGTTCAAGA
The DNA here is from genome assembly GCF_905339875.1 of Burkholderia sp. BCC1998. Taxonomy (NCBI): domain Bacteria; kingdom Pseudomonadati; phylum Pseudomonadota; class Betaproteobacteria; order Burkholderiales; family Burkholderiaceae; genus Burkholderia; species Burkholderia sp. BCC1998. Next base: position 71,860 of record NZ_CAJPHE010000007.1, read on the forward strand.
TCATCTTCAACCCGTCGTTCCCGTATCGCCTCGTGCACATGACGATCGCCGCGTTCATCGTCGCGGGCTTCATCGTCGCCGCGTGCGGCGCGTGGCACCTGCTGAAGGGGCGTCGCGACGAGCCGGTGAAGCGCAGCTTCTCGATGGCGCTGTGGATGCTGCTGCTGCTCGCGCCGATCCAGATCGTCGTCGGCGATGCGCACGGGCTGAACACGCGCGAATACCAGCCGGCGAAGATCGCGGCGATCGAGGGGCTGTGGGAAACCGAGAAGGGCGGCACCGCGCTGAACCTCGTCGGCCTGCCCGACATGCAGGCCGAGACGACGCGCTATGCGATCCAGGTGCCGCACCTCGGCAGCCTGATCCTCACGCACAGCTGGAGCGGCGAGATTCGCGGGCTGAAGGAATTCCCGGCGCAGGACCGTCCGTATTCGCCGATCGTGTTCTGGACCTTCCGGATCATGGCCGGCCTCGGGATGCTGATGCTGCTCACCGCGCTGCTCGGCCTGCTGCTGAGAAAGGGCGGACGCCTGTATGAAACGCGCTGGTTCCAGTGGTTCGTCGTGTGCATGGGGCCGTCGGGCATCGTCGCGCTGCTGGCCGGCTGGATCACGACCGAGGTCGGGCGGCAGCCGTGGACCGTATACGGCGTGCTGCGCACCGTCGATTCGGTCGCGCCGCTCAGCGCGCAGCAGGTCGGCGTGTCGCTGCTGATCTTCGTGGTCGTGTATTTCCTGGTGTTCGGAACGGGTATCTACTACATGCTGAACCTGATGAAGCGCGGACCGGCTGCCCACGCCGGATACATCGAGCTGCACCGGCATCCGGGGCTGCGCAAGAGCGCGCTGTCCACGCCGCTGAACGTCACCGAAGCGGAGTAAGCCATGCAGATCGATCTTCCTGTCGTGTGGGCCGCGATCATCGGCCTCGGCGTGTTCCTCTACGTGATGCTGGACGGCTTCGACCTCGGCATCGGCCTGCTGTTTCCGTTCTTCGACGCCAAGGTCGAACGCGAAGTCATGCTGAATACCGTCGCGCCGGTGTGGGACGGCAACGAGACCTTTCTGGTGCTCGGCGGCGCGGGCCTGTACGGCGCATTCCCGGTCGTCTACTCGACGCTGTTGCCGGCGAACTACCTGCCGCTGATCCTGATGGTGGTCGGGCTGATCTTCCGCGGCGCGGCGTTCGAGTTGCGCGCGAAGGCGAACCGCACGCAACACCTGTGGGATCTCGCGTTCATCGGCGGCTCCGCGCTGGCCGCGTTCTGCCAGGGCGTCACGCTGGGTTCGCTGTTGCAGGGCATCCGGATCGTGAACAACCAGTTCGCGGGCGGGCCGTTCGACTGGCTGTCGCCGTTCAGCCTCTTCTGCGGGATCGGCGTGCTCGTCACCTATGCGACGCTCGGCTGCGGCTGGCTGATCCTGAAGGTCGACGGCGAACTGCAGCGCAAGATGCGCGTGCTGATGAAGCCGCTCGCGGGCGTGCTGCTCGCCGTGATGGGCGTGGTCAGCCTGTGGACCGTGATCGGGCTGCCGGCCGTCGCGCACCGCTGGTTCGGCAGCGGCAACCTCGGCTGGTTCCTGCCGGTGCCGGTCCTCGTCGTCGCATGCGTGTGGGGCATCTTCCATACGCTGAAGCGCCGGCACGAGGCAACGCCGTTCCTGCTGACGCTCGCGCTCGTGTTCCTCGGCTATACCGGCCTCGTGATCAGCATCTGGCCGAACATCGTGCCGCCGTCGCTGACGATCTGGGATGCGTCGTCGAGCCATTCGAGCCAGCTGTTCGCACTCGTCGGCACCGTGATCGTGCTGCCGATCATCCTCGTGTACAACGCGATGCAGTACCGCGTGTTCCGCGGCAAGGTGCGCGAGGGCGACGCCGGCTATCACTGACCGGCGCGGCCGGTGACGGCGCGCGGCGTGCGCGGGCGTATCATCTCGCGCAGCCGCCGTGCGGCTCGTCACCCGGCCCGGTAGCGATCGGACAGCGGCCCGCCACGCGCGGGCCGTCGCACATCGGGCGGCGGCGCTCCGCATTGCGTATTTCCTTGGCAGTCGAGACAACACCATGATCGTCAGACCACGACAAAACTGGCTCAGGATGCTGTTCGTATGGAACGGCTCCGTGCTGCAGTCGATCATTCCGCAACTCGGGTTCATGGCGGTCGTCAGCACGCTGGCGGTCTTCACGAACGGGCGCATCTTCGGCGAGAAGATTCCGCTGAACACCGCGCCGTTCACGCTGTTCGGGCTCGCGCTCGCGATCTTTCTCGCGTTTCGCAACAACGCGAGCTTCGAGCGCTTCAAGGAGGCGCGGCTTCTGTGGGGCAACCTGCTGATCGCCGCGCGCACCGTCACGTCGCAACTGCGGCGCTACCTGCCCGACAGCGTCGGCGACGCGGAGTGCAACCGGCTCGCCGATCTGCTGATCGCGTTCACGTATGCGCTGAAGCATCAGCTGCGTCATACCGATCCGGCGCAAGACCTGCAGCGCATCCTCGGCGCCGAGCGCGCCGCCGCGTTCGCGCACAAGTGCTACCAGCCCGTCGCGATTCTCGACGAACTGCGCGGCGGGATCGTCCGCGCGCTGGGCCGCGCGCCGGGCAGCGACGCGACGTGCTGGATGTTCGATGCGCAGTTGGTCGAGCTGGGCAAGGCGGTGGGCGGCTGCGAGCGGATCCTGACGACGCCGATTCCGTTCTCGTACAGCGTGCTGCTGCATCGCACCGTCTATGCTTATTGCGTGCTGCTGCCGTTCGGCCTCGTCGATTCGACGGAGTTTTTCACGCCGCTGATTTGCGTGTTCATTTCGTACACGCTGATCGCGCTCGAAGCGATCGCGAACGAGGTCGCGGAGCCGTTCGGCCTCGCGCCGAACGCGCTCGCGCTCGATGCGATGGCGCGCACGATCGAACGGTCGGTGCTCGAGCTGGGCGATCGCGCGATGCCGGAGGAATTCGTGCCGGCATCGACGTATCAGATCACGTGAGCGGCACGGCGACGACGCGCGCGGCGGCACGCGTGATTCGGAGAACATCACATGCGCATCTACGTGACGAGCATCTTTGTCGACGATCAGGACAAGGCACTCGCGTTCTATACCGACACCCTCGGCTTCCGGTTGAAGAACAACGTGCCGGTGGGCGAGTACCGCTGGCTGACGGTCGTGTCGAAGGACCAGCCTGACGGCACCGAGCTGATGCTCGAGCCGAGCCATCATCGTGCGGTCGGGCCTTATCGTCAGGCGCTCTACGAGGACGGCATTCCGGCGGCGTCGTTCCAGGTCGACGATCTCGACGCGGAGTTCGCGCGGCTCGACGCGCTCGGCGTGCGCTTCACGCTGGCGCCGATGGACGCGGGGCCCGTGCGGGTCGCGGTGCTCGACGATACGTGCGGCAACCTCGTGCAGCTGATGCAGATGAAGTGACGCGTGGCGGGCGCCGTGTTCGACGCGCCGATCAAAGCGTCGGTGACGCTGCGTGAGGATCAGTTCCTGATCGCATCCGCGTCCCACGCACCCAGCGCGATGGCTTTGCCCAGCATGCCGACGGTCAACGCGTCTCGATCGAACGTATGGGGCTTCCTGAGAATGAACTTGCGAACCAGGTGATACAGGAGCCCTTCACCCTCCATCAGGAAGTAACGCCCGAAATCGTAGTCGCCGCGATCCACACCGAATCGGGCGAAGAAGCGCTCCATGAAGATGTCCGCGTCGTCTCCGGTTTGTCCGAGATCGTCGGCGATCGAGGTCTCCGCGGTAATCCGCTGTTTGCTCGATATTGCCGCCTCCTCGCGAACGAGCTTCCAGTGCTTCCCAAATGTGGCGGTCGTCCGTCATGGAATCCTGTCCTCCGGTTTTGCGATCTGGTTGTACCGCTAGCCGGTTCGAAGTGACATGTTTGTGTAGACTCGTGCTCGTTCAACGGAGCCAATCCCATGCAACTTCTCGATCACGTGTCCATCGGCGTTCCTGATATCGACCAGGCACGCCCGTTCTATGACGGCATCATGTCCGCACTTGGCGCGGCCAAGGTCTACGACCGGCCCGCCGCACTCGGTTACGGCGAACGCTGCAATGCAAACGACACCACCTCGACTTTCCTGGCCGTGTATCTCGATCCCGCCGAAGTCGGAACGAGCAAGCGGCACTGGTGCTTCAAGGCCGCTTCTCGCGAGCAGGTACATGCATTTTTCGAGGCAGGGCGCTCCGCGGGCGGGCAGTCCGACGGCGATCCCGGATTGAGGCCGCATTATCACGCCGACTACTACGCGGCGTTTCTCGTCGACCCTGCCGGCAACCGGATCGAGGCCGTGTGCCACGCAGCGCCGTCGGCGCACGAGCGGTCGTGACGGTGCTTGCGGACGACTGACCGCGGCTTCGCGGTGTGCCGGTGGACATCGGGGTAAGCGCGGCGCCGGCATTGCGCCACGCCACGCCACGTCGCTCGGCCGCGTTTGCCGCGCACGGCTCAATCGAAATACGTGAGCCCCATCGCGCCTTTCACCTCGGCCAGCGTCGCGCCGGCCACCTCGCGCGCATGCATCGTGCCGCGCTTCAGGATCGCCATCACCTCCGCCTTGTCCGCCTCGAATTCGCGGCGGCGCGCACGGATCGGCTCGATCAGCGCCTGCAGCCGCTCGTTCAGCACGCGCTTGACGACGCTGTCGCCGAGGCCGCCGCGGCGATAGTGCGCCTTCAGTTCGTCGACCTTCTGCACGTCAGGCTCGAACGCGTCGAGGAACGTGAACACGACGTTGCCTTCGACCTGGCCGGGATCGCTGACGCGCAGGTGGTTCGGGTCCGTGTACATGTCCTTCACGGCCTGCGTGATCTCGTCCGGCGTCGAGCCGAGCGTGATCGCGTTGCCGAGCGACTTGCTCATCTTCGCCTTGCCGTCGATGCCCGGCAGCCGCGTGACCGCCGACAGCACGGCCTCGCATTCCACCAGCACCGGCTTGTCGACCGTCGCGTTGAAGCGGCGCACGAGTTCGTTGGTCTGTTCGATCATCGGCAGCTGGTCGTCGCCGACCGGCACGTGCGTCGCCTTGAACGCGGTGATGTCGGCGGCCTGGCTGACGGGATAGGTCAGGAAGCCGGCCGGGATGTCGCGCTCGAAGCCGCGCAGGCGGATCTCTTCCTTGATGGTCGGATTGCGCTCGAGGCGCGCGACCGTGACGAGGTTGAGCAGGTATTGCGACAGTTCGGCGAGCTCGGGCACCTGCGACTGGACGACGATCGTCGAGATCGCCGGGTCGATGCCGACGGCCAGGTAGTCGAGCGCGACCTCGATCACATTTTCGGTGACGCGCTGGCGACGGCCCATGTTGTCGGTCAGCGCCTGCGTGTCGGCGAGCAGCAGGAACTGCGTCGCGTCGTGCTGCATCTGCACGCGCGCGCGCAGCGAGCCGATGTAGTGGCCGAGATGCAGCGGGCCGGTCGTGCGGTCGCCGGTGAGGATGGTCGGTCGGGTCGGGTGCGTCATGGTGTGGATTGGCTCCGGGTTATCGAAGCCACCAGCCATGATTCGGGCGCAGAAACGACAATGCCGCCATGGCTGGCGGCATCACGTTCGGGACATGCAAAAGGAAACGGGCCGCCTGGGTCAGGCGCGCCACCAGCGATGCACGTTCGGCGAGGCAGGTTTGGTTTCCATTGCGCGAGTATAGCGTAGTGTGGGGATGGGCGTGCTGCGTCAGCGTATGACCGACTCCATCGCGAGGTAGGCGGTTTCGGCCGACGGCCACAGCAGGTACAGCAAGCCGGCCATCAACAGCAGCGCGCCGGCGCGTACCAGCGGCGTGCGGTCGATCTCGCCCAGGATGCGGATGTGCTGCTTCAGTTTCTTCATGCTTGCAGGCGCAACGTGCGCTACTCCAACGGTTGCTGCAACGGGTCGGGTGGGGCCGACGCCGGGGTGTTGCGGGGTTCGACGGGGGGCTGAGCCGTGGCTCGGCGCGGCAAGGGGATCGCGTGCGGGAGATCGAAAAGGGGAACGATCAGGTGCGCCGGATGCGTCTCGCCTAGTGATGCGCATCCTACCAGTTCGACGGCGTGCGCATAGTCAAGAATTGTGGGGTGGGGACAGGTTAAAGGGACGCAACGTAAAATCAGCGGCATATGAACGGAGATGCTGTCCCGACTGCGGGCCATTGCCGACGGCCCATGAAATTGCCGGATGAGGGCCTTGTCAGCAGGCCGTTTGTGCCGTTCCATACTGCGCACGTGACCGTGCATTCATTTCTTGTCGTGCAAGGTATTCGATATCGTGCGAATTCGATTGCGTCTGATTACCGCGGACCGTGGCCGGCAGATCCGATTGGCTTCCGTTCTTCTGATCGTTGGATGTGCCGCCTGTTCAAGGAACGATTCGCTTCCTCGCAACATGTCGCTGACTGCGTTCAATCCGCACCGCGAAGCGTTCGAATGCAAACATGAAGCCGACGTTGTTCCTCGGATCGATCCAGAGGCAGATCGTTGGAATACGCGAGCGATCGCGCTCACCAGTTCGTTGCTGTGGCCGGATCAGCGCGACTATAGGGGGGCCGTCGAGTTATGGGCGAAGGCCGCCGAGCGCAAACACTGGAAGGCGATGTTGAATCTGGCGAATGCGTATGCTCGCGGCGAAGGCGTGGATGGTGATTCCGAACATGCCGTTCAGATCACTGAACAGGCGATGAAACTCGGCATTCCGGCGGCCTACGATTTGATGGGCACGTATTACATGGACGGGATGGGGGTGAAGCAGGATGCGAGCAGAGCCTATGCATTCTGGCAACTGGCTGCGGATATGGGGAGTCCGAATGCGATGGCATATCTTGGGGGCAAGATGGACGCGATTTATGACGATCCCAAAGCAGGCTTTTGGGGTAATCGCAAGATTGCGCTTCAAATGCTGGAATGCGGTGTCGCGCAGGGTAACGGGCGTGCAGCATATGAACTGGGGACGACGATCATCGGTGATCGCCCAGAATTGGGCGAGAACAACCAACGTGCACTCAAAACCTTGCATGCGGGTGTGAAATTTGGGAGCGCCGAAAGTGCCGGATGGTTGAGCGCTTCATTTGGCAAGGGTGATCCGTTGGTCGGCCATGTCAAGGACGAGGCACGCGCCGATCGCTACGGAATTCTCGCCGACCGCCTCGAGCGCGATCCGGACCTTCGCCTGCCGAACCTTGACAAGGTCGTGCCGCTGCCGCCGGCCAAACTGCCCAAGTGGGACGGCAACAAAGCGACATTGATCGATGCGGCGAAACCGGCGCTGCCGGTTTCGGACACGCTTCCCGTTTCCGCCGGGCATCGCATCGACCGTGCACATACGCAGGAATAGCGTTGGGCAGTCTGGGCCGAACGCGGTGCTGTATGCCCGTTCCGCCAGCCATGCTCGATCGCCCCAGCTTTTTTCTCGTCAACAACCACAAAAATGATCGTTTCGCCCTAGCCGGGCTGTCAGCAGAATGTCTCCATTCCCCCTCGCGCGACGACACGAGCATCGCCGCGAGCCGCACTTCAAGGAGACAGCCGTGGCAGTGGAAACAACCTCAATCGATACGCTGGTCGTCGGGGCCGGCCAGGCCGGCGTGGCCATGAGCGAGCACCTGGGCAAGCTCGGCGTGCCGCATCTCGTGCTGGAGCGCGACCGCATCGCCGAGCGCTGGCGCACCGGGCGTTGGGATTCGCTGGTCGCGAACGGCCCCGCGTGGCACGACCGCTTTCCGGGCCTCGAATTCGACGGCCTCGATCCCGATGCGTTCGCGTCGAAGGACCAGGTCGCCGACTACTTCGAAGCCTATGCGCGCAAGTTCGACGCGCCGATCCGCACCGGCGTCGAAGTGAAGAACGTCGTGCGCAACACGGGCAAGCCGGGGTTCATCGTCGAAACCTCGGAGGGCACGATCGAGGCGACCCGCGTGGTCGTCGCGACGGGCCCGTTCCAGCGTCCGGTCATCCCGCCGATCGCGCCGGACGATGCAAGCCTCGTGCAGATCCACTCCGCCGACTATCGCAACCCGGCGCAATTGCCGGACGGTGCGGTGCTGGTGGTCGGCGCGGGTTCGTCGGGCGTGCAGATCGCCGACGAGCTGCAGCGCGCGGGACGGCAGGTCTATCTGTCGGTCGGCCCGCATGACCGCCCGCCGCGCGCGTATCGCGGCCGCGATTTCTGCTGGTGGCTCGGCGTGCTCGGCGAATGGGACAAGGAAGTCGCGACGCCCGGACGCGAACACGTGACGATCGCGGTGAGCGGTGCGCGCGGCGGCCACACGGTCGATTTCCGCGCACTCGCGCACCAGGGCGTGACGCTCGTGGGGCTGACGAAATCGTTCGACGGCGGCGTCGCGGTGTTCGAACGCGATCTCGCGGTCAATCTCGCCCGCGGCGACGAGAACTACCTGTCGCTGCTCGACGCGGCCGACGCATACGCGGCACGCAACGGCCTCGACCTGCCCGAGGAACCGGAAGCGCGCCGCATCCTGCCGGATCCGGATTGCGTCGCGCAGCCGATCCTCGCGCTCGACCTGGCCGGCGCCGGCGTCACGTCGATCGTCTGGGCGACGGGCTACGCGGTCGACTACGGCTGGCTGAACGTCGACGCGTTCGCCGCGAACGGCAAGCCGCAGCATCAGCGCGGCGTGTCGAAAGAGCCGGGCATCTATTTCCTCGGACTGCCGTGGCTGTCGCGACGCGGCTCCAGCTTCATCTGGGGCGTGTGGCACGACGCGAAACACATCGCCGACCACATCGTCACGCAGCGCAAGTACCTCGACTATCACGACGCATCGCGACGCCGCGCCGAGACGCGCATCGCGCACGACGACACGGCGCACACGGCGCGGGTCGATGCCTGCCCGCTCGTCGACACGATCGACTGATACGCGCTCACGCCACGGCCCGCGCGCGGCAAGCAGCCCGGACGCGGCGCCCTCGCTACAACCCGAACCCGCCGCGACCGCTTCCGCTGCGGCGGGCGCACCCACCGTCAATCGAAGGACCTCGATGAGCCAGCCTACCCACACCCGTATCCGCATGTTCAACACGAAGGACACCTACCCGAACCAGACGCTCGACAACGACCTGTGCCAGGCCGTGCGCGCCGGCAATACCGTGTACGTGCGCGGCCAGGTCGGCACCGATTTCGACGGCAACCTGATCGGCCTCGGCGATCCGCGCGCGCAGGCCGCGCAGGCGATGAAGAACGTGAAGCAGCTGCTGGAGGAAGCCGGCAGCGACATCACGCACATCGTGAAGACGACGACCTACCTGATCGACCCGCGCTATCGCGAGCCGGTGTACCAGGAAGTCGGCAAGTGGCTGAAGGGCGTCTATCCGATCTCGACGGGGCTCGTCGTGTCGGCGCTCGGCCAGCCGCAGTGGCTGATGGAGATCGACGTGATCGCCGTGATCCCGGACAACTGGCAGCCGAACCGCGCATAGGAGCCGACATGACTTTCTCCATCGTCGGGCGCTGCCCGGAAACGGGCCAGCTCGGGATCGCGATCAGCTCGTCGAGCATCGCGGTGGGCGCACGCTGCCCTTGGGTGCGCGCGGGCGTCGGCGCGGTCGCGACGCAGAACATCACGCTGCCGGCGCTGGGCCCGCAGATCCTCGATCTGATCGAGCATCGGCAACTCGCGCCGGCCGCCGCGCTCGACCACGCGCTCAGCGCGAACGGCTGGAGCCAGTACCGGCAGGTCACGGTGATCGACGGGCAGGGGCAGACCGCGTGCTTCACCGGCAAGGAAGCGCTCGGCACGCACCATGCGGTGCAGGGCGAGCAATGCGTGGCGGCCGGCAACCTGCTGGCCGCGCCGGCCGTGATCGATGCGATGGCGCGCGCGTTCGAGCAGGCGCCCGGGCTGCTGCCCGATCGCCTGCTGGCCGCAATGCACGCGGCGATCGCGGCGGGCGGCGAGGCCGGGCCCGTGCATTCGGCCGCGCTGAAGGTGGCCGGCGACGTGACCTGGCCGATCGTCGACCTGCGCGTCGACTGGGCCGATGCCGATCCGATCGGGCAGCTCGATGCGCTGTGGCACGCGTATCGCCCGCAGATGCAGGATTACCAGACGCGCGCGCTGAACCCGACCGCCGCGCCGAGCTACGGAGTGCCGGGCGATGAGTGACACATCGAGCCGCGCACTGCTCGAGTGGCTGATCGGCTTCGCGACGGTCAGCCGCGATTCGAACCTCACGATGATCGAATTCATCCGCGATTATCTCGGCGGCTTCGGCGTCGAGAGCGAGCTGTTCTACAACGCGGAACGCACGAAGGCGAGTCTGTACGCGACGATCGGGCCGCGCGATCGCGGCGGCATCGCGCTGTCGGGCCATACCGACGTGGTGCCGGTCGACGGGCAGGCGTGGACGGTCGAGCCGTTCCGGCTGACCGAACGCGACGGCCGGCTGTACGGGCGCGGCACGGCCGACATGAAGGGCTTCATCGCGTCGGTGCTCGCGGCGGTGCCGGCGTTCGTCGCGCGGGCATCGAGCCTGCCGGTGCATCTCGCGTTTTCCTACGACGAGGAAGTCGGCTGTCTCGGCGTGCGGCCGATGCTCGACGCGCTGGCCGCGCGCGCGCACCGGCCGCGCCTGTGCCTGATCGGCGAGCCGACCGAACTGAAGCCGGTGCTCGGTCACAAGGGCAAGCTCGCAATGCGTTGCCACGTGAAGGGCGCGGCGTGCCACTCGGCGTACGCGCCGCTCGGCGTCAACGCGATCGACTACGCGGCGAAGCTGATCGGTCGGCTCGGCGAGATCGGCGCGGCGCTCGCGCGGCCCGAGCATCGCGACAACCGCTTCGATCCGCCGTTCTCGACCGTGCAGGCGGGACTGATCAAGGGCGGCCGCGCGCTGAACATCGTGCCGGCCGAATGCGAGTTCGACTTCGAGGTGCGGGCGCTGCCGGCGTTCGATGCGCACGACGTGCCAAGGAAGCTGCAGGATTATGCGGAATCCGAACTGTTGCCGAAGATGCGCGCGGTGCAGCCCGATACCGACATTCGCCTGGAGCCGCTCGGCGCGTATCCGGGACTCGCGACGTCGCCGGACAGCGAAGCCGCGCGACTGCTCGCGATGCTGAGCGGCTCCGTCGCGTTCGGCACGGTCGCGTTCGGCACCGAGGGCGGACTGTTCGGGCAGGCCGGCATTCCGACCGTCGTGTGCGGGCCGGGCAGCATGGACCAGGGGCACAAGCCCGACGAGTTCGTCACGGTCGAGCAGCTGCACGGATGCGACGCGATGCTCGCCCGGCTTGCGGCGTATCTCGCTGAAGCGGGTTGATTCGATCGATCCGCACGACTCAGCCGACTCAGCGGATTCAGTCGACTGAGTCGGTCGGGTAGTCGGGCCGCACACCGCACACCGCACGCTGCGCGCCCCCCCGCGCGTGCGTCTTTCCCCGTCGTTCTACCGCACCGATTCCGCGACGATCTGCGCAAGCCGCTCGCGGCAGAACTCGACGAACGACTGCGCCTGCTTCGTCAGCTGCCCGCGCTTGAGCCGTGCGCTCACGAGCCCCGACGGGCTGACCGTTTCGCTGAGGGCGATCGTCACGACGCGCCGGCCGTCGTACGTGTATTCGGAATGCGGCCGCGTGACGAGCAGCGAGAAGCCGAACCCCTGGCCGACCATCCCGCGCACCATCTCGATCGACGGCGAAGCGAACACGATGTTCGGCGTGAGCCCGAGTTCGTGAAACAGGCTGACGAAGTATGTTCGGCTCGGCAGCACGTCGAGCAGGATCATCGGCTCGACGCAGAGGTCGCGCAGCGAGACGTGCGGCTGGCCCGCGAACCGGTGGTTCTCCGGCAGCAGCACGTACGGCTGCTGCGCCGGCATCAGCGGCTCGGTTTCGATCGTGCCGTCGAGATCGTGATCGTAGAGGAACGCGAGATCGAAGGTGCCGGCCGTGAGGCCCTGCACGAGCTCCTGCTGGTCGCCGTCGCGCAGCCGGATGTTGACGCCGGGGTAGCGCTCGCGAAAGCCCGCGATCAGTTGCGGCAGGTAGAGCGGGGCGACGGTCTCGAAGCAGCCGATGTCGATCTGGCCGGTGACCACGTCGTTGTCGGCGAGCGCATTCTGTTCGAATTCGTGCGCGATGCGCAGCAGTTCCTGCGCCTTCCGGTAGAAACGCGTGCCGCTCGGCGTCAGCGACACGCCTTGCGCGTGATGGCGGATGAACGGCTTCACGCCGAAACTCTCCTCGAGCCCCTTGATCGCGCTGGAGATCGACGGCTGCGCGATGAAGAGCTGGCGCGACGCCTCGGCGACGCTGCCGGATTCCACCGTCGTCACGAAATATTTCAGTTGCCGCAAAGTGTAGTGAGCCACGAGCACCTCTGTTACCGCTGTTACCCCTGATACCCCTGTTACTCGGCTCCGGCGCGCACGCGTCGCCGGCGCGCGCAACCGGTCCATCGTTTCGGGTAGCACCTTAACCGAAGAAAATCGGCGCCGCCGTTTCCGCTGCAGAGCTTTTTCGTATGTCCCGGAAATATTTTTAGTATTTTCCGGTCGCCGCATGCGTGGCGCACCATCGTCTCCAATCCGGATCGCGACAAAAGCGCGCACGCACCGGCGGGGCATGTCATCCGTCCCCGCGCGTAGTGGGTGCCGGCGCGCCGATCGGCGTCGCCCGCGTGTCCGGACCCGATTGCAGGCGCGCGCACGGTCGCGCGCCGGCTGAAACGGCACGCGCGCATCGCCGCGCAGCACAGGAGACTTCGCCATGACGACCGCGGACCGCAACGCGTCCCCCATGATAGAGAAACACACGATCGGCTACGTGCCGCCCGCAGAACGCCACGGCAAGGTGCGCGACCTGTTCACGCTCTGGTTCGGCGGCAACATCGCGCCGCTGCCGATCGTGACCGGCGCGCTCGGCGTGCAGCTCTTTCACCTGAACCTGATGTGGGCGATCGTCGCGATCGTCGTCGGCCAGGCGGTCGGCGGCGTGCTGATGGCGCTGCATTCGGCGCAGGGGCCGCAGATGGGCATCCCGCAGATGATCCAGAGCCGCGCGCAGTTCGGTTCGTGGGGCGCGCTGCTCGTCACGGTGATCGCGGCGGTGATGTACGTCGGCTTCTTCGCGTCGAACATCGTGCTGGCCGGCAAGTCGGTGCACGGCATCGCGTCGTCGGTGCCGGTGCCCGTCGGCATCGTGATCGGCGCGGTGGGGTCCGGGCTGATCGGGATCGTCGGCTACCGGTTCATCCACATCCTGAACCGGATCGGCACATGGGTGCTGGGCATCGGCATCGTGGTCGGCTTCTGGATGATCCTGTCGCACGTGAGCACCGCCGATTTCCTCACGCGCGGCGGCTTCGATTTCGCCGGGTGGCTGGCAACGGTGTCGCTGTCCGCGCTGTGGCAGATCGCGTTCGCACCGTACGTGTCGGACTATTCGCGCTACCTGCCGGAAGACGCCGGCGTCGCGTCGACGTTCTGGGCGACCTATCTTGGCTGCACGATCGGCTCGACGCTCGCATTCATCTTCGGCGCGGTCGCGGTGCTCGCGGTGCCGGCCGGCGCGGACACGATGGACGCGGTCAAGCAGGCGACTGGCCCGCTCGGCCCGCTGATGCTGGTGCTGTTCCTGCTGAGCGTGATCAGCCACAACGCGCTGAACCTGTACGGCGCGGTGCTCGCCGTCATCACGTCGGTGCAGACCTTCGCATACAAGTGGATTCCGACCGCGAAGACGCGCGCGGTGGTGTCGGTGGTGATCTTCATCGCATGCTGCTACGCGGCGATCGGCGCGTCGACCAACTTCGTCGGCAATCTCGTCGATCTCGTGCTCGCGCTGCTCGTCGTGCTGGTGCCGTGGACGGCGATCAACCTGATCGACTTCTACGTGATCCACAAGGGCAAGTACGACATCCAGTCGATCTTCATGGCGGACGGCGGCGTATATGGCCGCTTCAATCCGCAGGCGCTGCTCGCGTATGCGATCGGGATCGTCGTGCAGATCCCGTTCATGAACACGCCGATGTATGCGGGCCCGATTCCCGCGCATCTCGGCGGCGCCGACCTGTCCTGGCTCGTCGGGCTCGCGCTGACGTCGCCGCTGTACTACTGGCTCGCGACGCGCGACAGCGCGTACCGTCGCCGGCAGACGGGCGCGGCTTTGCCGCCGTCGGCGGCGCGGTAAGCGGATCGTCGTTCGCCGCGATTGAATGAAGCGGCGGCCGCATCGGTTGCGATGCGGCCGCCAGGAGATGAGAAAGGAGAGGGAGGGCAGGTTCGGATTCGCGGCATGTCCTAGCGTGCCGTACGTCGCGAACCCGCCCGCGGATCACACGACCGCGGAACGCGCGACCCGCACCGGCACCGACTTGTACGACGGCGTGCCGCTTTCCTTGTCGATGTAGTCGAGCGGCACGAGCACGTTCGCTTCCGGGTAATACGCGCCGACCGACCCCGGCGCGATGTCGTACTCGATCGCAGTGATCTTCTCGAGGCGCAGCGTGCGGCCCGAGGCGGTGATCGTCTCGATGTCGACGAGGTCGCCGTGTTCGAGCCCGTACTTCGCGAGATCGGCCGCGTTCATGAACAGCACGTCGCGCCGCCCGAACACGCCGCGATAGCGGTCGTCGAGCCCGTAGATCGTCGTGTTGTACTGGTCGTGGCTGCGCAGCGTGATCAGCCGCAGCACCTGCTCGGCGCCGAGCACGCCCGCGTCTTCCTTCACGCCCGTGTAGACCGAGAACATCGCCTTGCCGGTCGGCGTGGGCCACACGCGCTCGGTGGGCGGCAGCGGCAGGCGGAAGCCGCCCGGCGTGCGGATCCGTTCGTTGAACGCCTCGAAGCCGGGGACCGTCTTGTCGATCAGGTCGCGGATGCGGTCGTAGTCGGCGATCAGGTCGAGCCACGCGACCTTGCTGTTCGGCAGCGTCGCATGCGCGATCCCCGCGACGATCGCGGGCTCCGAGCGCAACGCGTCGGACGCCGGCTTGAGCTTGCCGGCCGACGCGTGGACCATCGACATCGAATCCTCGACGGTGATCGATTGCCGGCCGCTCGCCTGCATGTCGAGCTCGGTGCGGCCGAGCACGGGCAGGATGTAGGTTTCCTTCGCAACCAGCAGATGCGAGCGGTTCAGCTTCGTGCCGAGATGCACGCTGAGATCGAGCTTCGCCATCGCGGGAAACGACAGCTCGGGATCGGGCAGCGCGACCGCGAAGTTGCCGCCGAGGCACAGCAGCGCCTTGGCCTGGCCGTCGACCATCGCCTGCATGGCCTGCACGGCGTCGTGCCCGTGATGCGCGGGCGGCTTGAAGCCGCACACGTCCTCGATCTTCTGCAGGAACTCGGCCGACGGCTTCTCGGTGATGCCGACCGTGCGGTTGCCCTGCACGTTCGAGTGGCCGCGCAGCGGGCATACGCCCGCGCCGGGCTTGCCGAAGTTGCCGCGCATCAGCAACAGGTCGGCGATCAGCCGCACGGTCGCGGTGCCCTTGTTGTGCTGCGTGACGCCCATCCCGTACGTGACGATCGTCGCGTTCGATTTCGCATAGGCGAGCGCGACCTGCTCGAGCTGCGCCTGGCTCAGGCCGCTCGCGCGCTCGATGTCGTCCCACGACGTGGCCTGCAGGTCGGTGGAGAACGCGTCGAAGCCGCTGGTGTGCTGCGCGATGAAGTCGCGGTCGAGCACGTCGCCGCGCTCGGCCTCGAGCTGCAGCAGCGCCTTCATGATGCCCTTCAGCGCGGCCGCGTCGCCGCCCGCGTCGACCTGGTAGTACGTCGACGCGATGCGCGTCGAACCGAACGACGCCATCTCGATCATGTCCTGCGGATCGGCGAAGCGTTCGAGCGCGCGCTCGCGCAACGGGTTGAACACGATGATCGGCACGTTGCGGCGCGAGCACTCGTGCAGCGTGCCCATCATCCGCGGGTGGTTCGTGCCGGGGTTGTGGCCGATCGAGATGATCAGCTCGCAGTGGTCGAAATCCTCCAGCGACACCGTGCCCTTGCCGATCCCGATCGACTGCGGCAGGCCGACGCTGGTCGGCTCGTGGCACATGTTCGAGCAGTCGGGGAAGTTGTTGGTGCCGAGCTCGCGCGCGAACAGCTGATACAGGTACGCGGCTTCGTTCGACGCGCGCCCCGACGTATAGAACTCGACCTGCTCGGGCGGCAGCGCGCGCAGCACCTCGCCGATGCGCGCGAACGCGTCGTCCCATTCGACCGCGCGGAACGTGTCGGTCGCGCGATCGTAGACGAGCGGATGCGTGAGCCGGCCCATGTTCTCCAGCTCGTAGTCGGACATCCGCAGCAGCGACGACACGGTGTTCGCCGCGAAGAACTCGGGCGTCACGCGCTTGGTCGTGGCCTCCCACGTGACGGCCTTCGCGCCGTTCTCGCAGAACTGGAACGTCGACTTGTGTTCCTTGTCGGGCCACGCGCAGCCGGGACAGTCGAAACCGTCGGGCTGGTTGGTCCGCATCAGCACGATCGGCGCCTCGATGGTTTCCATCTGCGTGCGCACGGCCTCGGCTGTCGCGCGAAGCGCGCCCCAACCGCCGGCGGGCCCATCGTACTTCCTGATGCCTGGCACTTCGCGTCGATTTGTCATGTGAATCTCCATGAGCCGGGCCCGCTGCGGGGTGGCTCGGGTTGCGCCGCGTCGCGGCGTTGGGGCGGCGCCGTCCGGCGGACGGCGCCGGTCATGCGGGCCCGGACAAGCGGGCCCGCGTGGTATCAGTGCGCGTCCTTCTTCGCACCGGACGACTTCTTGCCGGATGTCTTCGCGACGGGCGGCGGCGTATCGGCCTTTGCTTCGTCATCCTTTTCATCGGCCGATGCCTTCGCGGCCTTGCCGTTCGGCCTGGCCTTGCCGGCGGCGTCCTGCTTCGCGTCCTTCGCATCAGGCGGCGCGAGCTTGTTGAACGTCACCGTGTCGCCGGCCGTGTCGTAGTCGACTTCGACGCGGTCGCCCGACTGAAGCTTGTCCGCGAGGATCTCCTTCGCGAGCTTCGTTTCGATGATCTGCCGAACTTGCCGCTTCAGCTCGCGCGCGCCGAACTCCGGCTGGTAGCCGGCTTCGGTCAGGTGTTCGACGAGCGAGTCGCCCATCACGAGCGTGATGTCCTGCGCGGCGGCGGTGCGCACCACGCGGTCGAGCTGGATCTGCACGATCGAGCGGATGTTCTCCTTCGACAGCGCATGGAACACGATCACCTCGTCGATCCGGTTCAGGAACTCGGGGCGGAAATGGCCCCTCAGCACCTGCATCAGCTGCTCGCGGATCGCCTTGTCGGTCTTGCGCGCGGCTTCCGGCTGCGTGAGGTTGTCCATGATGATCGCGGCGCCGAGGTTGCTCGTCGCGATGATGATCGTGTTGCTGAAGTCGACCACGCGGCCCTTGCCGTCGGTCAGCCGGCCGTCGTCGAACACCTGCAGCAGCACGTTGTAGACGTCCGGATGGGCCTTCTCGATCTCGTCGAGCAGGATCACGCTGTACGGGCGGCGCCGCACGCGCTCGGTGAGCTGGCCGCCTTCGTCGTAGCCGACGTAGCCGGGCGGCGCGCCGATCAGCCGCGCGACCGCGTGCCGCTCCATGTACTCGGACATGTCGATGCGGATGATCGCCTGCTCGTCGCCGAACACGGTCTCGGCCAGCGCCTTCGCGAGCTCGGTCTTGCCGACGCCGGTCGGCCCGAGGAACAGGAACGTCGCGATCGGCCGGTGCGTCTGGCCGAGCCCGGCACGCGACAGCCGCACCGCGTCGCTGACGGCGACCACCGCGTCGTTCTGGCCGACCACGCGCTCGCGCAGCTGCTCCTCCATCTTCAGCAGTTTCTGGCGCTCTTCCTGCGTGAGCTCGGACACCGGGATGCCGGTCAGCCGCGACACGACTTCGGCGACCGATTCGACGGTCACCTCGAGCGTCTCGGAACCGGTCTTGCGCTGCCACGCTTCCATCTTTTCGTCGAGCGACTTCTGCTTCTCGTTGATCTGTTCTTCGAACTGCTTCGCTTCATCGAAGCGCTTGCGCGACGTCGCGTAGTCCTGCTCGCGCTTCAACTGCGCGATCTGCGCTTCGCCTTCCTGGATGTCGACGGGGCGCGACGTCGCGCCGATCCGCACGCGCGCGGCGGCCTGGTCGATCAGGTCGATCGCCTTGTCGGGCAGGAAGCGCGCGGTGATGTAGCGGTCGGCGAACTCGGCGGCCGCGACGAACGCGTCGTCGGCGAACGTCACCTGATGGTGTGCCTCGAGGCTGTCGCGCAGCCCGCGCAGGATCACGATCGTCTGCTCGACGCTCGGCTCCGGCACGAACACCGGCTGGAAGCGCCGCTCCAGCGCCGCGTCCTTCTCGATGTGCTTCCGGTATTCGTTCAGCGTGGTCGCGCCGATCAGGCTCAGCTCGCCGCGCGCGAGCGCCGGCTTCAGCACGTTCGCGATGTCGAGCCCGCCTTCGCCGCCGCCCTGGCCGGCGCCGACGATCGTATGCAGTTCGTCGATGAACAAAATCAGTTCGTCATGCTTCGCAGTGACTTCGTCGATCAGCTGCTTCGCGCGTTCCTCGAACTCGCCGCGATACTTCGCGCCGGCGACCATCGAGTTGATGTTGACTTCGACGAGCCGCTTGCCGCGCAGCACTTCGGGCACGTCGCCGTTCACGATCCGCTGCGCGAGCCCTTCGACGATCGCGGTCTTGCCGACACCCGGCTCGCCGATCAGCACCGGGTTGTTCTTCTTGCGGCGCGCGAGCACCTCGATCGTGCTTTCGATTTCCTGCGCGCGGCCGAGCACCGGGTCGAGCTTGCCCTGGCGCGCGATCGCGGTGAGGTCGCGGCCGAACTTGTCGAGATTCGGCGTGCCGGTCGGCGCATCGACGCGGCCGTCTTCCGCGCCCTTGCCGACGACCTTCACGACCTTCTGGCGCAGCGCCTCGGGCGTCACGCCGTATTTCTTCAGCAGCGTGCCGGCGATGCTGTCCGGCACCGACGCGAGACCGATCAGCAGGTGCTCGGGGCCGATGTACGAGTGACCGAGGTCGCGCGACGCCTGGAACGCGTACTGCACGGCCTTCTTCACGCGCGGCGAGATCGACAGCTTGTCGAGCGAGGCATCGGGGGAGGCCGTGCCGGTGTGCGCGTGCTCGTCGATGTACGACTTGATGTCCTGCGGCGACAGCTTCAGTTCCTTCAGCAGCACGGCGCACACGTCGGTGTCCGCGAGCGCGTACAGCAGGTGTTCGGTGTCGAGTTCGCTGCGGCGCAGCTCGTGCGCCTTCTCGGCCGCGCGCTGCAGCAGTTCGAGCGTCTGCTCGCTGAACGCGTCGGTCGGGTCGACCGACTCGCGCGGAATCTCCGCGGCGAGCGGCGACGTGTCGCCGGACTCGCCGAACAGCGACGACGCGCCGCCGCCCAGCAGCGAGTCGAACGGGTTCAGCATGCTCTGATGCCGCATCAGCTGACGGAAGTGGTAGTCGCAGATCGAGATCGTCTTGCGCTCGCCGTCCTGCATCACGGTGGCGCGCGCGACGGCCGGCCGGGCGTGACAGATGTCGCAAAGTGCGGGCATGGTGGTCTGGCTCCTGTCAATGAACGTGAATCGAAACGGAAGTCCCGATGCGCGAAGGCGCCGGGGCGTGCCTGCCGCACGACGCGACCGGCGGCGCGCGCGCCAGGCCGGCGCCGTCGCGCCGCGCGCGCCGGCATGGCGACCGGCCGTGCTCGACGCCGGCAATACCGCTGCTTCGCGGCGCCTGCGCCATCACTTCGACTGCGTTCAAAATAGCGAATCGGCCCAGGGCCTCCAAGACACAGTTCCGCATCGGCCCGGCCGGGAATTGCACCCTCACAAGCGTGCGAGCGTGAGACGCAAGGAGTACAGACGAGCGCGCATGCGGGTGCGGCGTGCGGGCTGCGCAAACGTGGCGGCGTGCGACGCGCGCGAAGCGCGGTGCGACATCGGCGCGCAGGGCGCCGGCAGGGAGCAAACGGGAAGGGATGCGCGCGACGCAGTACGGCGCGCGCGCATCGGCGCGAGCGCGCAGCGCGGCAGCGTGCGCGCACGGGTCAGGCCGGGCCGCGCGCGCACCGCAAGCGGTGCGTGGCGCGTGGCCCCTGGGGAAGCGGGCGGGTTGCACGGTGCGGGCCGGACATGGCCCAACCGTGACGAGGCGGCGTCAGTCGGAGAGCGTCATCGCAAGTTTCTGCCGTGCGATCTGCTTCACGTCGGTTGACAGTGCCGCATTCTGCGGACCATTGGCCCAGACGGAGAACGAATCCTCGATCAGGTTGCGGGTGTCGGGCGGCAGTTCGGCCAGCATCAGCGCCACCACGGTGAACAATACGGCGGTGTCGCCGGCCTGGCGGCTCGCGTTCGCGTCGACGGCCTGCTTCAGGCTGTCGATCGACGCTTGCAGTGCCTGTAGTGCTTCATTCGATTCGCTCATTTCTCGCTCCATGCAGGATGGTTCGATCGGCGACGAACGTGCGGCCGGCCATGCGGCCGGTGGGCGCGATGCCGGTCGGGCATCGCGCGGGCGGAACGTCAGGTCGCCGGGTTGCCCTGCGGCGCCACGGCCACCGATGCCTCGCTCGTCAGCATCAGGAACGTGAACGTTTCGCGCAGGTAAAGGCGAACGACCTTGTCGGTATGGCCCGTGTAGCCGATCGACACGTCTTCGCCGAGGTGCAGTTCATAGTCGCCGCCGCGGGTGGACAGCACGCAGCCGCCGCTGATCGCCGGCGCCCAGATGATCTCGCCGCTGACGATGCGCTTGATGTGGCCGAGGACCGGATAGCCCTGGTCGCGCGCCTCGCTGAGCGCCGTGTAGGCGTCCGAGCCGAGCACGACCGAGTACGGGCCGTCGACGCCGGCGAGCCGCAGCGCTTCCAGCGCGTCGCTGATCGCGTCCGGATACGCGCTGACGTCGGCCGGCAGCGTGAGCTTGCGGTTCGACGTGCCTTCGCGGATGCCGACGATGTCCGCGGCCAGATAGCCGTCGAAGATCGCGCCGTCTTCCGCGAACGCGAGGCGTTGCGCGGCGTCCTTCGCCGGCTGCCAGTCGGCATCGCGCGCGCCGCGCTCGACGCTGTCGATCGCGTCGCGGCTCAGCTCGAACGGCACCGTCAGCTCGACGATCGTGCGGACTTCGCGCAGCCGTGCGCCGACCAGCTCGCGCGGCGCGGCGACCTCGCGCAGATGCCCGGTGCCGACGGCCGACAGCTCGGGGCCGGCCGGGCCCTCGACGTCGACCACGCGGCGCCCGGCCACCGAGCGCTTGAAGGTGCGTGCGACTTCTTCCTCGATCTGCTCCCAGGCGGACGAGGAAATCGGCGCGAGTTCGCGGTGCAGGTTATTCATAGGCTTTGGCTCCTTTCAGCGATCCGATGTTCAGCGAGCCGTCACGACGCGACTCGGGCGATGCGGGGGCCGGCTGCGCGGCGGTGGCGGTGGCTTCGGCGCCCGGTGCGGGGCGATCGGCGAGCGCCTCGAGCAGGTCGGCCGACGGCACGAAGAACAGCGAGCCGGTGACCGCGCGGCTGTAGTCGAGCAGCCGGTCGTAGTTGCCGGGCGGGCGGCCGACGAACATGTTCTCGAGCATCTGCTCGATCGGCGCCGGCGAGCGCGCGTAGCCGATGAAGTAGGTGCCGAATTCGCCGGAGCCGGGGCGCCCGAACGGCATGTTGTCGCGCAGGATCTTCACTTCCTGGCCGTTCTCGTCGAGCGTGGTCAGCGAGCTGTGCGAGCACGACGGCTTCACGTCCGGCGCGAGCTCGATGTCGGACAGCTTGGTGCGCCCGATGATGCGCTCCTGCGTCTCGACCGCGAGCGCATTCCAGCCGGCCATGTCGTGCAGGTACTTCTGCACGATCACGTAGCTGCCGCCCGCGAATTCGGCGTCTTCGTCGCCGATCACCGTGAAGTCGACCGCGTCGCGGCCTTCCGGGTTCTCGGTGCCGTCGACGAAGCCGATCATCGCGCGCTGGTCGAAGTTGCGGAAGCCGTGCACCTCGTCGACGACCGTGACCGCGTCGCCGAGCGCGCCGAGCAATTGGGTCGCGAGTTCGAAGCACAGGTCCATCGCGTCGGCGCGGATGTGCAGCAGGATGTCGCCGGGCGTCGCGATCGCGACGCGCTGGCCGGCGCCGAATTCGCGGAACGGATGCAGCGACGCGGGGCGCGGGTCGCCGAACAGCGCATCCCAGGCGTCGGCGCCGAAGCCGCATACGCACGACAGGTTGCCGTCCGGCACGCGCTTGCCGACCGAGCGCACGAGCGCGGCGATGTCGCCGCACCACGCGCGGATCGTGTCGGCGCGCTCGGCGCGGGGGTTGACGGTGGCAACGAGGAAGATCGCGCTGCGCGTGATCGGGCTGTGAACGGCCTGGGAAAGCGGGGGACGGGTTTGCATCGCGGCCTGCCGGTCAGTCATGTCGGGACGGACGGGCCGCGGATGCCGCGGCGCGCGAAGACGAACGGTTGGACTGTGTCATGCGACTGTTCTCTTTGTGACATGCGGATGAAGGACGTTGCGCGGGCATCGCGCAACGGGCCGCAGCGGCGGCGGCCTGCCGCCCGGGCGCGCAAGGGGGAGGCAGGCTCGGTGGCCGCGCGTTCGCCCGGCGCGCGACCTCGCCGCACCGCGTAACGTCGTCGAGCATGCAATCTAGCAGCTTCGGCGGGTCTTTGGAACACGTATCGCCAATCTGTCATTCGAATGGGTTGATCGGGGTCCGATTTCGCGTCGCGGGCGTGCAGCTGTACTCCTGAAACCCGCGGCGCTGTGCTCTTGAGCGGGCGTGGCGCGTGCAGTAGATTAGGTTCGCTCCGCCCGCCGACGAGGACCATCATGATGAACCTGCTGGAAGCGATGCGTATTTATGTCGCGGTGGTCGAGCATGGCGGGGTGTCCGCCGCGGCGTCCGAACTGAAGCTCGGCCGCGCGCAAGTCGGCGAGCGGCTAGACCGCCTCGAACGGTATCTCGGCTGCCGGCTGTTGCTGGCGCGTGCGGGCGGCGACGTGGCGTGTACCGATGCGGGCGTCGCGTTCCACCAGTGCTGCCGGCGCACGCTGTCCGCGGTCGCGCAGGCCACCACCGCGGCCGGTGCGTGCGCAACCTTTCCCGATGCGCGCGTCACGGGCTTTCCGCCGCCCGAAACCATCCGCCGTGTCGACCCAGCGTCGATCGCGGCACAACCCTCATTGCACCGGTCATCGCCTTGAATACGTCCACTGTTTCCGCCGATACGGCCGCCGAGCGCATCCGCCGCCGCTTCGGACACTTCCTCCACGCGGCCGAGCTGGCCGGGCTGATCGTGATCGGTCTCGCGACCGCGTTCGCGATGACGCAGGAGGCGTGGAAGGTCGTGCTCGCGGGCGAGGTGTCGCTGACCGACCTGCTGCTGATGTTCCTCTATCTCGAAGTGCTCGCGATGAACGTGCGTTACCTGCGGCTCGGCCGGCTGCCGGTGCGCTTTCCGCTGTTCATTGCGATGACGTCGCTCGCGCGCGACCTGATCCTGCGCGGCGCCACCGACAGCCCCGAGCGGATGCTGATGACCACGTTCGGAATCGTGCTGCTCGCGGTAGGCGTGCTGATCCTCAGCTTCGGCCAGCATCGCTTTCCAGCGGAGGTCGACGACGTCGAGGACGATGTGCATGCGCGTCGGTGATGCGTGTGTTTGCAGGGCCGATCGATGGGGGTGTCGGTTCGGCAGTTCATTTCGTTATACCGAGATTGATTCGGTGCGGCGCCGACTCGCGGCTGCCGCGTTTCCATCTGTTCACCACACGTGTGCGATTTGAGGTTTGATCGCCAAACTGTCACTTACATTCGCCGAAATGACGCAGTAGGATGCCGATCCTTCTCATGATGGATTTCGCATTGCTATCCGCCTTCAATTTCGGTAATGGACGTGGCTCGCACCGGAACGCCCGCGGCCGGACACGGCTATCCGGCTTCGTGCAGCGGCACGGCACGCGCACCTGTGCGTCGCAGGCTGGTTCACCGCTGGCGGGGCGAGGCGGATGAAGCTCTACGAGAAATTCGCGAACGACATAGAGAGACTCATCCGGCAACGCGTGTATCGACATGGCGATCGTGTGCCGTCGGTGCGGCAGGCGAGCCAGCAGCACCGGATCAGCATCACGACCGTGCTGCACGCATACTTGCTGCTCGAAAGCCGCGGGCTGCTGGAGAGCCGCCCGCAGTCGGGTTACTTCGTGAACCTGCGCAACGACGACGGGCACGCGCCGGTGCGCGAATTGCGGCCGTCGAAGCCGATCGCGATCTCGTCGTCGGTCGACGTGAGCCGGCTCGTGCTGTCGACGCTGCGCGCGATCGGCACCGACGACGCGGTGCCGCTCGGCTCGCCGTACCCGGACCCGAGCCTGTTTCCGTTCGAGAAGCTGAACCGCTACGCGTACGCGGCCGGCCGCGACAAGTCGCTGTGGGGCGTGACCGACGGGCTGCCGCCGGGCCATCCGCGCCTGATCCGGCAGATCGCACGGCGCTACCTGGAAAACGGGATGTCGGTCGACCCGAACGAGATCATCGTGACGGTCGGCGCGACGGAGGCGATCAACCTGTGTCTGCAGGCAGTCGCGAAACCGGGCGACACGATCGCGGTGGAGTCGCCGACGTTCTACGCGATGCTGCACGCGATCGAACGGATGGGGATGAAGGCGATCGAGGTCGCTACACACCCGGAATACGGAATCGACATCGCGGCGCTGGCGGCGATCGCGAAGTCTCAGCCGATCGCCGCGTGCATGGTGATGCCGAACTTCCAGAATCCGCTCGGCTTCCAGATGCCCGACGAGCGCAAGCGCGAACTGGTTGAGTTCGCAACTAAAATCGACATGCCGATCATCGAGAACGGCGTGTACAACGAACTGTATTTCGGCAATGCGCACCCGAGTGCGCTGAAGGCGTTCGACCGCAACGGGATCGTGCTGCACTGCGCGTCGTTCTCGAAAAGCCTGACGGCCGCGTACCGGATCGGCTGGGCGTTGCCGGGCCGCTATCGCGAACAGGTCGAGAAGCTGAAGTTCCTGAACACGCTGGCGACGCCGTCGCTGCCGCAGCTGGCGATCGCCGAGTTCCTCGAACGCGACGGTTACGAGCATCACCTGCGGCGGATTCGCAAGGCGTATGCGCAGCAGGCGAACCTGATGCGCGCGATGGTGTCGCGGTTCTTTCCGGAAGGCACGCGCATCTCGAGCCCGGCGGGCGGCTACGTGCTGTGGGTCGAGTTGCCGGCGCAGGTCGATGCGATGCGCCTGTACCAGCTCGCGCTGGAGCAGGGGATCACGATCGGGCCCGGCTACATGTTCTCGATCGCGGACACCTACCGCAATTTCATTCGGCTGAACTACAGCAGCCCGTGGTCGCCGGAGATCGAACGCGCGATCGTCACGGTCGGCAAGCTCGCGTTATGACCTGAATCGCGTCGCGCACGTGATGCGGCGGATAGCCGTCGACCGGGTCGGGATAGAGCACGCATAGAACGGGTCGCCATCGGGTCGCTCCTCGTGACGGGATGAAGGCGGGGCGGTACGCGGATTGCTCGGCTCGCCGGCCCCCCGCTCACGCGCATCCGGCGTGTTGCGCCGCAACGTCGATGACGTTCCATGCCGGTCGCGGATCGCGTACAAGCCACAGTCCGTGTTTGCGTGCGCTGCGGGGTCGTCTGTACCTGTTCTTTTCGGGAAGGACGCCGATAATGGGATCGTTACCCCACACTCCGGGAGCCACGCCATGTCCGGAAGCGACGCCTCGTCTTCACGTCCCGATCTCGCGCAGGGGATCGCGCTCGACGACCTCGCCGACGGCGCGATGATCGAGGGCCAGGTCGGCGACGCCACGGTGCTGCTGGTGCGCCGCGCCGACGAACTGTTTGCCGTGGGCGCGCAATGCCCGCACTACGGCGCGCCGCTCGCCGACGGGCTGCTGGTCGGCGATACGATCCGCTGTCCGTGGCATCACGCGGCGTTCTGCCTGCGCACCGGCGCACTGCTACGCGCGCCGGCGCTCGACGGCCTGACGTGCTGGCGCGTCGAGCGGCGCGACGGCCGCGCGGTCGTGCTCGATGCGCGGCCAGCCGCATCGCCGCCCGCGCTGAACGCGGCGGGGCTGCCCGCATCGGTGGTGATCGTCGGCGGCGGTGCGGCCGCGATCGCGGCGGCCGTGACGCTGCGCCAGGAA
Source organism: Burkholderia sp. BCC1998 (assembly GCF_905339875.1). Taxonomy (NCBI): domain Bacteria; kingdom Pseudomonadati; phylum Pseudomonadota; class Betaproteobacteria; order Burkholderiales; family Burkholderiaceae; genus Burkholderia; species Burkholderia sp. BCC1998. The sequence continues at coordinate 98,019 of NZ_CAJPHE010000007.1, forward strand.
GGCTATCCGCATGCGATCACGCTGCTGAGCGCGGACAGCGAGCCGCCGTACGACCGGCCGAACCTGTCGAAGGACTATCTGGCCGGCACGGCCGAAGCCGACTGGCTGCCGCTGCGCGGCGCGTCGTTCTATACCGAGCAGCGCATCGACGTGCGCTGCGGCACGCGCGTCACGCGGATCGATCCCGCGCAGCACGCGGTCGAGCTCGCGGACGGTAGCCGCGTCGGCTACGGCGCGCTGCTGCTGGCCACCGGCGCCGAGCCGAACCGGCTGACCGTGCCGGGTGCGGATCTGCCGCACGTGTACGTGCTGCGTTCGCGCGCCGATTGCGATGCGCTGATCGGCAAGTTGAAGACGGCGCGGCGCTGCGTCGTGATCGGCGCGAGCTTCATCGGCCTCGAAGCGGCCGCCGCGCTGCGCACGCGCGGGCTCGACGTGCAGGTGGTCGCGCCCGACGCGCATCCGATGGCGCGCGTCCTCGGCGAAGCGCTCGGCGACACGATCCGCGCGCTGCACGAAGCGCACGGCGTGGTGTTCCATCTCGGCGCGACGCCCACGCAGATCGCGCCGGAGCGCGTGACGCTGTCGAACGGCGACGCGCTGCCGGCCGATGTGGTGGTGGTCGGCATCGGCGTGCATCCGGACCTCGCGCTCGCGCAGGATGCGGGGCTCGCCGTCGATCGCGGCGTGACGGTCGACCGTTTCCTGCGGACGAGCGCACCGGACATCTACGCGGCCGGCGACATCGCGCGCTGGCCCGATCCGTTGACGGGCGAACGCATACGCGTCGAGCACTGGGTCGTCGCGGAGCGGCAGGGCATCGCCGCGGCGCGCAACATGCTCGGCCAGCAGCGGCCGTTCGACGCGGTGCCGTTCTTCTGGAGCCAGCACTACGACCTGACGGTCCGTTATGTCGGACATGCGGAGCAATGGGACCGCGTCGAGATCGACGGCGACCTGCGCGCGCATGACGCGTCGGTCGCGTTCTGGCGCGGCAACGCACGGCTCGCGGTCGCGACGATCGGCCGCGATCTCGACTGCCTGCGCGCGGAAGCGGCGCTCGAGCAGCAGGGGACGACGCGCGCGTGAACGGGCTGCCGACTGTGCGCTGACCGGTACGCGCTCTGGAAAAATAGTTGCGCACACAACTGTAATCGCATCGTCGCGACATGCGCAGAGACCGCCGAGCCGGACAGACGCCCGTGACTCTCGACGGCGGTTTCTCGACCGAGGTGATCGCGGCGCCGTTCGCGATCATGAACCCGAGCGCGAACAATCCGGCATTTCCGGTGCCGACATGGAGGTGCGGTCGACACGATGTGCCGCACGGCCGCGCTGCCGGCCGCGATCGGCATGTCGATCGACGACGACGCACCGGCCGGCTGACCACGCACCGCACCGACCCCCTGCGCGCACGGGCGCGCGCCTTGCTCGAACAGCGTGACGGTACTTGCACCGTTACCGCTTTCGACAAGGAGGGCCTGACATGAAAGCAGTCGTATTTCACGGCATCGGCGACATTCGCATCGATACGGTACCCGACCCGCAAGTCGTCGACGTGACCGATGCGGTCGTGCGCCTGACGGCCAGCGCGATCTGCGGCACCGACCTGCACATGGTGCGCGGCACGCTCGGCGGGATGAAGCCGGGCACGATCCTCGGCCATGAGGGTGTCGGCATCGTCGAGACGGTCGGGCGCGACGTGCGCAACCTGAAGCGCGGCGATCGCGTGCTGATTCCGTCGACGATCGCGTGCGGCAGCTGCGTGTACTGTCGCGCGGGCTACACCGCGCAATGCGACGTCGCGAACCCGGGCGGGCCGCGCGCGGGCACCGCGTTCTACGGCGGCCCGGCCGACACGGGGCCGTTCGACGGGCTGCAGGCCGAGTACGCGCGCACGCCGCTCGCGAACGCGAGCCTGATCCGGTTGGAGGACGCGATCGACGACGACCGGGCGATCCTGATGTCCGACATTTTTCCGACCGGCTACTTCGGCGCGCAGCTCGCGGAAGTGAAGCCGGGCGACACGGTGGCCGTGTTCGGCGCCGGGCCGGTCGGCCAGTTCGCGATCGCGAGCGCGAAGCTGATGGGCGCCGGGCGCGTGATCGCGATCGACCGCATCGCGTCGCGGCTCGAGATGGCCTGCGCGCAAGGCGCCGAGACCATCGACTTCTCCGAGGAAGACCCCGTCGACACGGTGCTGCGGCTCACCGGCGGGATCGGGGTCGATCGTGCGATCGATGCGGTGGGCGTCGACGCGATGCGCGCGACGCATGGGCCGGCCGCCGCCGACCACGACGCGGCGCGTGCGTTCGATGCGGAAGTCGACGCCGTCGCGCCGCGCCGCAAGCCCGACGGCCGCTACTGGACGCCCGGCGACGGGCCCTCGCAGGTACTGCAATGGGCGGTGCGCGCGGTCGCGAAGGCGGGCACGGTCGCGGTGATCGGCGTGTATCCGCCGCAGGCGCGCGTGTTTCCGGTCGGCGAGGCGATGAACCGGAACCTCACGATCAAGATGGGCAACTGCAATCACCGGACCGTCACGCCGCACCTGATCGAGCTCGTGCGCAGCGGTGCGTTCGACCCGGCGTCCGTGCTGACGCGCTGCGAGCCGCTGACGAACGCGATCGACGCGTATCGCGCGTTCGACGTGCGCGAGCCGGGCTGGCTGAAAGTGAAGCTGACGCCATGACGCTGCGAACCGCAACGAGGAGTGCTGCCATGAACGAATTACATGATCTCTACGACAACTGCATGGCCGCGTGCGATGCGTGCGCGCATGCATGCGACGCGTGTACGGCGGGGTGCCTGGCGGACCCCGACACGCACGCGCTGGCCGCTTGCATCGCGCTCGACATCGAGTGCGCGCAGCTGTGCCGCCTTGCCTCGGCCGCGATGGCGCGCGACAGCGTGCTCGCGCCACAGGTGTGCGCCCTGTGCGCGCGTGCGTGCGAGGTGTGCGCGGCCGAATGCCTGCTGCATGCGCACGACCATTGCCGGCGCTGCGCGCTGGCATGCGATGCGTGCGCGGCGATGTGCCGCGCGATGGCATGAGCGGCTACGGCGCGCCGTGAACCTTGCGCGCGACGCGCTCCAGCAGCGCGTCGAGCACCGCCATCTCGACGGGCTTCACGAGGTGATCGTCGAAGCCCTCGCTCGCGGTGCGTGCGAAGTCGGCCGGGCTCGCATGGCCGGACAACGCGACGCAGGTCGTGCCGGCCAGCGCATCGATCGCGCGCAGTTCGCGCAGCAGCGTGAAGCCGTCGACGTCGGGCATCGACAGGTCGACGAGCATCAGGTGCGGAACGATGTCGCGCGCGAGCGCCAGCGCGTCGTCCGCGTGGTACGCGACGCGCGGCGCGTGGCCCTTGATCCGCAGCAGCACGGCGAGCGTGTCGGCGGAGTCGCGGTTGTCGTCGACGATGACGATGCGCAGCGGCGCGCCGGCCGGCGGCTCGGTCGTGCGCGGCGCCGGCGCCGGCGCGTCGTCGCCGGGCGTCGGGCGCATCGCGCGCTCGAGCGGCAGCCGTACCGTGAACGTCGCGCCATGGCCGGGGCCGGCGCTTTCCGCGGCGATCCTCCCGCCATGCAGCTCGACGAACGACCGGCAGATCGCGAGGCCGAGCCCGAAGCCGTCCGACGCGCGCCGGCCCGGCACGCTTTCCTGTTCGAACAGGTCGAAGATCGATTCGAGCGAGCCCGGCGCGATGCCGACGCCGTGATCGGTGATGCGAATCGCGACGACCGACCCTTCGGCGCTCGCGCTGACGTCGATGCGCCCGCCCTGCGGCGAGAATTTCGACGCGTTGTCGAGCAGGTTGTGCAGCACCTGCACGAGCCGCGCGGCGTCGCCGCGCACCACCAGCGGATCGGCCGGCAGGTCGACGCGAATGTTCTGCTCGCGTGCGGCCAGCTTCGGCTGGACGCTTTCCACGCCGCGGCAGACCACGTCGCGCACGGTCACCGGCGCGTGGTCGAGTTGGACCTTGCCGGCGGTGATGCGCCCGACGTCGAGCAGGTCGTCGACCAGCCGCGTCAGCTGTCCGACCTGGCGATGCACGGCGTCGCGGCATTGCGCGAGCGCGGGCGCCGGATCGGGCAGGCTCTGCAGCACGCCGACCGAATTGCGCAGCGGCGCGAGATGGTTGCGCAGCTCGTGCGCGAGCATCGCGATGAACACGCTGAGCCGGTGCGTCGACACCTCGAGTTCGGCGAGCCGCTTGCGCTCGGTCATGTCGCGCGTGATCTTGATGAAGCCGGCCAGCTGGCCCGCATGGTCGTGCACGGCCGTGATCGTCACGCTGGCCCAGAACAGCGAACCGTCCTTGCGCACGCGCCAGCCTTCGTCCTCGAAGCGGCCGTGCGCGACGGCTTCGCGGAGCCCGAATGCGGGCCGCCCGGCGGCGATCGCATCGGGCGGATAGAAACGCGAGAAATGGTGGCCGACGATGTCGGCCGTGCGATAGCCCTTGATGCGCTCCGCGCCCGCGTTCCACGTCGCGACGTTACCGTGCGCGTCGAGCATGAACACCGCATAGTCGGTGATCGCCCCGACGACGGTCTCGAAACGGAACTCGGCGAAGCGGTGCAGCAGGTCGCGTGCATCGGCGGGCCCGAGCGGCGGGTGGAGATCGGAAATGGCGTCGTCTTTCTTCATCGGAACGGCAAGTCGGATGCGGGCGGAGGAACGCCGCGCCGCCGCGGCCGGACGAGCCGGCTGCGGCCATTCAAATCGGATTGACACCCCGAAAGCATAAGGGAGGTCGAATCGCCTGATCAATGGGGGCGCATGGCCTGTGCCGCGTCGCGCCCGCAGTGCGAAATCCTGCCGGTGGCGGCCCGGCGACGGCGGCGCGGCATGCCGATTGCGTCGCCCTCCGGTCCGCACGCCGCGGCCGGCCCGGCGCGAAAGCCGGCCTCCGGCGGCGGCGCGCCGCTTCACGGCTACCCGAGGGCATCGACATGAACAGCACCCTGAACCCCGACAACGAACCGGCCGGCCCGGACGACGACAACGTACGGCGCGGCCGCGACGGCCGCGCGCTGGGTCCGAGCGATTCGTCCGACAGCGGCAGCGACACGGCCGGCGCGCGGCGCCATCCGTTCGACGTCGATTCGCCGCTCGACGAGCACGCGCTGGAGCGCGGCGACGCGGCCCTCGACAGCGATACGGACCGCGCGGGCACCGGCGAGCGCGCGTCGGCAGATGGCGACGCGGGGCTCGAGGAAGGCGCCGATATCGAGCCGGATCGCACGGAACGGCTGAGCGAGCCCGGCGGCGCCGAGGATCCGGATGCGCCGGACGAACCGGGTGCGGGCGGCGCATAGGGTCGCCGCACGGCGACCATTCGCGCAAAAACTGCAATTGCGTTGCAGATAGGGGCGTCCGGCCAGGGGCACCGCGCAAAGGGTGCCCGGCCAAGTGCGCCTGGCCAGGGACACCCGCCGAAGCGCGACGATCCGCATTGCCCCCGTCAGCGCGCTGCGCAGCGATCGCGACGTGGACCGCGATCGTCGGCGCGGGCGTGCCGCCCTGGGCTTCGCCGCGCCCCCGCGGTGTGCTGGTCAACGGGCGGCACGCGACTTGCATCAACCTGACCGACGTGCGCCGCGACGCGACATGGGTCCCGGTCCGCACGCGGCACAGGCGCGATCAGCACAGGCGCGATCAAGGAGGGACACGATGCAACGACGATCTCCCGGACGGCAAGCCGAACGGAGCGGCCCGCCCGACTGGCAGGAGCGCGGCGAACGCGCGTACCGGGACACCGGCGAGCGCGATTTTCGCGGGGACGAATCCCGGCGCCACGATGCCGACTACGAATCCGCGTACCGGCGCTTCGCGAGCGAGGACGTCGGCCCGGAAGACTGGGGCAGCGAATGGAGCGAGCGCTCGGCCCGCTCGTCGGCCGAACAGCGCGGCGCAGACGCCGGCGCGGACTGGCGTGGTGCGCCGGGCGGGCCGGGCGGCCCCGGCGGTTCGCGCGATCCGGCGTGGGAGTCCGGGCGCGGCGACGGCAACCGCGGCCGCACAGCGGAAGGCGGCCAGGGACGTGAAGGCGCCCATGCCGACCAGCCGCGGTTCCGCGGCCAGCACCGGACGGGCTGGCATGGCGGCGAGGGCGACTACGACGCCTACAACGGGCGCGACCAGCGCCGTGCCGATGCGTCCGGCCTGTCGCGCTTCGGCGACGCCGCGCAACGCGAGGCCATGCGGCATCGGCGCGGCCCGAAAGGCTATACGCGTTCGGACGAGCGGATTCGCGAGGACGTCTGCGAGCGGCTCGCGCATGCGCTCGACATCGACGTGAGCGATGTCTCCGTGCAGGTGCGCGACGGCCGCGTCGAACTCGACGGTACCGTGCCGCAGCGCTGGATGAAGCACGACATCGAGGACATCGCCGACGGCTGCATGGGCGTGCGCGACGTCGAGAACCGCGTGCGCGTGCGCCGCGACGGCGAACAACCCGATACGGGCATGGTGCTGCATCCGTCCCAACGCACGGTTACGCCGACGCAGCCTGCGGCGCGCGATCCCGAACCGGGTAGCGGCGCCGGCCGCGAGCGCGATCCGCGCCGTTGACGGCCGATGCGCGGGACGACCCGGCCAAGGCCACGGACACAGCCAATGCGCGCATGACGACCGGCTCTGACGACGGACCGCGTGACGACGGCGACATTCGCGACGATCGCGACTCGAGCGCCAGCGCGCCGCGCGACGGTCGTGGCCGCGACGCACGTGGCCTGCGCGCGCGCATCGCGGTCGAGCTGTGGCGCGCGATCCGGCATTACCGCGCGCGCGTGCTGGCCGCGCTGGCGCTGCTGCTGCTCGCGAAGGCGGCGGCCGTTTCGGTGCCGCTGCTGCTGAAGGACATCGTCGACGGGCTGGGCCGCGCGGCCGGCCAGCCGATCGCGCTGCCGGTTCTGCTGCTGTTCGCGTATGCGGTCGTGCGCTTCGCGGCGAACGCGCTGAACGAAGTGCGCGACATGACGTTCGTGCAGGTCACGCAGCACGCGGTCGCGTCGTTTACGGTCCGCACGTTCGGTCATCTGCACCGGCTCGGCGCGCGCTTTCATTCGCAGCGCGAGACCGGCGCGGTCGTGCGCGACCTCGAGAAAGGCACGGCCGGGATCGGCTACCTGCTCGGCGTCGCGGTGTTTACCGTCGTGCCGACCGCGATCGAGATCGGCTCGGTGCTGGTGATCGTGATCGGCAAGTACGGCGGCGGCTTCACCGCGATCATCCTCGTCACGTTCGCCGTCTATGCGGGCTACACGACCGTCTTCACGCGCCGGCGGATGCGCTACCAGCGTCGCGTGAACGTGCTCGAGGCCGAATCGAACGCGCGCGTGGTCGACAGCCTGCTCAACGTCGATACCGTCAAGTACTTCGCGCGCGAGGACGTCGAGCGCAGCCGGCTCGAACGCGTGCTCGACGCATGGCGCGAGGCCGGCGTCGACAACCAGTACGCGCTGTCGACGCTGCATATCGGGCAGAGCGCATGCATCGGCGCGGGCATCGCGGCGGTGATGCTGCTCGCCGGCCAGCATGTCGCGCGCGGCACGATGACGGTCGGCGACCTGGTGCTGATCAACGCGTACATCATCCAGATCAGCCTGCCGCTGAATGCGCTCGGCTTCGTGTTCCGCGAGGCGCACGACGCGATGACGAACATCGAACGATTGTTCGGCCTGCTCGACGCACGCGGCAAGCCCGGCGAGGAGGGCGACGCGCCCGGCGCGCAGCCGCTCGCGGTGCGCGGCGGCGCGATCGAGTTCGAGCACGTCGACTTCGGCTACGAGCCGAGCCGGCAGATTCTGTGGGACGTGTCGTTTCGCGTCGAGCCGGGACAGTCGGTCGCGGTGGTCGGCGGGAGCGGCTCGGGGAAGTCGACGCTCGCGCGGCTGCTGTTCCGGCTGTACCAGCCCGATGCGGGGACGATCCGGATCGACGGCCAGGACCTGCGCCTCGTGACCGAGCGCAGCCTGCGCGATGCGCTCGGCATCGTGCCGCAGGACACGATCCTGTTCAACGACACGCTGGCCTACAACATCGCGTACGGCAAGCGCGACGCGACGCGCGGCGAAGTGATCGCGGCCGCGCGCGGCGCGCAACTCGACGCGTTCATCGAGCGGCTGCCCGATGCGTACGACACGCGTGTCGGCGAGCGCGGCGTGCGGCTGTCCGGCGGCGAGCGGCAGCGTGTCGCGATCGCGCGCGCGCTGCTGAAGGCGCCGCCGATCGTCGTGTTCGACGAGGCGACGTCGGCGCTCGACACGCGCTCGGAGCGCGCGATCCAGCAGGAACTGATGCGCGTCGCGCGGCACCGCACGAGTCTCGTCATCGCGCACCGGCTGTCGACGATCGTCGATGCGGACCGGATCCTCGTGATGGAGCATGGCCGGCTCGTCGAGCAGGGCACCCACGACGAACTGCTGGCGAGCGACGGCGTGTATGCGCAGATGTGGTCGCTGCAGGCGAAGCAGCGCGAACTGGAGCGCACCGAGGCGAAGTTCGCGCTGCAGCCGGTGCGGATCAACCCGCTGGTGGCGCAGGTGCTCGATGCGCTGGCGGAAGCCGCCGCGCGCCGCGGCGTGCCGGTGTTCCGCGAGCTGTCGAGCGAGGATCTGGTCGTCAAGGCCGATCCGGCCGCACTGCGGCGCTTCGTGTGGGAGCTGTGCCGCGGCGGGATCGATACGAGCGGCGGCGGGCGGGTCGAGGTGCGGACCGCACGGCACGACCCCGACGCGCGGATCACGATCACGTGCACCGGCGTCGACGCGCCGGAGCTGTCGCTGGCCGATCTCGAACGGCTGCAGGGCGCGATCGAGGACGCGGGCGGCTACGTCGTTCGCGAGCGCGACGACGTCGGCGTGACGTTGCACCTGTCGCTACCGCTGTGCGCGGTCGCGCCGGCGTCGCTGCAACCGGCCGACGCGGCCGCACCGAATTCCGGGCCGGGCGCCGTTGCGGCCGCGGACGCGAAACCGCTCGACGGCGTGCGCATCGCGTGCGTCGACGATCACGACGAGGCGCGCGAAGCGCTTGCCGCGCTGCTGCAGGTCGCCGGTGCGGAGGTGCGCGTGTTCGCGTCCGGCCACGCGCTGCTCGACGAGATGCGGAACATGCGCCGCGCGGACTGGCCGGCGCTCCTGGTATGCGACATCGACCTCGGCGCCGACGAGGAAGACGGCTACACGGTGATGCGCCGCGTGCGCCAGCTCGACGCCGAGCGTGCGCGCGACGGCCGGGCGCCGCTCGAAGCGCTCGCGTTGTCGGGCCATGCCCGCGAGCGCGACCGCACACGCGCGGTCGAAGCGGGTTTCCACGCCTATCTGACCAAGCCCGCGGCAGCGGCCGACCTGATCGCGACGCTGCGGGCGCTCGCGCTTTCCTCCGGAGATATCCATGCCGAACCTTTCGAATCCAACGCCCCCCGAAGTCCTGACCGAGCGCCGCGCCGGTAGCGCGTTTGCCGACCGCCAGGCCGCGGTCGCCGCCGTCGAGCTGCTGTTGCCGACGTTGTCGGCCGCGTTGCAGAGCGACTTCGTCGGCGACAGCGGCTGCCTGCACGTCGTGATCATGGACCCGGCGCTCGGGCCGCGCGACGCGGCGTTCGAGGATGCGATCCTGTACGAGTTCTCGCTGCCCGATCCGAAGGACTGGGATGCCGATTATCGTGCGTACGCACGCGCGAAGGCGCGGCTGTCGTGGGAAACCGGCTGCGACGGCCACGTCGTGCAGGCGCTCGAGCCGTACCGGCTGCGCGCGGGCGACACGAACCTGTGGGGCGGCGTCGCGCAGCACGGCATCGTGGTCGGCGTGTCGGGCGCGCAGCCCTGGTTCGACGAGGCGTTCGCGGGCTGCATCGCGCACTGCCTGCGTGCGCTCGCGAAGCACCGCGCGCAGGCGACGCCGGACGCGCTCGCGATCTGAGCGCAGGCGAGCGGGCCCGTTTTTACAGCCGGTTATAAAAAAGCCAGCGCGCGCGCGGGGCAGCGCGATGTCGCGCGGGCGTCCGCGCAATGGCACGGTTTTCGCTGTACCTCTGGTACGACGTTTGTCACGACAAATGTCATCGCCGCGATCTTTCGGACGCTTGCAGGAGGTGCATGTTGAACCCGACTCACGATCCAGCCCGACCGTTGCTGGCCGGCCGCACCGCGCTCGTGACGGGCGGCGGTCGCGGTCTGGGCGAGGCCATCTGCGAGGAACTGGCGCAACACGGCGCACACGTGATCGTTGCCGATCTCGACGGCGATCGCGCGGCGGCCGTCGCGCAGCGCCTCGAGCGGCATGGCGGCCGCGCGGTCGGACGGCCGCTCGACGTGCGCGACGAGGCGTCGGTGCTGCAGGTCATGCACGACGCGCGCGAGGCGCTCGGCGACGTCGACGTGATCGTCAACAACGCGGCGATCGACGTGACCGCGCCGATCGACGACGTCAGCGTCGCCGCCTGGCAGCAGGTGATGATGACCAACCTGTTCGGCCCGTACCTGATGTGCCACGCGGCCGTGCCGATGATGAAGGCCCGCGGCAGCGGCCATATCGTCAACATCGCGTCGACCGCATCGAAGCGCGCATGGCCGAATGCGTCCGCGTATCACGCGACGAAGTGGGGGCTGCTCGGGTTGTCGCATGCGCTGCATGCGGAGCTTCGGCCGGCCGGCGTGAGCGTGTCGGCGATCGTCGCGGGCGGGATGCGCACGCCGTTCCTGCTCGATCGCTTCCCCGACATCGACGTGGACACGCTGCAGCCGCCGGAACACGTCGCGGCGGCCGTGCGTTTCGTGCTGACGCAGCCGCCGGGCACCGTCGTGCCGGAACTGATGGTGCTGCCGATGAAGGAGACGTCATGGCCGTGAGTCGCGCGCGACGGCTGCCCGGCGCGGTGCTGCTCGACAAGGACGGCACGCTGCTGGAGGACCTGCCGTACAACGTCGACCCCGCGCGGATGCAGCTTGCGCCGGGCGCCGCGCGCGCATTGCGCACGCTCGGCGCGACGGGCATGCCGATCGCGGTCGTGTCGAACCAGCCGGGCGTCGCGCTCGGCTACTTTGCCGAATCGAAGCTTGGCGCGGTCCGTCAGCGTCTCGCCGAATTGTTCGAAGCGAACGGCGCGGTGCTGGCGGACTTTTTTTATTGCCCGCATCACCCGGCGGGCAGCGTGCCGCGCTACACCTGCGACTGCATCTGCCGCAAGCCGCGCCCGGGGATGGTGCGCCGCGCGATCGCCACGCTCGGCGCGGTCGCCGAGTGGAGCTGGATGATCGGCGACATTCTCGACGACGTCGAGGCCGGCCGCGCCGCGCGCTGCGGCACGATACTCGTCGACCGCGGCAACGAGACGCAATGGCGGCTCGATGCCGCGCGCACGCCGCACCATGTGGTCGACCGGCTCGACCTCGCCGCCGACCTCGTCGCGCGCGAGGCCGTGCGCCGCCACGGCTCGTGGGTGCGGCGATGAGCGCCGCCTGGGATCGCGCGCGACGCATTCTGTGCGTGCGCCTCGACAGCCTCGGCGACGTGCTGATGACGACGCCCGCGCTGCGCGCGCTGAAGGAGAGCGGGCGCGGCCGCCGGCTCACGCTGCTGACGTCGCGCACCGGCGCCGCGCTGGCGAAACACCTGCCGATGGTCGACGACGTGTGGACGTATGACGCGCCGTGGGTCAAGCATCCGGACGTGCGCGGCGATCCGGTCGTCGATCTCGACATGATCGACCGGCTGCTGGCCGGCCGCTTCGACGCGGCCGTGATCTTCACCGTATACAGCCAGAGTCCGTTGCCGGCCGCGATGATGTGCTGGCTCGCGGGCATCCCGCTGCGGCTCGCGCATTGCCGCGAGAACCCCTACGAACTGCTGACCGACCGCGTGCCCGAGACCGAGCCGGATTCGCGCGTGCGCCACGAAGTCGCGCGCCAGCTTGCGCTGGTCCGCGCGATCGGCGCGAAGACGTGCGACTGGCGCATGGCGTTCGAGCCGGGCGATGCGGCGCGACGCGCGCTGCACTCGCGCTTGCGCGCGGCGCTGCTGCGCATCGGCGGCCCGCGCCGGCCGGCGCCGGCGCACACGCGCTGGCTGGTCGTGCATCCGGGCGCGAGCGCGGCGTCGCGGCGCTGGCCGGCCGAGCGCTTCGGCGACGTGGCCGCGCGGCTCGCGCCGCTGTTCGACGGCATCGCGGTGACGGGCGGCGCCGACGAGCGCGCGCTCGTCGATGCCGTGTGCGAACGCGCGGGGCCGCGCGCCGTGCCGCTCGCCGGCGTGCTGCCGCTCGGCGAGCTCGGCGCGCTGATCGAGACGGCCGACCTGCTGCTGACGAACAACAGCGGCCCCGTGCATCTCGCGGCCGCGCTCGGCACGCCGGTCGTCGATCTGTACGCGCTGACCAATCCGCAGCACACGCCATGGCGTGTGCCGCATCGCGCATTGAACGTCGACGTGCCGTGCCGCAACTGCTACCGCAGCGTCTGCAACCAGCCCGGCCATCCGTGCCTGCTCGGCGTGAGCGTCGACGATGTCGTCGAGGCGACGCACGGCTTGTTGCGCCGTAGCGCGCGCCATGCGCAACACGCGGCCGCGCGCGCCACCTTGCACGCTGCCGAGCCGGTCGCGGCGAACGCGTCGAGCGTGTCGAACGTGATTCCGTTCGCGCAAGTCATCACGAGGACCTGACGCATGCCTGCTCCGACCTATACGCTCGGCATCAATGCCGCCTTTCACGACAGCGCCGCATGCCTCGTGCGCGACGGCGCGGTGATCGCGGCGGCCGAGGACGAACGCTTCACGCACGTGAAGCACGCGAAGCGGCCGGTGCCGTTCTCGACTTGGGAGCTGCCGTTTCACGCGATCGACTATTGTCTGGCGGAAGCGGGCATCGCGCTCGCGGACGTCGACCATGTCGCGTATTCGTACGATCCGTGGCTCGAACTGGACCGTCACGGCGACGCGCCCGAGCTGACGCTGCCGCTCGCACCGTCCGCGCATGCGCGGCGTGCCGACGGCGCATCGCCGTGGCATCCGTTGTTCCTGTCGTCGATCGTGAACGCGCCGCGCCAGCTCGCGGGCGGCGCGCCGCACCACCTGCAGCGGCGCTTTCGCGGCGTCGCGCACGACGGGCCGTTTCGCTGGCATTTCATCGAGCACCATCTCGCGCACGAGGCGAGCGCGTTTCTCGCGGCGCCGTACGAGCACTGCGCGGTGATGACGATGGACGGGCGCGGCGAACGCGCGACGACGAGCTACGGCGTGTTCGACGGCCAGTCGTACCGGCGGCTCGGCCAGGTCAACCTGCCGCATTCGCTCGGCCTGCTGTACGAGCGCGTGACGCGCTACCTCGGCTTCCTGCATTCGTCGGACGAGTACAAGGTGATGGCGCTCGCGTCGTACGGCAAGCCGGTGTTCGCGGACGCGATGCGCAAGCTGGTGAGCTACAACGGCGACGGGCGCTACGAGGTTGCCGACGGCGATCTCGTCGCGCTGTTCGGCGCGCCACGCGAGCGCGGCGGACCGATCGAGCCGCATCACTGCGACATCGCGCATGCGCTGCAGCTGGTGCTCGAGGAAACGACGCTGCAGGCGGTCGACTGGCTCGCGGCGGAGAGCGGCGAGCAGCAGCTCGCGATGGCGGGCGGCGTCGCGCTGAACTGCGTGATGAACGCGAAGATCCGCGATCGCGGCCCGTTCGACGACGTGTGGGTGCAACCGGCGGCAGGCGACGCGGGCACCGCGCTCGGCGCCGCGCTGTGGACCGATTTCCGGATGCGCGGGATGCGCGGCGACTGGCGGATGGATCACGCGTATCTCGGGCCGTCGTACGGCGACGATGCGATCGAGGCGTTCCTGAAGGAAGCGCGGCTGCCGTACCGGCGGCTCGCGGACGTCGCCAGCCAGACGGCCGCGCTGCTCGCGGCAAACCGCGTGATCGGCTGGTTCCAGGGCCGCATGGAGTTCGGGCCGCGCGCGCTCGGTGCCCGCTCGATCCTCGCATCGCCGATCGATCCGGACATGCAGCGCAAGCTGAACCGGATCAAGGATCGCGAGGACTTCCGGCCGGTTGCGCCGGTCGTGCTCGAAAGCCACGCACACCACTGGTTCAACGGCGGGCGGCGCACGCCGCTGCGCGCGCCGTTCATGCTGTTCGTGTACGACATCGCGCCCGGCGCCGAGGCGACGATTCCGGCGGTGCGCCACATCGACGGCACCGCGCGCGTGCAGACCGTCGACGCACACCAGCATCCGCTGCTGCATGCGCTGCTGTCCGAGTTCGACGCGCTGACCGGCGTGCCGGTGCTCGTCAACACGTCGTTCAACACGCGCGGCGAACCGATCGTCTGCACGCCGCGCGACGCGCTCGAGTGCTTCTGGACTTCGCCGCTCGACGCGCTCGTGATCGGTTCGTTCCTGCTGGAGAAGCCGAGATGAACATGCGCGACACGCAACTGCCGCCGGTCGTGTCGGTCGTCGTGCCGACGTACCGGCGGCCCCGCCTGCTCGAACGCTGCCTCGACGCGCTGTGCGCGCAGGTGTTCGATCCGACCACCTACGAGATCGTCGTCGTCGACGACGACCCGGCCGGCAGCGCATGGGAAACCGTCGACGCGTGTCGTGCGCGCATGACCGACGTGCCGGTGATCCGCTACATGACCGCGCCCGATACGCAGGGGCCGGCGGGCGCGCGCAACATCGGCTGGCGCAGCGCGCGCGGCGCGCTGATCGCGTTCACCGACGACGACACGATTCCCGATCCGACCTGGCTGCGCCACGGCGCGGCCGCGCTGCTGGCCGAACCGTCGGCGGCGGCCGCGGCCGGGCGCATCGACGTGCCGCTGCGAGCGCGCCCGACCGACCACGAGCGCGACGCGGCCGGCCTCGCGCATGCGGAATTCGCGACCGCGAACTGCTTCGTGCGGCGCGCGGCGCTGGAGCGCGTCGGCGGATTCGACGAGCGCTTCACGCGCGCATGGCGCGAGGACGCCGACCTGATGTTCGCGCTGCGCGAGCACGCGGGGCCGATCGTCGGCGTCGATGCCGCGCGGATCGTGCATCCGGTGCGTCCCGCGCGCTGGGGCGCGAGCATCGGCCAGCAGTCGAAGGTGTATTTCGACGCGCTGCTGTACAAGAAGCATCGCGCGACCTACCGGCGTCATATCCGCGCGATGCCGCCGTGGAATTACTACGCGGCCGTGTTGTTCGCGCTCGGCGCGCTCGGCTGTTTCGCGGCCGGATGGCGCGTGCCGGGCATCGCGTGCGCGACGGCCTGGGCCGTGATCACGGCCGCATTCTGCGCGAAGCGGCTGCGCGGCACGCGGCTCACGCCGTCGCATGTCGCCGAGATGATCGTCACGTCGATCGCGATCCCGCCCGTGTCGCTGTACTGGCGCGTGCGCGGTGCGCTCCACTTCCGGGTGTTCTTCCTATGATGCTCGAATCCGTTTCGTCGTCCGGTCCGATGCGCATCGCGGTGTTCCGCGCGCTGCAGCTCGGCGACATGCTGTGCGCGGTGCCGGCGCTGCGCGCGCTGCGGCGCGGCGAGCCGGATGCGCGCATCACGCTGATCGGCTTGCCGTGGGCGCGCGAGTTCGCATCGCGCTTCTCGGACTACATCGACAATTTCATCGCGTTTCCCGGCGCGCCGGGCCTCGGCGAGCAGCCGGACGCCGAGCCGGCCGCGCGCGAGGCGTTCGTCGCGGAATGCCGCGCGCGCGACTTCGATCTCGCGATCCAGCTGCACGGCAGCGGCGTGCAGACCAACGCGATCGTCGCGTCGCTCGGTGCGACGCGCACCGCCGGTTTCGTGCCGCCCGACGGCGGCAAGACCGCGCTCGACTGTGCGCTCGTGTGGCGCGACGGCGAGCCCGAGGTCACGCGCTACCTGGCGCTGACCCGCAAGCTCGGCTATCCGGACTGGGGCGACTACCTGGAATTTCCGCTGGGCGGCCTCGACTATGCGCTGTGGCACGTGCTGTGCGACGAGCATGCGCTCGATCCGGGCCGCTACGTGATCGTTCATCCGGGCGCGCGGATGGCGTCGCGGCGCTGGCCGGTCGAGCGTTTCGCGAGCGCGGCACGGCAGCTCGCGGACGACGGCTGGCAGATCGTATTGACCGGCACGCGCGCGGAACTCGCGCTGGCCGGCGCGTTCGTCGAACATCTCGCGCGGCCGTGCGTGAACCTGTGCGGGCGCACGCCGCTCGGCGCGCTGGCCGCGCTGATCGGCCGCGCGCGGCTCGTGCTGTGCAACGACACGGGCGTGTCGCATGTCGCGGCGGCGTTCGGCACGCCGAGCATCGTCGTCGCATGCGGCAGCGACACGGCCCGCTGGGCGCCGCTCGACGCCGAACGCCATCGCGTGCTCGCGCACTATCCGGCCTGCCGGCCGTGCGCGTTCGACACCTGTCCGTACGGGCACGAGTGCGCGACGGCGATCGGCGTCGACGACGTGATGGAGCGGGCGGGCAAGCTGCTCGCGGAGGAGAGACGTCATGTCACGTAAGCGCTTGCGCGTGCTCACCTGGCACGTGCATGGCAACTATCTGTATTACCTGTCGCAGGCGCCGCACGATTTCTACATCGTGACGAAGCCGCAGCATCCGCCCGGTTACGCGGGTCGGGTCGGGCACCTGCCGTGGGGCGACAACGTGTACGAGGTGCCCGTCGAGTGCGTGCGCGACACCGAGTTCGACTGCGTGCTGTACCAGCATCACAATCACTACGCGCACGACCGGTTGCGGCTCCTGAGCGACGCGCAGCGCGCGCTGCCGGCGCTGTTCGTCGAACACGATCCGCCGCGCGAGCACCCGACCGACACGCTGCACCCTGTGCAGGACCCGAACGTGTTGCTGGTGCACGTGACGCCGTTCAACGCGCTGATGTGGGACAGCGGCGTCACGCCGACGCGCGTGATCGAGCACGGCGTGCTGCTGCCCGACGGTGTCGAGTATCGCGGCACGCTGCCCAAGGGCGTGACGGTCGTGAACCACCTCGCGCGACGCGGGCGGCGTCTCGGCGCCGACCTGTTCGAGACCGTGCGTCACAGCGTGCCGCTCGATCTGGTCGGGATGGGCTCGGCCGAACTCGGCGGCATCGGCGAGGTGCCGAATCCGGCGCTGCCGCAGTTCCTGTCGCACTACCGCTTCTTCTTCAATCCGATCCGCTACACGAGCCTCGGGCTCGCGGTGATCGAGGCGATGATGATCGGGCTGCCGATCGTTGCGCTCGCAACGACGGAGATGGCGCAGCTCGTGAGGAGCGGCTGCAACGGGGTCGCCGATACGCGGCCTGCCGTGTTGATCGACGCGATGCGCATGCTGCTCCGCGATCCGGATCTCGCGCGCGAGTGGGGCGCGGCGGCGAAGCGCGACGCGTGCGAGCGGTTCGGGATCGAGCGGTTCGTGCGCGAGTGGGACAGCGCGTTGTGCGACGTCGCGGCGTAGACCGGGCGGCCGCCGTCGCGGCCCGGTTACGGGTTCGTTGCGCCCGGCGGCATGCCGGCGCTCGGGCTGCCGGCCGCACCGTCGGCACCGGCGGTGCCGCTTGCGCCGCTTGCGCTGCCCGCGGCGGGCGTCGGCGCAGCCGCGCCGCTCGCCGCGTTGCGCTCGTGTTCGGGCAACAGCGCGAGCCGGTTGTACAGCGTCTTCAGGCTGATGCCGAGCGCCTTCGCGGTGCGCGGCTTGTCGCCGTTGAAATGGCGCAGCGACGCGACGATGAAGCGCTGCTGCGTATGCGCGAGCGTCGTGCCGATATGGAGCGTCATCGCGTTGTGACGTACCTCCTCGCGCGGCGGCTGGCGGCGCGGCAGCTGCAGTTCGATCTGCTCGTCGGCGAGAATGAACGCGCGCTCCAGCGCGTTGCGCAGCTCGCGCACGTTGCCGGGCCACGTATAGGCGCGCAGCGCCTTCATCGCCTGCAGCGACAGACGCTTGCGCGTGCGATGCCGCGCATTCAGCCGCTCGACGATCTGCAGCGCGATGTCGCCGACGTCGTCCTCGCGCTGCCGCAGCGCGGGCACGTGCAGCGCGATCGTCGCGATCCGGTAGAACAGATCCTCGCGCAGCCGGCCGCTGCGCACGGCCTCGACCGGATCGTGATGGGTGGCCGCGACGATCCGCACGTCGAGCGGAATCGCTTCGTGACCGCCGACGCGCACGATCGTGTTCGTCTCCAGCGTGCGCAGCAGTTTCACCTGCAATTCCGCCGGCATTTCCGCGATTTCGTCGAGAAACAGCGTGCCGCCGCGCGCGGCTTCGAACATGCCCACATGTTGCGCGATCGCGCCGGTGAAGCTGCCTTTTTCATGTCCGAACAAATGGGATTCCGCGATGTCCTTCGGAATCGCCCCGCAGTTGACGGGCACGAACGGCCCGCGCCGGCGCGGGCTCATGTCGTGGATGAGCCGCGCGACGATGTCCTTGCCGGCGCCGCTCTCGCCGACCACCAGGACGCTGACGCGCGTCGCGGCGACACGCGCTACCTTCAGCAGCAGGTCCTGAATCGTTGGCGAGCGGCCGAACAGCCGCGCGCCGTCATCGTCGGATTTCGACATGAGTGTATCGAGTTGGAAGTATTGACCGAAATCGTCGAGGAGCAGGCGAAAAAATGACCGCCACGCATCATTTTTTCATGTGGAAAGCATACCTTTTATGCCCGTTTCGCCGGATTGAATCTGGCAATGCGGTGGTCGACGACAGATAGATTTATTCGATGATCGGCGAAGGCACGACACACTTCTTCTATACTTCTAGGCACGCGTTTGTCACTGCAGGACAGCTAATTTGCTCATTCGTGTGCGGTGCGGATGTGCCGCCGGGTTCCGGCGTCGTACCCCGCATCGCACGCCCGCCGCGGTTTCGGCCGACGCCTTGCGCCCGGGCCGCACCCACCAGGAGCTTCGATGCCTTATGTCCTGATCGTCGAAGACGACGCCGATACGCGAACGATGCTCGCGACCCTCGCGCAAGCGCAGCAGCTTGCATGCGACACGGCCGCGACGCTCGAAGAAGCGCGCACGCTCGTCTCGACGCACACTCCCGATCTCGTGTTGTGCGATCTCGTGCTGCCGGACGGCAACGGCATGGATCTGTTCGACGCGTTGCCGAAGCGCGCGCATTGCGAAATGGTGCTGACCACCGGTCACGCGAGCCTCGAAACCGCGATCGACGCATTGCGGCGCGGCGCGACCGACTATCTGGTGAAGCCGATCAACATGCAGCGGCTGAACAGCATCTTCGCGCGCGTGCCGCGCACCACCGCACTGCATGAGGAAATCGCCGAACTGCGCTCCGAACTGAAGCGTCTCGGCCGCTTCGGCCGGATGCTCGGCAGCTCGCCCGCGATGCAGGCCGTCTACGATGCGATCGGCCGCGTCGCGCGCACCGAGGCGTCGGTGCTGCTCACCGGCGAGTCGGGCACCGGCAAGGAACTCGCCGCGCAGACGGTGCACGACCTGAGCCTGCGCCGCCGCGGCCCGTTCCTCGCGGTGAACTGCGGCGCGATCGCCGCGAATCTCGTCGAGAGCGAGATGTTCGGCCACGACCGCGGCAGCTTCACCGGCGCCGAGCGGCAGCACAAGGGCTTCTTCGAACGCGCGGACGGCGGCACGCTGTTCCTCGACGAAATCACCGAGATGCCGGTCGAATCGCAGGTCAAGCTGCTGCGCGTGTTGGAAACCGGGCGGCTCACGCGGCTCGGCTCGACGCGCGAGATCGACGTCGACGTGCGCATCGTCGCGGCGACCAACCGCGATCCGGAAGCCGCGATGGCCGACGGCAAGCTGCGGCCCGACCTCTATCACCGGATCAACGTGTTCCCGATTCCGCTGCCGTCGCTGAGCGAGCGCGGCGACGACATCCCGATGCTCGCCGACGCGTTCCTGCAGCACTACAACGAGGAAAGCGGCCGCAATCTGCGCTTTGCGCCCGCCGCGCGCGAAGCGCTGAAGTCCTACGCATGGCCCGGCAACGTGCGCGAGCTGCGCAACTTCGTGCAGCGCGCGAGCATCTTCGCCGACGCGGACGTGATCGACACGCTGCCGCCGCCGATCATGGACGAACTGTCGAACATGGTCGACGCGCACGAGGATCGCGTGACGGTGCCGTTCGGCACGCCGCTCGAGGAAGTCGACCGCAAGCTGATTCTCGGCACGATCGCGAAATGCGGCGGCGTGAAGGCACAGGCGGCCGAAGTGCTGGACGTGAGCCTGAAGACGATCTACAACCGGCTCGCGCAACTGGAAGACGAAGCGGAAAAACCGGACTCCTGATGTCGTGCCGGGCGCGCTCATGCGCGCCCGCCCGCGCGGCGACGCGCGTCGTCGTCGAGCCGGCGGCGCATGCGTTCGACGTGCGGCGGCAGCGCGCACCGTTCGCGCAGGATCCACGGCAGGCCCGCGAAGGCGGGCACGATGCCGCGTTCGCGCCACAGGCGCGGCAGCATGCGGACGGTATGCGCGAGCGCGGCGCGGGCCGGCCATCTGAGCCACGCGGTCCACACCGCGTTGCGGGCGGACACGCTCGCGCGCGTCTGCACGTCGCGTTGCTTCGAAGGGTAATGATGAACCGTCAGACGCGGTGCATAGACGAGCCACGCGCCCGCGCGATACAGGTCGAGCGCGAGCAGCGCTTCCTCGCCGCCGAGGAAGTAGCGCGGATGATAGCCGCCCGCGGCCACGAACGCGTCGCGCCGGAATGCGCTCGCGCCGGCCAAGAGCCCGAGGATCGGGCGGCCCGGCAGCGCGACGGGCGCATCGAGCGGGCTGTCGGCCATCAGCCGGCAGGTCGGGTCTTCGCGCCGGTCGGGGCCGACCAGCACGCGCGCGGTGACGGCCGCGACATGCGGGTACGCATCGAGCAGGTTCGCGGCTTCGGCGAGCGAGCCGGGCGCCCACCACGTGTCGTCGTCGCAGAACGCGACGTGGCGCGTGCGGGCGACGGCCGCGCCGAGATTGCGGCCGGCGGCCCCGAGATTGGCCGGCGCATGCACCAGCGTCGCATGAGGAAAGCGGCTGTGCATGAGCGCCGCGGTCGCGTCGTCCGAGCCGTTGTCGACGACGACGATCGCCGGCCGGTCGGGCAGCGCGGAGAGCCGCGCCAGCGTGCGCGCGAGCTCCATCGAGCGCCGGCAGGTCAGCACCACCGCGGTCACGCGTGGTTCGCGCGGCGGCAGCACGACACGCGCGGGCGTCACGCGGACGTGCCGTCGCATTCGAGCCGCCAGTATGTTTCGGGTTCACGGAGATCGGCACGCATATGAGGCTCCAACAGCGCAATCTGGCTCGCATACGCGTCGACGGCGGCGGCCTTCGCAGCCGCCGTGTCCATGCCGTTGCCGGCCGGCGCGCCGACCGGGTGGCCGATCCAGCCGTGCTCGCGCCAGCCGGTCACGCGCCGGGCCATCAACCCGTCGATCCGCCGGTACGGCACATCCTCGTAGAAGCGCCACACGCGCGCTGCGCCGCCGGCCCGGTCGTGATCGCGCAGCAGCGCCAGCACGGCCTGCTGAACCTGCAAGTGATCGCGATGGAACAGGCCGGCCGGCGCCAGCACGCCGAAGCCCGGATGCGCGTCGATCACGTCGGCCACGCGCGCGGCGATTGCCGCCGACGCGGCCGGCGTGCCGTACTGGTCGTCGAGGAAGTCGAGCCAGACGGGCCGCGCATCGAGCAGCGCGAGCGCATGACGGTCCTCGTCGCGGCGCGTGCGCATCGCGTCGTCGGCCGTGCGGAATCCCGCGCGACGGTCCCACGGCGGCGCGGCCGTACCGTGTTCGGGAATGCCCGCGAACACCGTGACGACGACCGAGCCCGGTGCCTGCGCGAGCAGCTGCCCGCAACTGAATACGGCGTCGTCGAGGTGCGGCGAGATGACGAGCCAGCGTGTCGGAGCGGTCATGGTGTGAAGGTCTCCCAGGTCAGCACAGGCGGCCGAGCAGGTGACGTGCCCGTCCGGCTGCGCGTGGCCGGCTGCCGCCGGTGGGTCGGCAGGAGCGTGTCCGATGTTTGAATTTGCACGGCCGCAGGTCGGAAATTACGCAACCGCCGTGATGTTCGTCGCGATCGCCACCGTGCTGCAGGCGCTGGCGATCCGCTTCGGCGGCGTGAACCTGTCGCTGATCCTGTACTACCCGATGCTGGCCGGCGCGGCCTGGGTGACGTCGTTCCTGTTCGGGATCGTGTCGACCGTGGTCAGCGGGCTGCTGATCTGGACGCTGTTCCTGTCCGATCCGGCCGCGTACACCGGGCCGCTGTCGGCCCGGCTCGTGCAGCTCTTCGTCTTCCTGCTGGTCGGCATGCTGGTCTGCGCGGGCGCAGCGATGCTGCACCACGCGCGGCTCACGAACGACGTCGCGCGCCGGCGTGACGCGGCCGCGCGGCGGCAGCTCGAAGCCGTGCTGCAGTCGCTGCCGCACGGTGTGATCGCGACCGACGGGAAAGGCCGGGTGACTTACCTGAATGCGGTGGCGGCCGAGCTGGCAGGCTGCGGCGTGGACGAGGCGACGGGCCGGCCCGTGCGCGACGTGCTGCGCCTGTTCGATCACGACGGCCGGCGCGTGCAGGCGACGCCGCTCGAGCGGGCGCTCGGCGGCGCGCATGCGTTGTCCGACCGGCACTGGCTGCACGGCGCCGCCGGCAGCACGCCGGTGCCGATCGCCGAGGCGGCGGCGCCGATCGCCGATGCGGACGGCAACATCGACGGCGCGGTGCTGCTGTTCTGCGATGCCGGCGTGGCGCGCGCGCGCGCCGACAAGTCGCGGCTGCAGCTCGCGGTCGTCGAGGCATCGCCGGACGCGATCGTCGGCGTCGACGGCGAGGGCCGCATCGTCAGCTGGAACCCGGCCGCGCAGCGGATCTTCGGGTACGACGAGTCCGAGGCCTACGGGCGCCCGTTCGAATCGCTCGTCGCGATGCGCTGGCTGCAGCGCAATCCGTTGGCCGAAACGTTCGACGCGATGCGCGAACCGGTCGGCCCGCTCGAACTGCTGTGCGTGCGCCGCGACGGCCGGCGCTTTCGCGCAACGGTGTCCGCATGCCCGGTGCGCGGCGACCTGCGCGCCAGCGTCGCGCTGTCGCTGCGCGAGACCGGCGCGCAGCGCCGCCGCGACCTGCGCGCGCACCGCTCGCTGCAGGGCGCGCGCGACGCGCGCGACCAGGCCGATACGTCGAACCGCCTGAAGGACGAATTGCTCGCGACCGTGTCGCACGAACTGCGCACGCCGCTGAATGTGATCTACGGCTGGGTCGAGGTGCTGCGCAATTCGCGCGAAGACGGATTGCAGCAGCAGGCGATCGACGCGATCGATCGCAGCGCGCGTTCGCTCACGCGCATGGTCGGCGACATCCTCGACGCATCGTCGCTCGCGACCGGCAAGCTGCGGATCGATTCGATGCCGGTGGACGTGGTGCGGCTGTTCGCCGATGCGACGGGGACGTTCCAGACGGCCGCGTCGTCGGCCGGCATCGCGCTCGAATTCGACTGCGCCACGTCCGCATGCGTGGTGTCGGGCGACGCGGAGCGCTTGCGGCAGATGCTGTCGAACCTCGTGTCGAACGCGCTGAAATTCACGCCGGCCGGCGGCGCGGTGACGGTCACGCTGTCGCGCGACGCCGGGCACGCGATGCTGACCGTCGCCGATACCGGGCAAGGCATCGCGCCGGATTTCATCCCGTACGTGTTCGACATGTTCCGCCGCGCGGAAGAGTCGCCTGCCTCGTCGCGGCGCGGGCTCGGGCTCGGCCTGTCGATCGTGCGGCATATCGCCGAGCTGCACGGCGGCACGGTCAGCGTCGCAAGCCCGGGCCGCAATCGCGGCGCCACGTTCACCGTGACGTTGCCGGCCGGCTGGCAGCCGGCGGGGGCGATGGCGTGGAGCGTCACGCCGGACGACGTCGCGCGCGGTACGCCGATGCTCGAGTCGCAGCGCATCCTGATCGTCGACGACGACCCGACCACGCGTGCGAGCCTGACCGCCGCGCTGGCAACGCTCGGTGCGGTCGTCGCGGTCGCGTCGTCGGGCCGTGACGCGCTCGCCATCGTCGCGGAGGTGAAGCCGACCGTCGTGCTGTCCGATCTGGCGATGTCCGACGGCGACGGCTTCTGGCTGCTCGATGCATTGCGCCGCGGCGGCGCGAACGGCGGCAGCCCGCCCAACCTGCGCGTGCTCGCGGTCACCGCGCACGCGGGCCTCGGCGACGAACGCCGCGCGCTCGAAGCGGGCTTCGACGGTTATCTGTGCAAGCCGGTCGACGTGCGCGAGCTGGCCCGCCGCATCGCGCGCGTGACGACGCGCGACGGCTGATGCGCGTCGGCCGATGCGCGGCGCCCGTCGCCCCGGGCGCGCGACGACGCAGCGTCGTGTCACGTCGTGCCGTTCACGTCGCCGCCCCCGGCCGGTTCCGTGTGCTGATCTGCGCGAGCATGTGCGACGCGATCCGCGTGCTGCGCACGAGATCGCCCGGCGTGTGATTCGCGACCTGCCGATGGATGAAATACCGCGCGGTATGCGCGAGCCCGCTCGCGAGCGGCGTCGTCGCGCGCCAGCCGAGGCGCCGGTGCGCGGCGTCGAGATCGGGCCGGCGCTGACGCGGATCGTCGGACGGCAACGGACGGAACTCGATCGCGACCGTCGCGCCGACGATCCTCACGACCTCGCGCGCCACGTCGATCATCGCGATCTCGTCGTCGCTGCCGAGGTTCACCGGCTCGCAGGCGTCGCCGGGTTCGTCCATCAGCCGGAGCAGCGCATCGACCATGTCGTCGACATAGCAGAACGAGCGCGTCTGCCTGCCGTCGCCGTAGACGGTCAACGCTTCGCCGGCCAGCGCCTGCGTGATGAAGTTCGACACGACGCGCCCGTCGGCCGGATGCATGCGCGGCCCGTACGTGTTGAAGATCCGCGCGATCCGCACGTCGACGCCGTACTGGCGGTGATAGTCCATGAACAGCGTTTCCGCGCAGCGCTTGCCTTCGTCGTAGCACGCGCGGATGCCGATCGGGTTCACGCGGCCGCAGTAGCGCTCGTCCTGCGGATGCACGTCGGGGTCGCCGTACACTTCGCTCGTCGATGCCTGCAGGATGCGCGCCTTCACGCGCTTCGCGAGGCCGAGCAGGTTGATCGCGCCGTGCACGCTGGTCTTGGTCGTCTGCACCGGGTCGCGCTGATAGTGCACGGGGGACGCCGGGCATGCGAGGTTGTAGATTTCATCGACCTCGACGTACAGCGGAAACGTCACGTCGTGCCGCATCAGCTCGAAGTTCGGCGCATCGCGCAGGTGCGCGATGTTGTCCTTCGCGCCCGTGTAGAAATTGTCGACGCACAGCACGTCGTGCCCGGCCGTCACGAGGCGTTCGCACAGATGCGAACCGAGAAACCCGGCGCCGCCGGTGACGAGTACCCGTTTGCGATCGTAGCCCTTCATCATGCATTCTCCTTGCGGTGGGCGAGTACGCCCGGCGTGGTCGCGACGGGCGTGCGGCGGCTGCCGGCCGCCGTGCCGGCACGTTGCGGATGCGCGACGTCGCGGTAGATGTCGACGAGGCGGTCGGTCACGCCGCGCCATGTGTAGAAGCGGTGGGCGCGCAGATAACCGGCCCGACCGAGTGCATCGCACAGCGCCGGTTGCGCGCGCAGCTGAACGAGCCGCCCGGCGAGCGCGGCCGGATCGCGCGGCGGCACCAGGTAGCCGGTGACGCCGTCGTCGACCGTCGTGCGGATGCCGCCGACGTCGCTGCCGATCACCGGCGCGGCACATGCCATCGCCTCGACCGGCGTGATGCCGAACGGCTCGTACCACGGCGTCGTCACGAAGACGTCCGCCGCGCTGTAGTACAGGTGCAGCGCGTCGCGCTCGCGCCGGCCCACGAACGTCACGCGTTCCGCGATGCCGGCGTCGTGCGCGAGCGCGGCGAGGCGTGCGAGTTCCGGATCGCGCGCCGGGTCGGGCGTCGCATGGCTGCCGCCGACGATGTAGAGCCGCGTCGGCCGGTTCGGGTCGCGTGGCATCCGCGCGAGCGCGTCGATCACGGTGTCGATGCCCTTGCGCGGCACGAGCCGCCCGAGCTGCAGCACGACGAATGCATCGTGGGGCCAGCCGAGCCGCGCACGCGCATCGACGCGCGGCACCGGCCGGAATTCACCCGCATCGAACCCGCAGGGCACGATCTCGATGCGCGCGGCATCGGCGCGATAGTGCGTGGTCAGGTCGAGCGCATCCTGCGGGCACTCGGCGATCAGCCGGTCCGAGCGGCGCGCGAGCGTGTCCTCGATCGCGAAGCGTTCGTCGGGGAAGCCGTCGGCCGCGCCCTGATGCAGCCGGCGCACGCGGCCGAGCGCATGGAACGTCATGACGAGCGGGATCCCGAGACGCTGCTTCACGCGCAGCGCGGCCTCGCCCGACATGAAGAAGTTCGCGTGCATCACGTCGACCGGGTCGGGCTCGCGCCGCATGCGCGCGGTCATGTAGTCCGCGAACGCACCCATGTACGGCAGCAGCCGTTCCTTCGGCACGGCGGCGGGCGGCCCGGCCGGTACGTGGATCACGCGCATGCGCGGGCCGATCTGCACGACTTCCGGCAGGTGCGGATCGTCGCAGCGGGTGTAGACGTCGACGTCGAGGTCGCGCTCGGCCAGCTGCTTCGCGACGTTCGCGACGTAGATGTTCTGGCCGCCCGCGTCCACGCCGCCGATCACCCCCAGCGGTGACGCATGTTCACTGATCAACGCGATTCTTTGCATGGTATTGCTCCCGAGGTCGGGGCCGCGCCGGCGAGCCCCGTTGCGTCCCTCTGCGGCAATCGCCATGCCCGTCACTTTGCGGGCGGCACGCCCGGCCCAGGTGCCGAAAAAATTACAACGGGTTGGATGAAAGGGCGTCCGATCGGCGGGCCGCGCGGGGATGCGGCCGGTTGCGCGCGGCACGCGATTTGCGACACCCGGACGTCCGCCGGCCACGCCGGCCTCACGATAGGAGGTCACGATGAAGGTATTCCCGCTGCAAGCCCGCGCACCGCGATTCCGCCGTCATCCCGCCAGCCGTCTCGGCATGGCGGTCGCGATCGCCGCGGCCACCGCCTGTATCGCCGTCGCGCCGAACGTGTTCGCCGCCGGAGACGACGGCTCGGCATCGTCATCCATGTCGTCGTCGTCATCGTCGTCGATGACGCATTCGAGCACCGGCACGAAAATCCGCGACGCGACCATCACGACCAAGGCGAAGGCCGAGCTGGTCGGCACGAGCGGCCTGTCGGCCGGCGACATTCACGTGAAGACGCGTCACGGCGTCGTGATGCTGACCGGCAGCGTGCCGGACGAGCAGCAGCGCACGCAGGCCGTCGGCGTGGTCAGGCAGATCGACGGCGTGCAGGACGTGCGCGACCAGCTGACCATCCGCCCGAAATAACCGGCCCCGCAGAAGGAGTCCAGTGATGAACTGCATGCTCAAACCGGTCGGCGAGCAGACGATCGTGATCACGGGCGCCACCAGCGGCATCGGCCTCGTCACCGCGCGCAAGGCGGCACGGCGCGGGGCGAAGCTGGTGCTGTTCGCGCGCAACGCGGACGCGCTGAACACGCTGTGCGACGAAATCCGCCAGCACGGCGGCCTCGCGGTGCCGGTCGCCGGCGACGTCGGCATTCTCGAGGACCTGCAGCGCGCGGCCGCGACGGCGGCCGATACCTATGGCGGCTTCGACACCTGGGTCAACAACGCGGGCGTGTCGATCTTCGGCACGGCGGCGGCGGTGCCGCTCGAGGATCAGCGCCGGCTGTTCGACACCAACTACTGGGGTGTCGTGCACGGCTCGCTCGTCGCGTCGGATCATTTCCGGCGCAAGAGCGATTTCCACGGCGGCGCGATCATCAACATGGGCAGCGAGGCGTCCGACGCGCCGGTGCCGCTGCAGAGCGCGTATGCGGCATCGAAGCACGCGGTGAAGGGTTTCACCGATTCGCTGCGCCTCGAGCTCGAGTCCGATCGCCTGCCGGTGTCCGTCACGCTGATCAAGCCGGCCGCGATCGACACGATGTTCGTGATGCACGCGAAGAACTACATGAACGTCGAGGCGCGGCTGCCGCCGCCGATCTACGACCCGGAGCTCGTCGCCGACGCGATCCTGTTCGCGGCGGCGCACCCGCGCCGCGCGCTGTTCGTCGGCGGTGCCGCGAAGCTCACGTCGGCCGGCGCGTATCACGCGCCGCGCCTGTTCGATCGCATCGCGGCCACGCTGTTCTCGCGCGGCCAGCGCACGGTGCGCCCCGCGCGACCGCGCGACGACAACGCGCTGTACGAGTCCCGCCATGCGCTGCACGAGCGCGAAGGGATGGACGGGCCCGTGCTGCGCGCTTGCGCATACAACGCGGTGGTGCAGCGGCCGAAGGTCGCGGGCGCGGTCGCGCTGGGCGCGGCGGCGCTGATGGTTGCCGCGTTCGCGCGGTCGCGGCGCAGCCCGACGTAATGGCGTGCCTTTCCGTTTTTCAATCGAAGGAGGTTTCCATGTCATCCCGACAACATACGGGCCACGAATACAGCCACGCGCGCGCGCATGAAGGCGAGCGCGAGCAGCAGGATCACGACAAGGGCGGCCACCAGAGCGGGCACGGCAAGGCGCCGAGCCCGGTCGACGTGCAGAAGGCGCTGAAGGGGATGGACTATCCGGCGAGCAAGGCGGAGGTGGTCGAGTGCGCGGAGCGCTCGCACGCCGACCCGCGCGTACTCGACATGCTCAGGCAGATCCCCGACCGGGAATACGGCACGCCGGCATCGGTATCGAAGGAACTCGGGCGGCTGATGTGAGCGCCCCCGCGTCGCGTCGCGCCCGCGCTCGCGTGTGCGGCACCCTACGGCCACGAGGAGCACGACCATGGCGATGATCGTCGCAGGCCGCTTCACGACGTTCGATGAAGCGGAAGGTGGGGCGCGCCACCTTTACGAGCGCGCGTTCGGCCCGGACGACGTGTCGATCTTCTTCCTGAACCCGGGCGGCCAGCACGCGCGCTTTCCGATCGGCGGCGACGTGTATGCCGATACGGCCGCGAAGCCCGGCGGGCGCGGCGCGCTGGTCGGCGCGCTGCGCGGGCTGCTGATCGGCGCGATCGTCGGGCTGATCGTCTATGCGTTCGGCGTGCGCTACTGGTTCGTGCCGGCCGCCGGTGCGCTCGCCGGTGCCTATCTCGGTGCGTTCGGCGGCGCGCTCGGCCGGATGCGCGGCGAGCAGGCCGAAGGCAAGGGCGCGCTCGCGAAGACCGAAACCGGCGTGATCCTGGCCGCGCGCGTGACGTCGACGACCGCGGCTACCGCGGAAGACGTGCTGCGTGCGACCGGTGCGCAAGCGATCGAACGTGTCGAAGGCGACTGGCAGGACGGCGAATGGCGCGACTTCGATCCGGTGCGCCGGCCGGACGGCACGACGCAGGGCACGCCGCGCTGAGCATGCCGTTTCTGCACGCGCTTGCAACGCGGCGTGCGGCGCGCGGGCATCGCGCGTGCACCGGGCCGGGCCGCCGCGCGGCATGCCGCTTGCGACGTCTCGCCGACACCCGTTCAAGGAGGAACCCATGACGACGGCAAAGACCCTGCCACCCCAGGAACAGGCCCGGCAGCCGGGCACCGAGCGGGACATGCATCCGAAGCCGCGCGACGAGGCGGCCGACTACGTCGGCAGCGGCAGGCTCGCCGGCAAGGTCGCGCTCGTGACGGGCGGCGACAGCGGGATCGGCCGCGCGGTCGCGATCGGTTTCGCGAAGGAGGGCGCGGACGTCGCGATCGTCTACCTGAACGAGTCGGACGATGCCGCGCACACGAAGCGCCTGATCGAGCAGGCGGGCCGGCGCTGCGAGGCCATCGCTTGCGACGTCGGCGACCGCCGGCAGGCGCGCGACGCCGTCGCGCGCACGGTCGAGCGGCTGGGGCGCCTCGACGTGCTGGTCAACAACGCGGGCGAACAGCATCCGCAGCCGGGCATCGAGGACGTGACCGAGGAACAGCTCGAGCGCACGTTCCGCACGAACGTGTACGGCATGTTCTTCTGCACGCAGGCCGCGCTGCCGCACATGAAAGCGGGCGGGCGCATCGTCAACACCGCGTCGGTGACCGCGTATCACGGCAGCCCGAAGCTGCCCGACTACTCGGCGACCAAGGGCGCGATCGTCGCGTTCACGCGTTCGCTGTCGATCGAGCTGGCCGAGCGCGACATTCGCGTGAACGCCGTCGCGCCGGGGCCGATCTGGACGCCGCTGATCCCGTCGACCTTCACCGCCGAACAGGTCGCGACGTTCGGCTCGAACGTGCCGCTCAAGCGGCCGGGGCAGCCGGACGAGCTGATCGGCTGCTATGTGCTGCTCGCGTCGGACGGCGCGAGCTACATGACGGGACAGACCTTGCATCCGAACGGCGGCTCGATCGTCGGCGGGTGACGATGCCCGCCACACCAGGAGAAAGCGCATGAAACAACCCAACTGGACGATCGCGGCGCTCGCCGCGGGCGTACTCGCCATGGCGGGGCTCGCGCAGGCACAGGCGCCGAGCGAGCCGCCCGCGTCGAATTCGCATGTGCCGGGCGGCGTGATCAACCCGTCGTCGGGCGCCGCCGGCGCGGGCGATCCGGGCATCGCGAAGGCGCCGCAGCGCGGCGATGCGGAATTCGTCGACAAGGCCGCGCTGGCCGGCAAGGCCGAAGTGCAGGCGAGCCAGCTCGCGTTGAAGCAGGCGCAGTCGCCGGACGTGCGCGCGTTCGCGCAACGCATGGTGGCCGACCACGGCAAGGCGAACGCGAAGCTCGACGAGGTCGCCGCGCGCGCGGGCATGAAGCCGCAGGTCGAGCAGATCCACGACCCGGACGTCGAAGCGCTGCGCGGCAAGAGCGGACACGACTTCGACACGGCGTATGTGGCCGCGGCCGGCCCGGACGCGCACAAGAAGGCGGTCGCGCTGTTCGAAGACGAGGCGCGCGGCGGCCAGGACGCGCAGCTGCGGGCGTTCGCGACCGCGGCGCTGCCGACGCTCAGGCATCACCTGAGCATGGCGGAAGCACTCCAGCGCAAGGTGGGCGCGCAGTAACGCGTGCCCGGTTCAACCCCAGGGCCGCGCGGGCGGCCCGTTTTTTCGGAGAAGCAGTCATGGGCCAACGGCAATCGAAGCACGAAGGCATCCTGGCGTTGCTGTGCCAGGCATACGAAACCGAGCTCGGCGGCGCGAAGATCTACGAGGCCGCGCTCAAGTGTGCGACCGACGAGGACCTGCACAAGGAATGGGAGAAGTACCACCGCGAAACGATGCATCACCAGGAAGTGCTGCGCAAGGTATTCGACACGCTCGGCCTCGATCCGGATACGCAGTCGCCGGGGCGCGCCGCCGTGGCGGCGACCGGCAAGTCGCTCGTCCAGGTGATCGAGCAGGCGAAGAAGCAGGCCGACCCGGCGGTCGCGCAGATCGTCGCGGCCGAGTGCGTGGTGCTCGCCGAGACGAAGGACCACCTGAACTGGGAGCTGATCGGCTATGCGGCCGACCAGCTGCGCGATCGCGACGCGGCGAAGGCGCTGAAGGCCGCGCACGACGAGGTGGAGGCGGACGAGGACCATCACCTGTATCACACCCGCGGCTGGGCGCGCGAGATGTGGATCGACTCGATGGGCTTCAAGGCGGTGCTGCCGCCGCCGGAGGAAGTGAAGAAGGTCGAGTCGGCGGCCGATGCGGCGCGGGCCGAAAAGTCGCGCGGCAAGATGATGTGACGCTGCCGGTCGGGCAACCGGGCGACGCCGCTCGCGCGGCGTGCCCGGTTGTCACCCGACCCTCAGGGTCGTTCGCTTTCCGCGCCGTCCGTCACGCGTGAACGGTTGCAAGCGCAACCATGCCGTCCAGATCAGTTCAGCATGTCCGCGGCCATCACGACCACCGATGCCGCCATCAGCGCGACCGCCAGCCACCCGAACACCTTCGACGCGATGCCGCTGCCCGGCTGGCCGGCCGCATCGCGCCGCTGCGACAGCAGCATCACGAGCACCAGCATCGGCACCGCCGCGACGCCGTTGAGCACCGCGCTCCAGTACAACGCCTTGATCGGATCGACCGGGCTGAAGCAGATTGCGATGCCGACGATCACGCAGCCGGCCAGTACCGCATAGAACGCGGGTGCGCGCCGCACCGGCTCGTTCAGCCCTTCGCGGAACCGCCACGCCTCCGCGCAACCGTATGCGGCGCTGCCCGCGAACGCGGGGATCGCGAGCAGCCCGCAGCCGACGATGCCGAACGCGAACACGACGAATGCCGCCTCGCCGGCGATCGGGCGCAGCGCCTCGGCAGCCTGCGCGGTGGAGCCGATGTCGTGCTTGCCGTGCGAGAAGAACACCGCCGCGCCGATCACCATGATGCAGAACGACACCGCGTTGGTGACGATCATCCCGGTCCAGGTGTCGAACGTGATGCGCCGCCCGGTTTCACGGCGCGCGCGGGGCGTGCACGCGGTGTCGCCGTTGCGGCGCTCGGCCTGGGTTTCCTCGACTTCGAGCGCGGCCTGCCATACGAACAGGTACGGGCTCAGTGTCGTGCCGAGCACCGCGACCGCCGTGGTCGCATAGTCGTGCCTGAACGCGATGTGCGGCAGGACGATCGCGTGCAGCAGGCCGCGCCAGTCGATGTGCACGAAGCCGAGTTCGAGCACGTAGGCGAGCAGGCCGAACGTCATCCATTTGAGCCAGCGCGCGTAGCGTTCGTAGGACAGCAGCACCTGCAGCGCGAGCGACGCGATGCCGTAGACGGGCGCATACCAGTAGCTGCGGCCGCCGGCGACGAGCGCGGTCGCATCACCCATCGCGGCGAGGTCGGCGCCGACGTTCACGACATTGACGATCACCACCATGACGATCAGGGCCTTGGCGAGGCGGCTGGAGAACTGCTCGCGGATGCCGGCCACGAGGCCTTCGCGGTTGGCGCGCCCGATGAATGCCGCCGCGAGCTGCACGGCCACCATCATCGGCAGCGTGATCACGATCATCCACAGCATGTGGAAGCCGAACTGGCTGCCGGCCTGCGCATAGACGGCGACGTTGCTCGGATCGGCGTCGGACGCGCCCGCGAGCAGGCCGGGGCCGAGCCGACGGTACCAGGGCTTCGCGGCGGTGGTGGCGGCCGGGTCGGTTGTGGCGGCCGGGGTGTCGCGCGACGCGCCGCCGCGCAGGTTGCTCATTCGGCGTCTCCGGATGCCTCGTGCGCGCCGCCGTTGCCGCGCGCGAGGCGCGACGCGGTGCGCAGCGCGTCGACGAGCGTCCGGTACGCATGCTCGCGCGAATCGGCGCCGCGCGTGCGCAGCACGTAGGACGGGTGATAGGTCGCGACGACGAGACAGCCGTCCGGCGAGCGCACCGGCTTGCGCATGCGCTCCACCGTCGCGTCGTTGTCCTGCAGCACCGCGCGCAGCGCCGTCGCGCCGAGCGCGACGATCACGCGCGGGCTCACCGCGTCGAGCTCGCGTTCGAGCCAGTAGCGGCAGGCGGCGACCTCGCGCTGCGCGGGCGTCTTGTGCAGCCGCCGCTTGCCGCGCGGTTCCCATTTGAAGTGCTTGACCGCGTTGGTCAGGTAGACGCTCGTGCGTGCAATGCCGGCCTCGTCGAGCGCGCGATCGAGCATGCGGCCCGCCGCGCCGACGAACGGGATGCCCGCGCGGTCCTCCTGGTCGCCCGGCTGTTCGCCGACCAGCATGATGCGCGCGTCGACGGGCCCGGCGCCGGGCACCGGCTGCGTCGCATGTTCCCACAATGCGCAGCGGCGGCAGGCGTCGAGCGTGGCCGGTGTGTCGGCGGCGGCCGGGACCGACGCCGGTTTCGTGCTCGCGTCGCGCTTCATGCCAGTCCTCCGGTGCAGGCCGACGCCGCGCGCGCGAAGCGGCATGCTCGGGCGCGCGCGACAGGCCGATCGAAGGCGTTGCCGGGGCGGAACATCGGCAGTGTGTGCATCGGCGGCTCCCGTATCGACGATATCGACGAGATGCAGCAACCGGCATGCCGCGTGCGGTCGCGATGGACGCGTCGTGGGTCGGGGCCGCATACGGTGATGGCGGGGGACAGGGGATCCAAGCGGCCCCCGGCGATGCTCCAGCCGCCTTGCACTGTACGACTTGCAAAACGGCATCGAGCGGCATCGAGCGCCGTCGTGCGGTGCTCAGCCGCCTGCCGTGCGCGCCGCGGCGGCGCGTCCCGCCGCGAACGCCGCCACGCCGGCGCAAACGAGCAGCGCCGCACTCATCGCGAAGGTCGCGCGATAGCCGTGCAAGTCGTACAGCAGGCCGCCTGTCGTCGCGCCGAGTGCGATCGCGAGCTGCACGACCGCGACCATCAGGCCGCCGCCGGCTTCCGCGTCATGCGGCAGCGTGCGCGCGAGCCACGTCCACCAGCCGACGGGCGCGGCCGTGCCGGTCAGTCCCCACAGGGCAAGCAGGCCCGCGGTGGCGGCGGTCGACGCGCCGCACCACACGAGCGCGACGGCGATCGCGGCCATCAGCAGCGGGGTGACGCCGAGCGTGCGGTACAGCCCGTTCTTCAGGCACGCACCGATCAGGATCGTCCCCGCGACCCCGGCCACGCCGATCGCGAGCAGCATCAGCGACAGCGTGGCATTGCCGACGTGCGTCACCGTTTCGAGGAACGGCCGCAGGTACGTGAACAGCGCGAACTGTCCCATGAACAGCAGGCTGACGGCCGCCATGCCGAGCGCGACCGGCACGCGGCCGAGCAGCGCGAGCGCATTGGCTGGCGCCGCGTGCGATGCGGCCTTCATCGGCGGCAGGCTGACGAGTTTCCAGCCGAACGCGAGCGCCGCGACCGGCACGACGCAGAAGAATGCCCAGCGCCAGCCGACGATGCCGCCGAGAAAGCTGCCGAGCGGCGCCGCGACGACGGTCGCGAGCGCGTTGCCGCCGTTCACGATCGCCAGCGCGCGCGGCACCTCGCCATCGGGCACCAGCCGCATCGCGGTCGCGGCCG
The DNA here is from genome assembly GCF_905339875.1 of Burkholderia sp. BCC1998. Classification (NCBI taxonomy): domain Bacteria; kingdom Pseudomonadati; phylum Pseudomonadota; class Betaproteobacteria; order Burkholderiales; family Burkholderiaceae; genus Burkholderia; species Burkholderia sp. BCC1998. The sequence goes on from NZ_CAJPHE010000007.1 coordinate 132,982, forward strand.
ACATCGACCAGAACCCGCCGATCGCAACACCGATCAGTGCGCGCCCCGCGATGAAGGCAACGTAATTCGGTGCGAACGCAACGATCGTGCCGGAGACGATCGTCAGCAGCGTCAGCACGAGCAGCAGCCGCTTGCGATCGCGCCGTCCGGCCAGCGACGAGATGAACAGGCTCGTCACGAGCGCGAAGGCGCCGGACACGGAAATGGCCTGGCCCGCCTGGCCTTCGCTGACGTGCAGGTCGGTGGCGATCGGCGTCAGCAGGCTGACCGGCATGAATTCGGACGCGACGAGCGCGAACGCGCCGAGCGCCATCGCGAGGACGGCGCCCCATGCGGCGGTTTGAACGGGCGCGGGGCGCCGCTCGGAAGTGGCAACGGCTTGCATCGTTGAAGCGGTGCGGATCGTGGGGGAAGGGGCGGCGTCGATCAGTCGCAGCGCGCGGCGGCCGCGCCGCGATCGGCCAGATGCGTGCGGGCGCCAGCATCGTGCGCGGCCATGACGCGTACGGACGCGGCCTGGGCATCGTCCACCCACGTGCGCGGATTCGCGCGTGCCGGATTGAAGCCGGCGGCTTCGTAGCGAATCATGTCCTCGCGCACCTGCTCGCGCGTCAAGCCTTGCGCATGGGCGAACAACGGGCCGGACACGGCGAGTGCGGCGACGAGGAGGCGAAGAGCGGATTTCACGAGACGGACTCCGGAAAGGAATGCAGGGGAGATCCCCAAAGTCGGCTATGGCCGCAGGGGGACCCGAAGGCTTCGCAGTCTATCGACCCACGATCAATCGATTAAGTAGCGCGCTGCGCTTGGACTTATAAGTCAGTCTAATGAATCGACAGAGGCCGTACCGGGTGGCGCGCGGCGGCGTCGGTGCTAGGATGGGCGTCCGTTTCGACAGGAGCCGCCCGACATGCCGCGCGAAAACCTCAACGATCTGCTGGCGTTTCTCGCGGTGGCGCGCGACCGGAGCTTCACGCGCGCGGCGGCGCGCCTCGGTGTGTCGCAATCGGCGCTGAGCCAGACGGTGCGCGATTTCGAAGCGCGGCTCGGCGTGCGGCTGCTGACGCGCACGACGCGCAGCGTGGCGACGACCGAAGCGGGCGAGGAACTGTTCCGCACCGTCGCGCCGCGCATCGACGAGATCGAAACGAAGCTCGCCGCCGTGGCCGATTTCCGCGACAAGCCGGCCGGCGTCGTGCGGATCACGGCCACCGAGCATCCGATCGACACGATCATCTGGCCGAAGCTCAGGAAGGTGCTGCCCGACTACCCCGACATCCGCGTCGAGTTCTCGGTCGACTACGGGCTGTCGAACATCGTCGAGGAGCGCTACGACATCGGCGTGCGCTACGGCAACCAGGTCGCGAAGGACATGATCGCGGTGCGCATCAGCCCGGACATCAGGATGGCGATGGTTGCGTCGCCGGCCTATCTCGACGGCCGCAAGCCGCCGAAGACGCCGCAGGACCTGCTCGATCACGATTGCGTGACGCTGCGGCTCGCGACCGCGAAGGGCATCTATGCATGGGAGCTGAAGAAGGGCAGGAACGAGATCCAGGCGCGCGTGAACGGGCGGATCACCAGCAACACGCAGCCGCAGATGCTGCAGGCGGCGCTCGACGGATTCGGCATCGCGTTCGTCACCGAGGACATCGTGCTCGACCACGTGCACGCCGGCAGGCTGCGCATCGTGATGCCGGACTGGTGCCCGGTCTTTCCCGGCTATCACGCGTACTACCCGAGCCGCCGCCAGGCGTCGCGCGCGTTTTCGATCGTGATCGATGCGTTGCGGCATCGCGCGTAGCGGGCGTCGGAGCCGGGCATCTCCGGGCTGGGTGTGGCTGCCCGAATCATGCAAAATACCGGGCATTCGAGATGCGGAGACACGGCCCGTGGGAATCAACTTCGATTTGACCGATTTGCAGGCGTTTCGCGCGGTGGTGGAGCTGGGCAGCTTCCGGAAGGCCGCCGAGGCGATCAGCATTTCGCAGCCCGCGTTGAGCCGCCGGATCGACAAACTGGAGGAAGCGCTCGGCGTGCGTCTGTTCGAGCGCACCACGCGCAGCGTCTCGCTGACTACCGTCGGCCGCGTGTTCGCGCCGAGCGCCGAGCAGTTGCTGGACGATCTCGACGTCGCGCTGCTCGGCATCCGCGACGTTTCGTCGAGCCGGCTCGGTCACGTGACGATCGCGTGCGTGCCGTCGGTCGCCTACTACTTTCTGCCGAACGTGATCGCGAGCTATCACCGCCGCTTTCCGCGCATCCGGGTCAAGCTGCTGGACGCGAGCGCGAACGAGGTGCTGAGCGCCGTCATCAGCGGCGAGGCCGATTTCGGCGTGAGCTTCATGGGCAGCCAGGAGCCCGAGGTCGAATTCAAGCTGCTGCTGCAGGAGCGGTTCGTCGCCGCGTGCCGGCGCGACCATCCGCTCGCGCGCAAGAAGCGCGTGACCTGGAACGAGCTTTACGAGTACGAGTATGTGTCGGTGGACAAGACGTCCGGCAACCGCCTGTTGCTCGACCAGGCGCTGACGAGCGTCGCGCCGCGGGCGCCGAGCGTGTGCGAGACGCGCCACGTGACGACCATGCTCGGGCTGGTCGAGGCAGGGCTCGGCGTCGCCGCGGTACCGTCGATGGCGATGCCCGGGCACGACCATCCGCTGCTCACGAGCGTGCCGCTCGTCGAGCCGGCGGTCAAGCGCCGCGTGGGCATCGTGAAACGGCGCGGACGCCCGCTGACACCGGCCGCGGAAGCGTTCCACCAGGCCGTCGTCGATGCGAAGCGCGGCGACGGATCGAAACAGGTGGCGCATGCGGCGAATACGGCCGGAACATCGGGCAAGACCGCATCGTGACGCTGGCAAGACCGCTTCGTTCGCTCTACGTGCAGGTTCTGCTGGCGATGGTGCTCGGCGTGAGCGTCGGCCATTTCTGGCCGTCGGCGGGCGCGATGCTCAAGCCGCTCGGCGATGCCTTCGTCGGCCTCGTGCGGATGATGATCGCGCCGGTCGTGTTCTGCACGATCGTGTCGGGCATCACGTCGCTGGCGAACGGGACCGCCATCGGTCGCACGATCGTCCGCGCGCTGGTGCTGTTCTATCTGCTGACCGCCGCCGCGCTCGCCTTCGGGCTCGTCGCCGCGTTCGTGCTGCAGCCGGGCGCCGGCATGCACGTGGACGTGCGCCGTCTCGACGCGAGCGTCCTTGCGCCCTATACGCGGCATGCGCCGCCGCGCGGGTTGGTCGAGTTCGCGTTGAGCGTGATCCCGGACACGATGCTCGGCGCGTTCCAGCAGGGCGAGGTGCTGCCGGTGCTGCTGCTGGCGCTGCTGTTCGGTTTTTCGCTCAATGCGGCTCCGCAGGCCGGCCGGCCCGTGCTGGCGCTGATCGACGGCGTCGCGCAGATCGTGTTTCGCGTGCTCGCGATGATCATGCGGCTCGCCCCGCTCGGCGCATTCGGCGCGATGGCCTTCACGGTGGGCCGCTTCGGCATCGGCTCGGTCGGCTCGCTCGCGCGGCTGATGTTGTCGTTCTACGTGGCCTGCGGGCTGTTCGTCGCGCTGGTGCTCGCACCGCTCGCGCGGTTGCACGGATTCGCGTTGTGGCGGCTGCTGCGCTACCTGCGCGAGGAGCTGCTGATCGTCCTCGCGACCTCGTCCACGGAGCCCGTGTTGCCGCGGCTGATCGTCAAGCTGGAGTCGCTCGGTTGCGACAAGGGCGTGGTGGGGCTCGTGTTGCCGGCCGGCTACTCGTTCAACCTGGACGGCACCGCGATCTATCTGACGCTCGCGGCATTGTTCATTGCGCAGGCGTGCGACGTGCCGCTGTCCGCGCCGCAGATCGCGGCGATGCTGGCCGTCATGCTGCTGACGTCGAAGGGCGCGGCCGGCGTGTCCGGCAGCGGGCTCGTCGCGCTCGTCGCGACGCTTGCCGTGATGCCCGACCTGCCCGTTGCCGGGGTCGCGCTGCTGGTCGGCATCGATCGCTTCATGTCCGAGGCGCGTGCGCTGACGAGCGTGATCAGCAATGCGTGCGCGGTGATCTTCGTATCGTCGTGGGAAGGGGCGTGCGATCGTGCACGTCTCGTGCGGGTGCTGAACGCGGCCGGGCCGGAAGGCCCGAATGGCGCCGACGATGCCGGGGCCGGCGCCGGGCGCGACGGGAAGGCGGTCTGACGCGCGCCTTCCCGGGTTGCGGGCTCAATGCGCGGAGACGGAATCCAGCCCGGTCGATTTCACTTCCGCCTGCACGTCGGGCGACGCGAGATAGTCGAGGAGCGCCTTCGCTTCCTCCGGATGCTGCGCGCCGACCGGGATGCCGGCCGCGAAGCGTGTGACGGACTGCAGCGCTTCGGGAATCTTGCCGACGAAGGTCGCGCCCTTCACGGGCAGCAGTTCGCTCACCTGCTGAAAGCCGATTTCGTAGTCGCCGTTCGCGACCACGGAGGCGACCGGGATCCGCGGGATCATCTTCGCTTTCGATTTCACCTGGTCTTCGATGCCGAGCTTCTTGAACAATTCCCGCTCGATGTAGACGCCGCTCGCGCTGTCCGAGTACGCGATCGACTTCGCATGCAGCAGCGCTTCCCTGAGGCCGTCGGCCGAGCTGATGTCGGGTTTCGCCGCGCCGTCGCGCACGACCATGCCGATCCGCGAATCGGCCAGCTCGACGCGCGATCCGGGGATCACCTTGCCTTGCTTGATCAGGTCGTCGAGCGCGTAGCCGACCATGATCACCGCGTCGGCCGGCTCGCCGCGCGCCAGCCGGTTCGGAATCGCTTCGGGCGACTTGCCCATCGACGGGCCGAGCGCGGTGTCGAGCGTGTTGCCCGTGCGGGCCGCGAACTGCGGGCCGAGCCGCTTGTAGGCGGCGGTGAAGCCGCCCGAGCTCATCACGTGCAGCTCGGCGGCCTGCACGTTCGCGGCGATTGCGGAGGTGGCGACGAGTGCGGTCGCGCACAGTTTCAGGAGCAGGTTCTTCATGGTCGTGGTCGTGGCCTGGGTCGTGCGAAGTCGGGGCAGGGGGTTCGGCATCAAGCGTCAGTGCGCCGGTGTCAGCGTCGCCGGATGGCGGCGATAGAGTACGAACGTCGCGAGCAGCGCGCACACCGCGGCGAGGCTCATCCAGTAACCGGGTGCCGCTTTGTCGCCGGTCATGTGAATCAGCGCCGTGGAGATGGCGGGCGTGAAGCCGCCGAACACGGCCGTCGCGAGGCTGTAGGCGAGCGAGAAGCCTGCCACGCGCACCTCGACGGGCATCACTTCCGTCAGCGCGACGACCATCGCGCCGTTGTAGATCCCGTACATGAACGACAGCCACAGCAGCACGAGCAGCATGTTGATGAACGACGGCGCATGCGCGAGCAGCGACAGCGCGGGGTACGCGGTGGCGATCGCGAGCACCGTCATGCCGACCAGCAGCGGCCGGCGGCCGATGCGATCGGACAGCGCGCCGCCGATCGGCAGCCACACGAAGTTCGACACGCCGACGCACAGCGTGACGAGCAGGCTGTCGGCGGTGCTCAGGTGCAGGACCGTCTTGCCGAACGTCGGCGCGTAGACGGTGATCAGGTAGAAGCTCGTGGTCGTCATCGCGACCAGCATCATGCCGGCGACCACGACCCCCCAGTTGTGCGCCAGCGTGCCGAACACTTCCTTCATGCTCGGGCGGTGCCGGCGCGCCTTGAACTCCTGCGTTTCCTCGAGCTTGCGGCGCAGCATGAAGATGAACGGCACGATCATGCAGCCGACGAAGAACGGCACGCGCCATCCCCAAGCGGCGATCGCCGATGCGCTCAGCCATTGATTGAGCGCGAAGCCGAGGCCGGCTGCGACGACGATCGCGACCTGCTGGCTGGCCGACTGCCAGCTCGTGAAGAAGCCCTTGCGGCCGGGCGTGGCCATTTCGGCGAGGTAGACCGACACGCCGCCCAGTTCCGCGCCTGCCGAAAAGCCCTGCAGCAGTCGCCCGATCAGCACGAGCGCGGGCGCGAGCAGGCCGATCGTCGCATAACCGGGGACGAACGCGATCAGGATGGTGCCGCTCGCCATGATCGCGAGCGTGACGATCAGGCCCTTGCGGCGGCCGACGTCGTCGATGTACGCGCCCAGCACGATCGCGCCCAGCGGCCGCATCAGGAAGCCGGCGCCGAAGACCGCGAAGGTCATCATCAGCGAGGCGAACTCGTTCGCGGTGGGAAAGAACACGGCGGCGATCTGCGTCGCGTAGAAGCCGAACAGGAAGAAGTCGAACTGCTCGAGGAAGTTGCCGGCCGTCACGCGGAATACCGCGGCGGCCTTCGAACGTCCGGTCGAAAGGCTGGGCGAGGGGTGCATCAGGGTGTCTCCAGAGAATGCGGGAATGGCGCGGGGCGCGACCGATTGTCGTTTTGGCAATGTTCGCCCGGAGACGGGGAAACGTTAAGTGCGAATTTTGGAAGGATTGATGTTGTCTGGTTATCAATCGGGCGGCGCGCGCCACGACTGTCGCGCGCCCGGCAGGTGGCCGCGACGCCGGCTTCACAGCACCGGGCCGGCCCGGCGATCCGTCACGAAGAAAGCCCAAAAAAAGCCCCGCTTTCGCGGGGCATGTCGGCTAATACACCGGCAAATCGAGAGCGATCAATGCTGGTCGCGCGCGCGCGGATCGTTCAGGTCCTCGGTCGGATCGGTCAGCCCGAGCTCGTCGCCCGCGCTCCAGTACGGCGTGCTGCCGTAGTACTCGTGCAGCGGCTCGGCCCATTGCGGGTCGGCCATCGCCGGCCAGTGATCCTTGTCGAAGCCCGGCGCGTTGCGGATTCGCTCGGATGAGACCGACAGCAGGAAACACTTGCGCTCGGTATCGAGCGTGAGCGCGCTCCACGGAATCGCAAGCAGCTTGTCGCCGATGCCGAGCAGGCCGCCGCTCGACAGCACGGCGTACGCGACGCGGCCCGAGCGCACATCGAGCATGATGTCCTTGATCTTGCCGACGTCGTCGCCATCGGTCGTGTAGACCTTGTCGCCTTCCAGCGTGTCGGCTGCCATCACGTCCGGGCCGGGCCCGGCCGCGGTTGCGGCCCCCTTGCCGACGATGCGGGTCTGTCCTTGAGTCTGCATGGTTGTCCTCCTGGCTGCGTGGAGCGCGACCGTGCCCGGGATGGGCCCTGCGGGTCGCGCGGGTAGTCGGGGCGGGGCGCGAATGGCCCCGTCACGTCTGCTTCGGTTGCGACACGCCTTCGAGCGTGTTCGCGACGTCGTCGCGTGCGGGGCCGGCCGTGCGCGTCGCGATGTCCGCGAGCGACAGCATGCCGACGAGCCGCTTGTCGTGATCGACGACGGGCAGGCGGCGCAGTTGCGCGTCGGCCATGTAGTGCTGGATCTCTTCCAGCGAATCGTCCTCGAAACACCATTCGATCGGACCCGACGCGACTTCGTGGATCCGCGTTTCCGGCGGCTTGCCGGCCGAGATCGCGCGCACCGCGAGATCGCGGTCCGTGACCATGCCGATCAGCCGGTTGTTGTCACATACGGGCAGCGCGCCGATGTCATAGCGCTCCATCAATTGCGCCGCATGACGGATCGAGTCGGTCGGCGCGATGCGCACGACGTCCTGCGACATGATTTCGTTGACGCGTTGCATGAAGTCCTCCTTGCGGGTTGAATCCGGGCCGTGTGAGCAGGCGAGTCCGGGCCGTGCGGGGCAACAAGCGGGGCAGCAAGCGGCGTGCCGTTCGGCAGCGGTGTCCGTCGAGTGCCGGCCGTCATTCGTCGCGGCGTCGGGCGGGGTCCTGCCACGGGCCGTCGTCGTGCGTGCCCGGCGGCGTGTCGGGCTCGATGCGCGTGACGCCGCCGGTCGCGGGCGGATCGCTCGCGGGGAACGTGTCCTCGAGTTGCTTGTCGATATGGCGCTCCGAGTGGCGCGTCTTCGTTTGATCCTGGTTCTTCAACGGCGGCGACGGATCGCGCTGGGGTTGGTGCGGCGCGTCGCGGCCGGTTCGGGTCGATTCCTTCATGGCGGGGCTCCGAGGCGGTGACGATGACGCGGTGATCGCGCAACGGCCGTGCCTGTCGCGACCGCGCGGCACGGGACTTGCCGCTTCTTCGATGGATGACCACGCAGGACGACGACGCAGGATGCCGGCCACAACGCGCGGTGCAATGCTCCGCACACACACACACGCAAATCAAGCGGGAGGCACGATGACGATTCCCAAACGGCGGCCAGGGGTGCGCTATGAGATCAACGTATGCGGCGGCGGGTTCGAGTCGGTGAAGAGCCATTTCAGCGCGTGGAAACAGGAGCCGCTGATCTACCGGCCCGATCGCCGGATGTTCGAAGGCAAGGCCGACGTGCGGCCGCTCGGCGACGAGACATTCGGCTCGACCGAGCCGGCGCGGTTCGCGCTGCAGCGCGCGTGCGAGCCGGCCGATCCGTATGCGCTCGCCGCGCGGGTGCGCGACGACGACCACGAGCTGTGGCTCGTGATGGCCGCGTACGACGCGTAGCGCGCTGCCCTTGAAAGAATTGCAGCGCGCGGTGTAGCGAAGGCACGGCGTACGGCGGGGTGGCGCGCGCGACCGCGCGCCGGCGCGCGGGAAGGCGGCGTGCGAGGCGGCGTGCACGCCGGCACGCAGAGACGGCACGCAGACGGCACGCAGCTTGCGGCCCTGCCTTTCGTGGACGATCGGGCGGCGCACGCCGCGCCGACCGATCAGGCCCCGCGAGGACGACGCAACGATCGAATGCCCCCCGATGAACCGAGACCCCGCCCAGTCGCTGCACCGGCCCGAACCGCCGATACCCGACGTCGAACCGGACCCCGAGCCGCCCGCGCCGGATGACTTGCCGCCCGGCACGCCGGAGCCTTATCAGGATCCGGAAGGCGACCCGCCCGGGCATCCGCCGCCGGAGCGCGAGCCGCCGACGCGGGCGCCGCCAATTCACGCGCGGTCGAACCACGGGCTGCCAATTCATGTGCGGCCGATTCCTGCGCCGCCGATTCCTGTGCGACCGATTCACGCGCTGCCGATCCATGTGCGGCCCATTCACGCGCCGCCGACCAGCGTGTCGCCGACCAGCGCGCCGTCGACCGGCGTGCCGCCGATTGCGTCCATCCCACCCACGGAGAGCCCACGATGAGCATCAGCGTGAAACCCGGCATGCTGCGCGACGTGGCCGAGACGCCCGGCCGTCATTTCGAGGCGCGCGCGATGCCGTTCCATGCCGAGGAGCAGCCGGCCGGCGCGCTGCATTTCGGCTTTCGCGTCGACGGTCATCCGGCGTCGCTGACCGTGACCTTCGACGCCGACGCGTTCGCGGCGCTCGAGCAGGCCGGTATCGAGCGGCAACGCGGCGCACTGATGCGCGTCGCGGCCGAATTCGACACGATGATGGCCCGTCGCGCACCGAACGCGTATGCGGGCGATTTCCATTTCAACCGGCTCTGAGCCGCGCCGTCACGGCCGGCCCGGTGCCGCGCACCGCACTTCACGGAGGAGGTTCCGATGAAACCGATCCAGACGATACGCGTGTGCGCCTGTGCGTTCGCCGCTGCGTGCGCGCTGGGCGCATGCACGCAACCGCAGGGCCCCTACGGCACGCGTGGCGCACCGCCGGCGCCGCCGGACGGCCACGGCGCGTCGCCGACCACGACGATGCCGGACGCGAATACGCGTTACGACACGCGCCCGTCGCCGTACAACACGCTGCCGCCGGGCGCGACCGGCGGCGAGCCGGTCGACGTGCCGCCGCCGGGGCCGAACGGCGTGCAGGGCGGTCAAACGCTGCCGGGCACGCCGCCGCCGATGCAGTACTGACCGCGGCACCCTGCACGGATGCCGCGCAACGATACTGCCTGCGAAGGCATATTCGCGCGACGGCGACGGCGTATCCGCGCGGAGCGAATGCCGTGCCCCCTAACTTGCTGGCGCTTGTAAAAAAGGGGGCGCCCGGGGCCGCGGCCGACGGGGTACGAACCCGCGAGAGCCCCGCCGGACGGCGCTTCGCCTTCCTGGCACGGTAGCTGCATGGATTCGCATAAACGCATTCCGCACACCGTCAGGAGGGCATCGATGTCCGTCACGCTTGCGCTCCAGATGCGACAGCATCTGGCACTCACGCCGAGGCTTCAGCAGTCGCTTCGCCTGCTGCAGTTGTCTTCGCTCGAATTCCAGCAGGAATTGCGACAGGCGCTCGACTCGAATCCGTTTCTCGAAGACGGGCAGGGCGACGAAGAAGTCGCCGACGCGCCCGAACCCGAGGCCGAAGCCGCACCGCCCGAGCCGCCACCCGAGCACGAGGAAGTGCGCCCGCAGGACGGCGACGTGTCGTACACGGCCGCGCCGACGACGCGCGGCACCGGGCGACAGGCCGACGACGCGGGCGACCAGTCGCCCGGCGAGTGGATGGCCGCCGAGCCGTCGCTGCACCAGCAGCTGCACGACGCGTTGCGGCTCTATCCGCTGAACCGGCGCGACCGCGAGGCGGCGCGCATCGTGATCGACGCGCTCGACGAAGACGGCTACCTGCGTCAGGAGCTGGGCGAGCTGCTGGTCGCGGCCGATCCGGCGCGGCTGCTGTCGGAACAGGATCTCACGGTCGCGCTACGGCTCGTGCAGATGCTGGACCGGCCGGGCATCGCCGCGCGCTCGCTGTCCGAGTGCCTGCTGCTGCAGCTCAACGCGATTCCGGCCGGCACGCCGGCGCTCGCGGAAGCGAAGGCCATCGCGCGCGACCATCTCGAACGGCTCGCGCGCCGCGAGACGGCGGAGATCCAGCGGCGCCTCGGCTGCAACCAGGCGACGATGCAGGCCGCCTGCGCGCTGGTGCGCGCGCTCGATCCGCGCCCCGGCAACCACTACGGCAGCACACGCGGCGACTACGTGATACCCGACGTGATCGTGCGCCAGGTGCGCGACGAATGGATCGTGACGATCAACCCGGCCGTGCTGCCGCGCGCGCGGCTGCACGAGCGCTACGCGACGCTGTTCGCGCAGTCGAGCGGCGAGCGCGATTCGCCGCTGGGCCAGCAGCTGCAGGAAGCGCGCTGGCTGATCCGCAACGTGCAGAAGCGCTTCGACACGATCCAGCGGGTCGGCGAATGCATCGTCGCCCGGCAGCGCGACTTCTTCCGCTACGGCGAGATCGCGATGAAGCCGCTCGTGCTGCGCGACATCGCCGAGGAGCTCGACCTGCACGAATCGACGGTCTCGCGCGCGACGGGCAACAAGTACATGGCCACGCCGCACGGCACGTTCGAGTTCAAGCATTTCTTCCCGCGCAAGCTTGAGGCGGCCGGCAAGGGCGTGTGCTCGGCATCGGCCGCGAAGGTGCTGATTCGCGACATGATCGCCGCCGAGCGCCATAACGATCCGCTGTCCGACGTCGCGCTCGCGCAGAACCTCGCGGGCCGCGGCATCCTTCTTGCGCGTCGTACCGTCACGAAGTATCGCCAGGCGATGAAGATTCCGCCGGCCGACCTGCGCCGGCGCGACGCCGCATGACGATACCGTCCGAGCCGCGCGCGGCCCGCCCGTGAGCCACACGGACGTCGCGCGCCACCGAGAGGAGGAAAGCCATGCCAGCCAAGTCCCAGGCACAGCAACGCGCCGCAGGAGCCGCCCTGTCGGCCAAGCGCGGCGACACGAAAATGAAGGACCTGAAGCCGCCTGCGAAGTCGATGGCCAAGTCGATGAGCGAAAAGGAACTCGAAAAAATGGCTTCGACGCCGGTCCACGGCAAACCCAGGCACAAGCACGATTCGTGATCGACGGCGACACGCATCGGCGATCACCGTTCTTCAGGACTCCAGGAGGCATTCATGCTTCGTTACGCCATCATCTTCCTCATCATCGCGCTCGTCGCCGCCTTGTTCGGCTTCGGCGGCATCGCGGCCGGCGCGGCCGAGATCGCGAAGATCCTGTTCTACATCTTCGTCGTGATCTTCCTGGTCACGCTGCTGCTGGGGGTTGTCAGGCGATGACGACCGCCCCCGACCGTTCGCAGCGCATCGCGGAAATCGAGCATGCGCTCGCGAACGGCTTTCCGTCGCAGTCGACCGTCGTCGTGCATGCGGACGACGCGTCCGGGCGGCTGACGATCCAGGTGTCGTGGGTCCGTGTGCCGTCCGATGAGGACGCGCGTCAATGGCGCTGCGCGGTCGACCTGCGTTTCGATCCCGACGTGCTCACGCGCTATGCGTCGCTCGGCGCGGCCGATCGCCTGCGCGTGCGCACGCAGCTGTGCGACCTCGCGCGGCGCGCGGTCGACGAGCACAAGCCGCGCGTCGAGGACGCCGAGATCGAATGCAGCGTCGCGCTCGACGTGACGCGCGCCGAACTCGACCGCGCGTTGCGCGCGCCCTGACCGACGCAACCCGCATCGACGCTTTGGCCGCCGTCGCGACACGCGCCGTGCGGCGCGTCCATGCCCGTGACGGCTTCTGGTGTGTGCCGCCACGCGCTCGCGCACCCGGCAAAGGAGAACACGCATGGCATCGCGGATGATCTGGAAAGGCGCGATCAGCTTCGGGCTCGTTCACGTGCCCGTGCAGCTGTTTCCCGCGACGCGCACCGTGAAGCCGTCGTTCCGGCTGCTCGACAAGCGCTCGATGGACCCGGTCGGCTATCGGCAGATCAACAAGCGCACCGGCAAGGAGGTCGCGCGCGAGGACATTGTGCGCGGCTACGAGTACGAGAAGGAACGCTACGTCGTGCTGACCGACGAGGAGATTCGCGCGGCCAATCCGGAATCGACGCAAACCGTCGACATCCTGACGTTCGTCGACGCGGACGCGGTATCGTTCCTGTATCTCGACACGCCGTACTACCTCGTGCCGGACCGCAAGGGCGAGAAGGTCTATGCGCTGCTGCGCGACGCGCTGAAGGACAGCGGCAAGATCGGCATCGCGCTCGTGGTGATGCGCGACCGCCAGCATCTCGGCGCGCTGATTCCGGTCGGGCCGCTGCTCGCGCTCGACACGCTGCGCTGGCAGGAAGAACTGCGGCCGCTCGACGAACTGACGGTGCCGGCCGACGACGCGAAACACGCGGGCGTGACCGCGCGCGAGCTCGGGATGGCGAAGAAGCTGATCGACGAGATGGCGGGCAAGTGGACGCCGGACGAGTATCACGACACGTTTCGCGACGACATTCTCGAGCTGGTCGAGCGCAAGGTGCGCGCGGGCAAGATCGAGGAGATCGAGGAGCGGCCTGCGCAGACGGGCCGCGCGGCGACCAACGTGGTCGACCTGACCGAGCTGCTGAAACGCAGCCTGAAGGGCGGCGGCGGCGGCGCGCGCGCGGCGGGCCCGCGCAATGCGGGCGACGACGAGGGCGCGGAGGCGGAAGCGTCGTCTTCCTCCGCGTCGTCTTCTTCTGCGTCGTCGCGCGGTGGCGCGCGCCGCAAGCCGGCTTCGAAGGCCGCGCCGAAGGGCTCCGCCGAGAAGACGCCGGCGGCGAAGCGGCCGGCCGCGAAACGTGCCGCGACCGGCGAGCATGCGGCGAAGAAAACCGCCGCGCGCCGCAAGCACGCCGCATGATGCGCGGCGACGCGAGGTGACACGATGGCCGGCAAGCTCGATCCCTATCGCCGCAAACGCCGCTTCGACGCGACGCCGGAACCCGAAGGCGCGCACGGGCGGCGGCGCGCGAAGGCGAACGCGACACCTTCCGGGCGGGCGACCCGGCGTGCCGGCCACCCGCTGCGCTTCGTGATCCAGGAGCACCACGCGCGGCGCCTGCATTACGACTTCCGGCTCGAACTCGACGGCACGCTGAAGTCGTGGGCCGTGCCGAAGGGGCCGAGCGTCGATCCGTCGGTGAAGCGCCTCGCCGTGCAGGTCGAGGATCATCCGCTCGAATACGCGTCGTTCGAAGGCGAGATTCCGGCCGGGCATTACGGCGCGGGGGCGGTCATCGTATGGGACGAAGGCACGTGGACGCCCGACGGCGGCGTCGCCCAGGCACGCGACGGCTATCGCGCGGGCAAGCTGACGTTCCGGCTCGACGGCGAAAAGCTGCACGGCGGCTGGGCGCTCGTGCGCAGCGGACGGCAGGAGGGGCGGCAGGTGCAGTGGCTGCTGATCAAGGAGCGCGACGACGACGCGCGCAGCGAGGCCGAATTCGACGTCGTCGGCGAGCTGCCGGGGAGTGTGCATGACGGGGTGGCGTCGGCCGAGCGTGCGGATGCCGCGGGCCGCTCGACGCGCGCGCGTGGAGCGCAACGCGGCCGGCGCGACTCGACCGACATGCGTGCCGCAGCGCATGACGATCATGGCCGAGACAGCCGAGACAGCCGAGACAGCCGAGAAAGCCGAGAAAGCCGAGAAAGCCGAGAAAGCCGAGAAAGCCGAGAAAGCAGAGAAAGCAGAGAAAGCAGAGAAAGCAGAGAAAGCAGAGAAAGCAGAGGAAGCCGCGCCCGCCGGCCCGCCGATCCGTCCGAGATCGACGGTGCGGTACGCGCGCCGCTGCCCGAGCGCGTCGCGCCGCAACTCGCGACGCTGGTCGACGGCCCGCCGACGCAGGGCGACTGGCGCTACGAACTGAAATTCGACGGCTACCGGATCCTCGCGCGCATTGCGGGCAAGGGCGCCCGCCGGCATGTGAAGCTGATGACGCGCGAAGGCCGCGACTGGACCGCGAAGCTGCGCGCGCAGCGCGACGCGCTCGCGGCGCTCGACGTCGACGACGCCTGGCTCGACGGCGAGGCCGTCGTGCTCGGCAGGAACGGTCTCCCCGACTTCCAGGCGCTGCAGAACGCGATCGGCGCCGGACATTCGGATGCGATCACGCTGTTCATGTTCGACCTGCCTTGTCTCGACGGTTACGACTTGCGCGACGCACCGCTCACCGCGCGCCGCGGCCTGCTCGAAGCGCTGCTCGCCGACAGCGACCCCGCGCGGCTGCGCTTTTCGCCGGATCTCGGCGACGACGTCGCATCGCTGATCGCGAGCGCCTGCGATACCGGCCTCGAAGGGCTGATCGGCAAGCGCGCGGAATCGCGCTATCGCGGCGGTCGCTCGCCCGCGTGGATCAAGCTCAAATGCCGGCGCCGGCAGGAGTTCGTGATCGGCGGTTACACCGAGCCGTCGGGCAGCCGGCACGGCTTCGGCGCGCTGCTGCTCGGCGTGCACGAGCCGGCAGCGGCCGGCAAGCGGCGGCGCGGGCCTGTGCCGCTGCGCTACGTCGGCCGCGTCGGCACCGGCTTCGACACGCGGATGCTCGACCGGCTCGCACCGATCCTGCGCAAGCAGCAACGCGATACGACGCCGTTCGATCCGCCGCCGCGCGAACGCTCGCGCACGCGCGTGCACTGGATCGAGCCGACGCTCGTCGCCGAATGCGAATTCGCCGAGTGGACCGGCGACGGCATCGTGCGGCAGGCCGCGTTCATCGCGCTGCGCGAGGACAAGCCGGCGTCGCAGATCGTCCGCGAAGTGCCGAAGCAACCGGAAACGGAGGGGGCGATGGAGCGACGCCAGACCACGCATCACGAAAAGCGCGAACGCAAGCACGCGGAGCACGTCGATCGCACGTCGCATACGTCGCATACGTCGCATACGTCGCATACGTCGCATACGTCGCATACGTCGCACGCCGAGCACGCCGAGCACGCCGAGCACGCCGATCACGCCGAGCACGCAGATCTCGCCGAGCACGATGCAAGCGGCCGCAAGCACCACGCACGTTCACGCCCGTCCCCCCACGCAGCACGCGACGATATCGGTTCCGACATGCTCGGCCGTGTGCGCATCACCCATCCCGAGCGCGTGCTCGATCCGCAGAGCGGCACGCGCAAGATCGATCTCGCGCATTACTGGCAATGGGTCGCGCCGTGGCTGCTGCCGGACCTGAAGGGCCGGCCCGTGGCGCTCGTGCGCGCGCCCGGCGACATCGCGGGCGAGCTGTTCTTCCAGAAGCATGCGGAGCGCCGCGAGATCCCGTTCGTCACGCAGCACGCAGGACTCGATCCGGGCCACGGTCCGCTGCTGTCGCTCGACAGCGTCGACGCGCTGCTCGGCGCCGCGCAGATGGGCACGATCGAGCTGCATACATGGAACGCGCACGCGTCGAACATCGAGCGGCCGGACCGGATCGTGTTCGACCTCGATCCCGATCCGGCGCTGCCGTGGCGCGCGATGACCGACGCCGCGCAGCTCGTGCGCGGGCTGCTCGACGAACTGGGCCTCGCGTCGTTCTGCAAGACGAGCGGCGGCAAGGGGCTGCACGTCGTCGTGCCGATCGCGCGGCATCTGGGCTGGGACGACGCGAAGGACTTCTCGCGCGCGCTCGCGCAGCATGTCGCGGGCGCGCTGCCCGACCGTTTCACCGCGACGATGGGCGCGCGTCACCGGCGCGGCAAGATCTTCATCGACTACCTGCGCAACGGCCGCGGCGCGAGCACGGTCGCCGCGTATTCGGTGCGTGCGCGGCCCGGGCTGGGCGTGTCGGTGCCGCTGCGCTGGGACGAGGTGCCAACCACCACGGGCGGCGCGCAATGGACGATCGACACGCTGCACGAGCGGCTCGACCGGCTGAAGCGCGACCCTTGGGAAGACTATGCCGGCACGCGGCAGCGGATCACCGCGCAGATGCGTGCGCGTCTCGGCATGTCGTGACGGCGTCGTCAGCGCCGACGCTGCTGCAGGCGGTGATACCAGTCCATCAGCGGCGTCGCGGACACGCCGTGCGCGATCACCGACGCCGACACGACGGCCAGCACCGGCGCCGCGAGCGGCCGCACCGCGCTGGACGGCCCGTGCTCGAGCGCGAACAGCAGGTAGTAGAACGAGCCGATCCCGCGTATCCCGAACCATGCCAGCAGCCGGCGCTGCGCCGGCGTCGCGCGCGAGCCGGCGAGCGCCGGCAGCACCGCGAGCGGCCGCACGGCGACGAACAGCGCGACGGCGAGCGCGGCCGAGCCCCACGTGAAGAGCGGCGTCGTCAGCGTGGCGAGCACGCCGCCGATCATCGTCATCACGAGCGCCTCGGCGATCCGCTCGAGCTCGATCGTGAAGTCGAGCACCGATTCGGTCATGAACGCATGCGCTTTCTCCGGGTGTTTCTCGGTCGCGACCACGTCTTCCGAATCGACCCGGCCGATCACTTCGCGCGGCCGGCGGTCACCGCTCGCGCGATGCTCGACGCGGCGCATCGCGACGCCCGCGGCGAACGTCGCGATGAAGCCGAACGTATGCGCGAGCTGCGCGGCACCGAACGACAGCACGATCAACGCGAGCGCGAAGAAGCCTTCGAACCCGAGTGCCTGCGCATGACGGGTGCGCAGCCAGCCGATCGCGGTGGTGGTCGCCGCGCCGAGCATGCCGCCGATCGCGGCCGCGCCCGCGATGCCCCACAGCGCGGCCAGCGCGAACGTGCCCGACAGCGGCGGCGGCCCGTGCGGCGCATCGGACGCGCCGCACAGCGCGAGGCCCGCGAGCGCGAACGGCAGCGCGATGCCGTCGTTCAGCCCGCCTTCGCCGGACAGCGCGAAGCGCACCAGGTCGCGATCGCCGGGATCATGCACCTGCACGTCGTGCGCGAGCACCGGGTCGGTCGGCGCGAGGATCGCCGCGAGCAGCAGCGCGGGGCCCCAGCCGAGCCCGAGCGTCAGTACCGCGCAGCCGGCGAGCAGCGGCACCGTGACGATCATCGCGAGCAGGCCGAGCCGGCACGGCACGCGCCACAGCGGGTCGGACAGCGGCACGCGCAGCCGCAGCCCGATCGCGAACAGCGATACCAGCAGCGCGACCTCGACGATCTCGCGCAGCAGCGGCGCGTCGCGCTGGATGTCGAGATGCAGGAGCCCGGCGCCGGACGGACCGAGCGCGACACCGAGAGCAAGATAGATCATCGCGCTGCTGCACGGCAGATGACGCAGCGCCGACGTCACGATGCCCATGCCCATCAGCACCGCGCCGATGATCAGATACCACAGCGTTTCATGCATGCGGGCAGGCCGGGCAGGTCGACGGTGAACCGGCGGGGGCCGTCACGGCTTGCGGCCGAACGCCTCGCGCAGTTTGCGCTTCGCGCGTTCGAGCGTCGCGCGGCGCGTTTTCGGCAGGTTGCGGCCCGCGCGGTTCACGTAGAAGTTCAGCATCGACATCGCCGACTGGAACGGCGTCCCCTTGCGGCGGCGGCTGTGTTCGGCGGAGCGCTTGAGCGACGCGGCGATCTTGCCCGGGTCGTCGGACTTGAAGATCTCGGGCTCGATGTCGAGCGCATCGCTTCGTTGCATGACATCGGCGGACCAGCGCTTGCGGTGCTGCGGATCGTTGCTGCGCGCACGGCCCGGGCGGCGCGTCGCGCGTTTGCCGTGCGGATGGGAAGCGGAAGCGGAAGCGGAAGGCATGGCAGGGCTCTCCCTGTGGAATCGGGATGGATCGCAGGTCTCGGGTGTCCGGGTGGTGCCGCAATTCGCGTGCCGCCTGTCGGTGGCGGCACGGGCCTTGCTGAATCGAAGGCGCAGGCCATTCCACTACGGCGGTTCCATTGAGGGAGAGCGCTCCATGAAGCCAGCATCCGAATCGAAATCTGCCGCGCGCCGGATCCTCGCGTGCGCGGCCGTCGCGCTCGTCGCGGCCGCACCGGCCGCATGGGCACAGAATTCGCAACGTTCCGACGAGGGCACCGGCGCGCCGATCCTGTCGCCGCCGGACACGTCGGCGCAGGGCAGCGGCGGCAACCTGTCGAACGGCAACACGGCCGCGCCGCCGCCCGCGACCCGCATGCAGGCGCCGCGCGGCACGGGTCCGCGCGGTCAACCGGACGTGCGCAGCAAGCCCGGCGGCATGACCGGCGCCGGGACCGGCAGCATGGGCGGCGGCGCGACGGGCGGCACCGGCAGCACCGGAATGGGCAGTACCGGCAGCGGTACCGGTAGCACCGGAATGGGCACCCCCGGTACGGGCAGCACCGGTACGAGCGGTGCCGGCGGCAGCGCGGGCATGGGCGGTGCCGGTGCGGCCCCGGGCGGAACCGGCGCGGGCGCCGGCAATAGCCGCTTGCCGGGGGCGACCGGCTCGGGCGGTGGCAGCACGGGCAGCGCGGGTTCGAGCGGCTATTGACGATCACGGTGCCGCGCCGGCGCCCGGCGCGGCGCGCTGGCGGACGCCGCGCGCGAGGCCGGCCGGTCGCCACCACGCAGGAGGACAACATGCAAGCGAATTCCCGGATCTCGCTCGACGACGATGCGCTGGACGCCGACGCCGCCGAGACCGACGGTCTCGATACGACGGTTCATGTCGACGTCGCGACCGGCAGGATCATGTTCCATGCGGCGTGGGCGCTCGCGCCCGATGCGCCGCGCGATACCGCGCGGCACGCGGTCGTGCTCGCGCTCGACTGCGACACGATGGAGCGCTATGCGGACCTCGACGAGCCCGCGCGGATGCGCGTGCACGCGATGCTGCACGACAGCGTGCAGGCCACGCTCGACGCGCTGCCCGACGTCACCGAGGACCTGACGCTGACGATCGAGCTGACCGACGCGATGCTCGACGCCGCGCGTCATCTGCAGTGAGCGCGGCGGGCCGGCACTGGCCGGCGGCGGGTACGGCCCCGCATGCAGGCCGCCGGGCGGCTGCCACCGATAGTCGCGGGTATTGCCGGCGTCACGTTACATCGGTCGTTGAAATCTTTGCAGGCGCCGCGCGGCGCTGTCCAATGGGGGCACGCATCACGCCGCGACGCGCATGCGCGCCGCCAACCGCCAACCGCCGATCGCCGATCGCCGATCGCGCCCCTTCAAGGCGGCACCGCGCCGGCCGCCATCCCGACGGGCGCGGCACGCCCATTGCTGCGTCGATGGATACGGCAGGGTACGGCACACCCGGTGCCACAACACGAAAGGGAGCGATTCATGATCGGCAAGCTGGATCATTGCAAGGTAGCGATACTCGCGGTCGACGGCTTCGAGGAAGCCGAGCTCGTCGAACCGCAGCGGGCACTGACGGCAGAGGGCGCGCAGGTCGACGTGATTTCGCAGAAGCGCGGCGAGATCCAGGGGTTCAGGCACGTCGACAAGGGCGATCGCGTAAAGGTCGACCGCACGTTCGACGATGCGCGCGAAGGCGATTACGACGCGGTCGTGCTGCCGGGCGGCGTGGTCAACGGCGACGCGATCCGGATGCTGCCGGCCGCGCGCGAATTCGTGACCGCGGCCGTCGGCGCGGGCAAGCCGATTGCCGCGATCTGTCACGGCGGCTGGCTGCTGGTGTCGTCCGGGCTGGTGGACGGCCGCACGATGACGAGCTGGCCGAGCCTGCAGGACGACATCCGCAATGCGGGCGGCAAGTGGGTCGACCAGGAGGTCGTGCGCGACGGCAACCTGATCACGAGCCGCAAGCCCGCCGACCTGCCCGCATTCAACGGCGCGCTGGTGCAGTGCCTCGCGTCGCGGGGGCCCTGAGCGATGCCGGCCGAACCCGTTCGCCACGTGACGCTGACCGACGCGCCGCCCGAGTTCGACGGCGCGGCGCTGCTGATGCGTTTCGTCGTCGAGGTCGACGGGAAGCCGCAAACCTGCACGATCACGGTCGAAGCGCTCGAGGATCATTTCGGCGCGCGCTCCGCGCTCGAAGCCGACTTGCGCGACGCGTTCGAGCGCGGCCGCGCGCGCATCGAGGCCGCGTGCGCGGACGTGCTGGTCGACGGCAAGGGCGGCGTGGAACTCCACAGCGGCTACTTCCGCGTGCGCGACAAGGCGGCGGGCAAAACCGCCCGCGCCGGGATGTTCCGTTCGCGGAAGTCGTGAGTCCGTGGGGCATGCGGCGCGTGCCGCTGCCGTGCCGCAGTGCGCCCGTGCCGTTCCATTCGCACCATTGGGCGCCATTACACGCCGTTGAAAACTTTGCAGCGGCCCCCGAGCGCCTTGAAGTGACACATCACGCCGCGCGCCGGCCGGGCGCCGGGCCGCTCCGTCCCAGATACTGGCACACTCCCTGCATGTCTCCTCAGATCGCGGCGCACGATTCGCGCCTGCGCCGGCGCGATGCCATCGTCGTATCGCGCCAAGCCGTCAAATGGGGGAGACAACATGCTGACCGCACATGAATTTGCCGCACTATTCCTGGTCCATCGCGCGCCGGAACAGATCCAGGCCGACCGCGAAGATATCGTCGCGTTGGTGGAACAACACCTGATCGAGATGCGCGCCGACGCATCGGGCGCGAGCCGGCTCGCCCTGACGCCGGACGGGCTGTCGATCGTGCAGCGCATGCTGCGGCACGCCGGGCGCGGGTTCGGCAGTGCCGACGCGTGATGCCGAACCGCGCGGCTCAGTGCGCGATCGCGACCGGCGCGTTGACCTGCACGGCCGGCGTATCGCCGTCGAACGGCGGCGCGCACTGGAAGCGGTCGATCACGCCCGGTTCGAACAGCAGGCAGCAGGTCGAGCCGCCGTACTGGAAATAGCCGATCTCGTCGCCCTTGTCGATCCGCTGCCCCGGCACGACCTCGATCACGCACGACGACACGTCGCCCATCCCGACGAACACCGCGGCTACCGTCCCGATCCCCGGGTCGTCGCAGTCGATCGCGACCACCGCGCGCGCGGCGACGGCCGTCATGTAGCCCTGCGAGTCGTTGAGCCCGGCCGGGTCCGGGCCTTCCGCTTCCGCGACCGAGTAGTAGGTGCCGTCGACCCGGTACGCGTGCGTGACGGTGCCGCGCACCGGCGCGTGCCAGCGGTGATAGTTGTACGCGCTCAGATACGCCTGGTAGAGGTCGCCGCCGACGAAGCGCTCGGCGAGCGGCAGCCGCGCGGGCGTGAAGATGTCGCGCAGCGAATACGGCTGCCCCTTGATCCAGAACCTGTCGCGGATCTTCACGCTGGATTCGGTGTGATACGGCGCGGCTTCGCACGCGCTGACGATCACGTGCGGATCGTCCGGCGCCGCGACCGGCCGCGCACCCGCGCGAAAGCGCCGCGTGAAGAAGTCGTTCCACGAGTCGAAGCCCCAGTACGGCTGGTCCTCGCGATACTGGAACTGCGACAGGCCGACGCGCGTGCGCGCGGCATCGCAGAACCAGCCGTCGGGCGGCGACGTGTCGAGATGCGCGCGCGAATGCGGGCCGCCGAGGAAGTCGCACCACACGTTCAGCACCTGCTTCAGGTGCGCGTTGACCGCCGCGTCGCGAAACACCGCGTGGCCCGACGGCATGCACATCGGCCAGTCGAGAAACGCGTTCAGCGGGCACACGACCAGGCTCGTTTCGCTGAACGGCGGCGTGTAGGTCATCAGGTGGTCGATCACGGTCATCAGTTCGCCGATCGATGCGTAGCCGAGCATGCGGCCCGCTTCGAGCGCCTCGTCGATCGCGCGGGTGAGGCTCATGCGCAGCACCGCGTGGTCGTCGAACAGCCGCGCGAGCGCCTGCACGGCCGGCGTGCGCAGCTGTTCGCCGGCCTGCGCGCGCGCTGCGTTCGCGATGTTCGCGCGGTACCCGGCCATCTGCGATTCCTCGCGGGCCATCCATTCGCCGAGACGGTGACGCGTTGCGGGCGGCGTGCTGCGGTCGATCGGCATGGTCGGCTCCGGAAAGGGTTGCGGTACGAAACGGGGGAGCAAGGCGCTTGCCCGACAGGCGGCACCCGAATTGCTGCGCGTTTCAACGAAGTCTCTTTCAATGAGCCGGGAGGGCACACATGAACGCAGCTTCGAATGCGCGACAGACCCAGGACGCGGCGTCGACCGACGAGCGCCGCGGCAGCGAACAGCGGACCGTCGCACCGAGCCGCACGCGGGCGCGCGTGCGCGCGGCGACTTCCCGCGACGGCACGCGGCGAAACGAACGCAGCAGCGGGAACGGGCCGGTGGCGCCGACCCGCAAGGAAGGGGCGGGCGAGCCGCAGTGGGAGGATGACGGCGGCGCGATGCCGCCCGAAGAATGGTCGTGACGGTGTGACGCGCGGCGGCGGGAAGCGATGCATTCCTGCCATCGTTTCCACATTTCGAGTATTATCGAAACATGGAAACGAACCAGACCATCTCCGCGCTGGCAGCACTCGCGCATGAGTCGCGCCTCGCCGTCTTCCGCGCGCTCGTGCAGGCCGGCCCGTCGGGCCTGCCGGCCGGGCAAATCGCGACGCTGCTCGACGTGCCACCGTCGTCGCTGTCGTTTCATCTGAAGGAACTGGCCCATGCGCAGCTCGTCACGAGTCGCCAGGAAGGCCGCTTCGTGTTCTATTGCGCGAACTTCGCGACGATGAACGGGCTGATCGGCTACCTCACCGAGAACTGCTGCGGCGGCAATCCGTGCACGCCGGTGTCCGCCTGTTCGACGTCCTGCTCCGGCCAAACCTGAGCACGCATTCACCCGCCCGCCGATGACCACCAACGTCCTGATTCTCTGTACCCACAACTCCGCGCGCAGCGTGCTCGCGGAGGGAATGCTCAACCACTGGGCCGGGAAACTCGGCCGCGACGTGCGCGCCTACAGCGCCGGCAGCGCGCCGAGCGGCCGGCTCAATCCGTTCGCGCTGGATGCGCTCACGCGCGCCGGTGTCGACGTCACCGGATACCGCAGCAAGAGCTGGGACGAATTCGTCGGTGACGGCGCGCCGCACCTGCGCATCGTCATCACGGTATGCGACAGCGCGGCCGCGGAGGCTTGTCCGTACTGGCCCGGCAGCCCGGTGAAAGTGCATTGGGGCTACGCCGATCCGTCGAACGCCGAGGGCGGCGATGCCGGCAAGCGGCTCGCGTTCGAACTGACGCGCGAGGCGCTCGGCTACCGGATGCTGCAACTGCTGGCGCTGCCGCTCGATCGCATGAGCGATGCCGAACTGCAGGCGGCGTTGACCGCCATCTCGCGAAACTGAGCGCTCGCACGGTGGCGCGCGTGAACCGGCGCGCCGCGTGCGTTGCTCCGCACGGAATTCTCTTCGATGAACACGTCCAACGCGATCCCGCCTCGCCATGCCATTGCGAAGCCCGCGATCAATTTCTTCGAACGCTACCTGACGGTCTGGGTCGCGCTGTGTATCGTCGCCGGCATCGCGCTCGGCCAGATGCTGCCCGGCGTGTTCCAGCAGATCGGCCGCATGGAGTACGCGCAGGTCAATCTGCCGGTCGGGCTGCTGATCTGGGTGATGATCATCCCGATGCTGGTGAAGGTCGACTTCGGGGCGTTGCATGAAGTGCGTCAGCACGTCAAAGGCATCGGCGTCACGCTCGTCGTGAACTGGCTGGTCAAGCCGTTCTCGATGGCGTTTCTGGGCTGGCTGTTCATCCGGCATCTGTTCGCGCCGATGCTGCCGGCGGACCAGCTCGACAGCTACATCGCCGGTTTGATCCTGCTGGCCGCCGCGCCGTGCACGGCGATGGTGTTCGTGTGGAGCCGGCTGACCGGCGGCGATCCGCTGTTCACGCTGTCGCAGGTCGCGCTGAACGACAGCATCATGGTGATCGCGTTCGCGCCGCTGGTCGGGCTGTTGCTGGGGATGTCCGCGATTACCGTGCCGTGGGCGACGCTGCTCACGTCGGTCGTGCTCTACATCGTGATTCCGGTGATCCTCGCGCAGATCTGGCGCAAGGTGTTGCTCGCGAACGGGCAAGCTGCGTTCGACGCCGCGATGACGAAAATCGGCCCGTGGTCGATCGCCGCGCTGCTGGCCACGCTCGTGCTGCTGTTCGCGTTCCAGGGCGAAGCGATCCTGAAGCAGCCGCTGGTGATCGCGCTGCTCGCGGTGCCGATCCTGATCCAGGTGTTCTTCAACGCCGCGCTCGCATACTGGCTCAATCGTGCCGTGGGCGAGAAGCACAATATTGCGTGCCCGTCCGCGCTGATCGGCGCGTCCAATTTCTTCGAGCTGGCCGTCGCGGCCGCGATCAGCCTGTTCGGTTTCCACTCCGGCGCGGCGCTCGCGACCGTCGTCGGCGTGCTGATCGAAGTGCCGGTCATGCTGCTGGTGGTGCGCATCGTGAACCGGTCGAAGGGCTGGTACGAGCGCGCTTGAGCAAACCACGGAATCCATCCATGACCGACCGACTGAACGACCTGCCGCAACTCGACGCCGAACTCTTCCGCATGCCGGACGCGAGCCGCTTGCGGCCGGCGTCGCCGTCGACGCATCCGCCGCGTTTCCTGCTGCTGTACGGCTCGCTGCGCGAGCGTTCGTTCAGTCGCCTGCTGGTCGAGGAGGCCGAGCGCCTGCTCACGGCGATGGGCGCCGAGGTGCGCGTGTTCAATCCGAGCGGCCTGCCGTTGCCTGACGATGCGCCCGAAAGTCACCCGAAGGTGGTCGAATTGCGCGAGCTGGTGATGTGGTCGGAGGGGATGGTCTGGTGCTCGCCGGAACGACATGGCGCGATGACCGGCATCATGAAGTCGCAGATCGACTGGATTCCGCTGTCGGTCGGCGCGGTGCGGCCGACGCAGGGCAAGACGCTCGCGGTGATGCAGGTCAGCGGCGGATCGCAGTCGTTCAATGCGGTGAACCAGATGCGTGTGCTCGGACGCTGGATGCGCATGCTGACGATCCCGAACCAGTCGTCGGTGGCCAAGGCGTTCATGGAATTCGACGAAGCGGGGCGGATGAAGCCGTCGGCCTATTTCGATCGCGTCGTCGACGTGATGGAGGAACTGGTCAAGTTCACGCTGCTGACGCGCGACATCGGCCCCTATCTGGTCGACCGGTACAGCGAACGGAAGGAAAGCGCGGAGGCGTTGTCTAAGCGGGTGAATCAGCGGGGGATTTGAACCGTACGGGTACCGCTCATCCAATCGGGAATCGATGTCATGCAACTTCGTTCTGCAGCGTTATCCGACCTGGCCGCGATCGAGGCATTGCTTCGCGCGTCGAACCTGCCGACTGCGGGTGTCGCGGAGCATCTGGAAAACTTCATCGTGCTCGCCGATCCGCCCGCGTTGACCGGATGCGGCGGTATGGAATACCACGGAGACTTCGCGCTGATCCGGTCGATCGCCGTCGCACCGCGCGCGCAAGGGAGCGGCGTCGGCCGCGCGATCGTTGCGCGGCTGATCGCGACGTGCCGCGCACGCTCGGTCCATGCGATCGGGTTGCTGACGACGACCGCGGAGGACTATTTCGCCGGTTTTGGTTTCATGCGCGTTGCCCGCGAGGACGTACCGCGCGCGTTGCTGGCGTCCAGCCAGTTTCAAGGCGTGTGTCCGGACGCTGCCACTGCCATGTTGTTGGCGTGTTGAGCGGAAATGCTGGAACGCGGGGAGATGGTTCACCTCGGGGCGCCGACCGTCTTTGCACAAATCCGATTACCGCTACCGGCTCATCGTATCGGCTGCCACCAGCGCCGCGACCGGCAACGCGGCAAGACAACGATCGAGCCGCAGCATGCCGTCCGGCGCGTCGACTTCGCGCCCGTCGTTCAGCCAGTCGATCCACCGCGCGCTCGCGCCGCGCGGCAACACGATCGCGGTATCGCCCCATTCCCGAGGCGCGATGCGCGGCACCCCCGGCACTTCGCCGAGCAACCGGCACGCGAGCCGCGTCACGACGACCACGACCGTTGCCGTCGCGTCGCAGCGCGCGAACGCGAGCGCATGCCGCCCGAGCCTGCCGCGCACGCGCAGCGGCACATACGCGCCATCCGAGAACGTCGCCGGCCAGCGGGCGCGCAGCGCGAGCATCCGCTCGACGAGCGCGCGCTTCACGCGTGCGTCGGGCCAGTCCCGCAGGTACGCGGCGACCGGTTCGTCGACCCGCTCTGCCGCGAGCTTCGCGAACGGCACGTCGCGCCGGTTGTCCGGATCGACCAGCGAGTGATCCCATGACTCGGTACCTTGATACAGATCGGGCACACCCGGCGACGCGATCCGCAGCACCGCCTGCGCGAGGCTGTTGACGACACCGGCCGGTGCGATCCGCGCGACGAACCCATGCAGCCGGTGCACGAAATCGCCCGCGCCATGCGGCGTCAGGATCGCGCGGACGAACCGTTCGCAATCGCGCTCGTAGTCCGCGTCGGGTGCGAGCCAGTCCGTATGCTGTTTCGCTTCGCGCAGCGCCTTCGTCTGCCAGCGCACCACGCGCTCGGCAAGCGTAGCGAGCCCGTCCGCATCGTCGGGCGCGAGCGCCGGCGGCCAGCAGCCGACGAGCGTCTGGTACAGCAGCGCTTCCGCAGCCGGCCCCGGCGCCCACGCGAGATCGCGATGCGCACCGCCGCGCCGCGGCTGGTTCAGCGCGGACCAGTCGAGCGACACCGCGCGCCACAGGTCCGGCACTTCGCTGAGCACCGCGAGCCGCGCGCGCGCATCTTCGCCGCGCTTGTGATCGTGGGTCGCGGTCGCGACGAGCGTATGCGGAACGGTGCGCGCGCGACGGCGGTTGCGTGCATGGAACGCCCCGCGCGACAGACTGAAATCGCCCGCATCGGCACCGACCTCGTTGCGCGACAGCAGCCGGCCGTAGCGATAGTTGGCGGTATCCTCGACGCCCTTCGCGGCGAGCGGCGCGGTGAGCTGAGCGAACGCGACGCGCGCCGCGTGCAGCGCCGCGGCATCCGCGCGCGGCGCGCGCAGGCCCGGCAGCCCGAGCCAGCCGGCGACGCGATCGAGCGCGTAGCGGTCGGACGGATCGATCGTCGCGCACGCCGCGTCGTACGCGTGCGCCAGCACGCGACGATCGGCGCCGGTCGGCTCGTTGCCGGGTGTCGGGTACATCCGGTACACGGGAAGGTGCACGGCGAGTTCGCCCAGCACGCGATGAATCGCGATCCGGCTGAGGTCGCGCGTCGCGGGTGCCGCGCGCGCAATGCGGTGCAACGCCCGCGCGACACGTTCGTGCTCGCCGGCGAGCTGCCGCTTCAGCACGCGCCGCTTGCCGGCCACCGCCTCCTGCGCGAACGACCGCGCCGAGCCCGACACGGCCGCCCAGTGCGCGGCGAGCGGCGCCGCGCCAGCCGGATCGTGCAGCAGCGCGGCGACGTCGTTCATGAAGTCGTAGCCGGTCGTGCCGTCGACGCGCCAGTCTTCACGCAGCGTCTCGCCCGGCGCGAGGATCTTCTCGACGACGAGATACGGCCGCTCGTCGCGCTGCGTGGCGAGCCGCGCGTGCAGGCGGCGGCAGTACGCGCCCGGGTCGGCGAGGCCGTCGACGTGATCGACGCGCAGGCCGTCGAGGCAGCCGGCCGCATGAAGCGCCAGCGGCAGCGCGTGCACCGCGTCGAACACCGCTTCGTCTTCGACGCGCACGGCCGCGAGGGTCGCGATGTCGAAGAAGCGCCGCCAGTTCAGCTCGTCGGCGGCCGTGCGCCACCACGCGAGCCGATAGTGCTGGCGTTCGAGCAATCGATGCAGGCACGCGCGCGAGCGTGCGCGGCGCGGATCGGCGCCGCGCAGTATCGCGTCGAACGCATGCGGGCCCTGGGCGGCGGCGTAGTCGCGCAGCGCCGTATGTGCGTCAGCGAGGCGCGTGCTGCCGCGCACCGGCGCGGCGGCGAACCGTTCGGCGAGCGCATTCAGGTCCGCACGGTTGGCGATGCGCAGGATCTCGGCGTAGGTCGCGGCGGCGAGCGGCAGCGTCCTGCCCGGGCATGCGATGAAGAAACGCCCGCTCGACGGCTCGGCGCCGAGCGCGACGTCGCCGGCGGCGAGCGCGTCGCCGTAGGGCGCGCCGAGGCAGGGCAGCAGCACCTTGCCGTGGAGCGCCGAGTCAGGCGGATGCCAGTCGAT
This sequence comes from Burkholderia sp. BCC1998, assembly GCF_905339875.1. NCBI lineage: Bacteria > Pseudomonadati > Pseudomonadota > Betaproteobacteria > Burkholderiales > Burkholderiaceae > Burkholderia > Burkholderia sp. BCC1998. Next base: position 161,615 of record NZ_CAJPHE010000007.1, read on the forward strand.
GTCGAAGTAGCGCGCGTACGGGCTCGCCGGCCCCCATTCGAGCACGTCGCTCCACCAGCCGTTCGATGCGCCGCCGACGCCCATGTGGTTCGGCACGATATCGGCGATCACGCCGAGGCCGCGCGCGTGCAACGCGTCGACGAGGCGGCGGAAGCCGGCCGGGCCGCCGAGTTCCGCGCTGATCGTGTGATGGTCGACGGTGTCGTAGCCGTGCAGTGAATCGGGCTCGGCCGTCGTGATCGGCGACAGGTACAGGTGGCTCACGCCGAGCCGCGCGAAATAGTCGGCGTGCGCGGCCGCGTCGTCGAACGTGAAGCCGGCGTGCAGTTGCAGTCGCAGGGTCGCGCGCGGAATCATACGTCCTGCTCCCGAGCGCGGCGTGCGCGCTCGAGCGCCGCGATGCGTCTGCGTACGTCGGCGTCGAACAGCGCGTCGACCGCGCGCGGCAGCCGGCGCAGCCAGTTCGGATGGCCGCGCGGCGGGCCGGGGAGATTCGGTTGGGCGTCCAGTGCGAGCAGATCCTCTAGCGGCACGATCGCGAGCGGCGACGGGCTGCGCGCAACATACGCGAGGACTGCATCGACGGGTGGCGTGTCGGCAGGCGGTACCGGATCGCCGGGCGGCGCGCAGCCCGCTTGCTGCAACGCGCGCCATAGTGCCGCGCGCTCGGTCGCGCGTTCGGCCTGGGCCGCAGTGAGGGCGAGGTCGGGGGCGGGCGGCGGCGTGTCGCGTGTTTGGGGCACGCCGTGACCGACATCCTTGGCGGGGTGCTCGTCACGCAAAGCAGGTTTGTTTCGTTCGTAACGTCCCGCTCCGTGTGCGGCCGCGGCGCGACCGATGTCGTCACCGACATTATGCGCGCTCGCGGTGCGTTGCGTTTGGCCACTCCCGTCGTCGGTGCGTGCATCCTCGGAGGCATCTGCATCTGCATCACCTAACCCCCTCCGCCACTCGAGATCGACACCACGCCACCAACCCGCCACGGTCGGCAGATCGTGCGTCGACGTCATCGCGACCGTGTCGCGATCCCACGCCGACGGCGGCCGAAACGCGCCATCCGCCTCACGTTCGAACCACAGCACGCGCATTCCCGCGATCCCCCGCGCGCCGAGCCGCTCGCGAAACCCGGCCGGTACCGTGCCGAGATCCTCGCCGATCGCGACCGCGCGATGCCGTGCCGCCTCCAGCGTGACCAGCCGCACGAGATCGTCGAGCGGATAGTGCAAGTACGCGCCGTCGCGCGGCGAGCCGCCGTCCGGCACGATCCACATCCGCGCGAAGCCGAGCACGTGGTCGATACGAACCCCGCCCGCCTGCGCGAAGGCCGCGCGCAACAGGTCGACGAACGGCGCGAAGCCGGTCGCGCGCAGCGCGGCGGGCGTCCACGTCGTCACGCCCCAGGCCTGGCCGTCCGCATTGAACAGGTCGGGCGGCGCGCCGACCGACACGCCGCGCAGCAGCGTCGTGCCGTGCGCCCACGCGTCGCTGCCCGCGCGATCGGCGCCGACCGCGAGATCGGCGATCAATCCGATCGCCATCCCGGCCTCGCGCGCCGCATGCTGTGCGTTGCCGAGCGCGTCCGACGCGCACCATTGCAGGAACGCATGGAACGCGATCGTCTCGGCATGCGCGTGTGCGAAGGTGTCGACCTCGGCCGAGGCCGGCATGCGCCACGGCGCGGGCCATTGCCGCCAGTCCGCGCCGATCCCGTGTTCGATGCAGAACGCCTGCAGCGCGTCGAAGCGCGCGTGTGCGTCGAGCGCCGCGCCGCCTGCCGCACGAAACTGCTCGAACGCGTCGCGCAACGGCCCGCCGTTCGCGCGCCACGCATCGAAGCACGCGCGCAAGCGGCGCAGCTTCAGCGGCAGCACGTGCGGCCAGTCGATCAGCGGCGTATCGTGCGCGGCAGTGCCATGTGCCGCCGCGCCATGCATTCGCCGCGCGATATCGGCCCCCGGCACCGCGTCGCAGTCGAGATATGCGACGTTGTGCCAGCGCCGCGACGACGGCGAATACGGGCTGTCGTGCTCGGGCAGTGCCGGATAGCCGGCATGCGTCGGGCTGATCGCGACCGCGTGCGCGCCGTGCCGCGCCGCGTGCGCGGCGAGGCCGGCGAGCGCGGTGTAGTCGCCCGCGCCGTCGTCGCCCATGCGGCGCAGGCTGTACAGCTGGGCCGCGATGCCCCAGCGGCGCTGCGCACCCGCCACGCCGTCGTCGGCAGTGAACGGCCGCATACGCGGCGGCGCGATCGCGAGCCCGATGCGTTGCTCGCCGATCTCGAGCGCGTGATAGCCGGGCACCGCGAGCGGCGGCAGTGCGCCGGATTCGCCCGCGCCGGCCACGCGCGCGTCGACGTGCTCGCCCGTTTCGAGCGCGATCCGCAAGCGCGCGCCCGGCGGCGCGACGCTGCGCGGGAGCGTCAGCGGCACGCCGGCGTCGCCGGTGACGACCCGCGGCGTTGCGTCCCGGTCATCGGTCAGCGCGGCCGCGCTGTCGACCCGCTCGTTCGGCGTGCCGCATGGCCAGCCGAGTGCATCGACGAGCGCGACGAGCGCGTCGTCGCCCACCCGCCGCGCGACGCCGCCCGAGTCGATCCAGTTGGGCGCCAGCCCGGCCGCACGCGCGAGGTCTGCGATCGGCACGTCGGTCGTCATTGTCGTGTGTGCCCGTTCGTGCGGTGATGGAGCGCATCGCGGTTGACCGCACCGTCGCGCCACGCGATGCAGGTGCGCGCGGGCAGCCGCCGCTCGGCCAGACGATCGCGCGCGCGCGGCGGCGTCTCGAACACGATCTTGCCGACCGGCAGCATCGGCAGCAGCGCGTCGCGCGAGCCGGGATTGAATGCGAGCGTGAGCGTGCTGCCGTCGCCGAGCCGCCAGCGCGCGACGAGCGCCTCCGGGTTGCCGTCGCTGTCGCGGTTGCCGATGCCGATAGCGGACAGCAGCTCGACGCCGAGCGCGCGGGCGCCCGGCAGATGCGGCGTCACGAGCGCCGCGCGCACGGCCAGCGCGCTGCGGTAGAAGCGCCGCCACGCGTCGGCGTCGGGCCACGTGTCCGCACCGGCATGACCGGGCGACGAGCGCAGGAACGTGCCGATGTCGTTCGGATCGGGAATCGCGTCGCGATGCGTGGGATCGGCGAACGCGGAAAACGCGGCGAACTCGCGGCGCCGGCCTTCGCGCACCGCGTCGGCGAGCGCGCCGCGATAGTCGGTGAAGAACTGGAACGGCTGCGTGCTGCCGATTTCCTCGCCCATGAACAGCAGCGGCACCTGCGGCGCGAGCAGCATCAGGGCAGTTGCCGCACGCACCGCGTCGTCGTTCGCCAGCGCGCGCAGCCGCTCGCCGAAGGCGCGGTTGCCGATCTGGTCGTGGTTCTGCAGGAACGTGACGAACGCGGTCGGCGGCAGGTGCGCGCTCGGCTCGCCGCGCGGCGCGCCGTCGTGCAGCGGCGACGGCTCGCCCTGGTACGCGAACCCTTCGCCGAGCGTGCGCGCGAGATGGCGCAGCGGCGCATCGGCGTACGCGCGGTAGTAGCCTTCGCGCTCGCCGGTGAGCAGCACGTGCGCGCTGTTGTGGAAGTCGTCGTTCCACTGCGCGTCGAAACCGCCGGGGCCGAGCAGGTTCGCCCGATTGCGCTCGTCCTCGAGCACCAGATGCACGTGGCGCGCGTCGCCCGCATACGCGCGCACGCGGCGGGCGAGCTCGCGCAGCCATGCATCGTCGTCGATCGCATGCGCGGCGTCGATGCGCAGGCCGTCGAAGCGGAATTCGTCGAGCCAGTACAGCGCGTTGTCGATGAAGAACGCGCTCGTCTGCGCACACGAGAAGTCGATCGCGGGCCCCCAGGCGGTCTGCCGGTCCGCGCGAAAAAATCCCGGTGCGTAGCGCGGCAGCAGGTTGCCGTCGGGGCCGAAGTGGTTGTAGACGACGTCGAGCAGCACCTGCAGCCCGAGCCCGTGCGCGGCGTCGACGAGTGCCTTCAGTTCCTCGGGCCGTCCGTACGACGCAGCGGGCGCGAACGGCAGCACGCCGTCGTAGCCCCAGTTGCGCACGCCCGGGAACGCGTTGACGGGCATCAGCTCGATCGCGGTCACGCCGAGCGCGGCAAGCTCGGCCAGGCGCCGCTCGACGTTCGCATAGCCGCCGCATGCGCCGACGTGCAGTTCGTACAGCACCGTCTCGTGCCACGGCCGCCCGCGCCACGCGTCGTTGCGCCAGCGGTACGCGGCCGGGTCGACGACCTGGCTCGGGCCGTGCACGTCATGCGGCTGGAAGCGCGATGCGGGATCGGGTGCCACGAGACCGTCGTCGAGCAGGAAGCGGTACAGCGTGCCGGGACCGCACGGCGCGACGACCTCGAACCAGCCGTCCCCGGCCGGCAGCATCGCGACGCGCCGTTCGCCGTGCAGTTCGACCGCGGCCGTGCGGCTCGCGGGCGCCCACAACCGGAAGCGCGTGTGTTCCGTGTCGAGGCAGGTCGCGCCGAACGACGACGCGAATGCGTGCATGCCGGGTGGATGGGCGGTGCGTGACGTCATGGCGGCTCCTCACGAGGGCGGGGCGGGTGGCACGGCCGCGACGGCGATCACGGCCGCGTGCGCGGCGACGTCGAGGCCGACGTCAGGCCAGCCGCGCGGGCCGCCGTCGGGCGACGCGGTGTCGAGCAGCACGCGATAGTCGAGCACGGGGGCGGGCAGCTTGAACGTGATGACGTGGGTCGACGCATTCAGCATCACGAGCAGCGCCTCGGTGCGCCCGGTGCGGCCGGTGCCGACGCGCCGCATCGTCAGCGCGCGACGCTCGCCGTCCTCCCACGCGGGCACGCTCAGCGGGTCGCCGCGCTCGTCGAACCAGTCGATCTCGCGCATGCCCGGCGCACCGTCGCGGTCGCCGGACGGATAGCGCGGCGCCGACATCAGCGGATACATGCGCCGCAGCGCGGCGAGCCGCGACACGAAGCGCGTCATCTGCGCGCCTTCGTCGCTGCGCGCGAGATCCCAGTCGAGCCAGGACAGTTCGTTGTCCTGGCAATATGCGTTGTTGTTGCCGTGCTGCGTCCTGCCGAATTCGTCGCCGGCCACGATCATCGGCGTGCCGAGCGCGGTAAACAGCGTGGCGAGCATCGAGCGGGCGACCCGCGCGCGCAGGTCGCGGATCGACGCGTCGTCGGTGGCGCCTTCGACGCCCCAGTTCGCGCTGCAGTTGTCGCCGTGGCCGTCGTGATTGTCCTCGCCGTTCGCTTCGTTGTGCTTGTCCGCATACGACACGAGATCGGCGAGCGTGAAGCCGTCGTGCGCGGTGATGAAGTTGACCGACGCCCACGTGCGGCGCCGGTGATGATTGAACAGGTCGGCCGAGCCCGCGAGCCGCGCGGCGAGTTCCGGGCGCTGCCCGGCGTCGCCGCGCCAGAAGCGCCGCACGGTGTCGCGAAAGCGGTCGTTCCATTCGGCGAAGCCGGGCGGGTGGCGGCCTAGCTGATAGCCGCCGGGGCCGAGATCCCACGGCTCGGTGATCAGCTTGCGCTGCGCGAGCAGCGGGTCCTGCCGCAGCGCGTCGAAGAATCCCGCGCCCGGCTCGAAGCCGTGATCCTCGCGGCCGAGCGTCACGCCGAGATCGAAGCGAAAGCCGTCGACGTTGAACGCGCTCGCCCAGTAGCGCAGCGAATCCATCACCATCTGCACGACGCGCGGATGCGACAGGTTCAGCGTGTTGCCGCAGCCGGTCTCGTCGACGTGGTAGCGCGGGTCGTCCGGCCGCAGCCGGTAGTAGCTCGCGTTGTCGAGGCCGCGCCACGACAGCGTGGGGCCGAGCTCGTTACCCTCGCACGTGTGGTTGTAGACCACGTCGAGCACGACCTCGATGCCGGCCGCGTGCAGCTGCCGGATCGCGATGCGCATTTCGTCGAGCCGCCGCGTCGACAGGTAGGCCGGCTCCGGCGCGAAGAACGCGGCCGTGTCGTAGCCCCAGTAATTGCGCAGCCCGCGGTTCACGAGCGCGCGCTGCTGCAGGAACGCGTGCACCGGCAGCAGCTCGACCGTCGTCACGCCGATCGACAGCAGGTGATCGATGAACGCCGGATGCGCGAGCGACGCGAACGTGCCGCGCTCCGGCGCGCGCAATCCGGCACGGCGCATCGACGCGCCGCGCACGTGGGTCTCGTAGATCACGGTGCTGCGCCACGGCACGTCGGGGCGCCGGTCCATGCTCCAGTCGAACGCCTCGTCGACCACCACGGCCTTCGGCATCGCGGGCGCCGAGTCGCGGCGATCCATCGACAGGTCCGCGCGGTTCGAATGCACGCGATAGCCGAACAGCGCGTCGGACCAGCGAAAGTGACCGACCAGCTTGCGCGCGTACGGGTCGAGCAGCAGCTTGGTTGGATTGAAGCGATGGCCGTGCTGCGGCTGGTACGGGCCGTCCGCGCGAAAGCCGTACACGGTGCCCGGATGCGCGTTCGGCAGGTAGCCGTGCCATACCTCGTCGGTGCATTCGGGCAGGTCGAGGCGCGCGAGCTCCTTGCGGCCGGTCGGGTCGAACACGCACAGCTGGATACGCTGCGCATGCGCGGAAAACACCGCGAAGTTGGTGCCGAGGCCGTCCCAGGCCGCGCCAAGCGGATGGCAGCGGCCGGGTTCGAGACGGGCGGGCAGGGCGGTCGGCATGGGGATCGTCTCCGTGTCGAGGGCGCCGGGTGTCAGGCCGGGCTCAGCCACAGCGTCGCGAGCGGCGGCAGGCGCAAGGTGGCCGACCACGACTCGCCGTGCGCGGGGATCGCCTCCGTCGACACGGTGCCGTCGTTGCCGGCATTCGTGCCGCCGTACACGGCGGCATCGGTGTTCATCAGTTCACGCCACTGCCCGGGCGCGGGCAACCCGACGCGATAGCCGGCACGCGGCACCGGCGTGAAGTTGCAGACCGCGACGACGAGACGCCCGGTGTCGTCGCGGCGCGCGAACGCGAACACGCTGTTGTCGCGATCGTCGCCGATCAGCCACGCGAAGCCGGCCGCATGGCAATCGAGCGCATGCAGCGCCGGTTCGGCCGCGTACGCGCGGTTCAGGTCGCGCACGAGCCGCTGCACGCCGCGATGCGCGGGCGCGTCGAGCAGGTCCCAGTGCGGCGTCGCATCGTGCGCGAACTCGGCCCATTGCGCGAATTCGCTGCCCATGAACAGCAGCTTCTTGCCCGGATGCGCCCACATGAAACCGAAGTACGCGCGCAGCGTTGCGAGCCGCTGCCACGCGTCGCCGGGCATCTTCGCGGCGAGCGAACCCTTGCCGTGCACGACCTCGTCGTGCGACAGCGGCAGCACGAAGCGCTCGGAGAACGCATACACGAGCCCGAACGTCATCCGGTCGTGGTGATAGCGGCGATGGATCGGATCCTCGCGCAGATACGCGAGCGTGTCGTGCATCCAGCCCATGTTCCACTTGAAGTCGAAGCCGAGCCCGCCTTCGCCGGTCGCCGCGGTGACGCCCGGCCACGCGGTCGATTCCTCCGCGAAGGTGACGATGCCCGGCGGCGCGAGCGTACCGTGCAATGTGTCGTTCAGCGTGCGCAGGAACGCGACCGCCTCGAGGTTCTCGCGCCCGCCGTGGATGTTCGGCACCCATTCGCCTTCGCTGCGCGAGTAGTCGCGGTACAGCATCGACGCGACGGCGTCGACGCGGATCCCGTCGACGTGGTAGCGGCGCGCCCACGCGAGCGCCGACGCGACGAGGAACGCGCCGACCTCGGTGCGCCCGAGGTTGAACACGCAGGTGTTCCAGTCGGGATGCATGCCCTCGCGCGGATCGGCGTGCTCGTACAGCGCGCTGCCGTCGAACTGTGCGAGGCCGTGCGGATCGTTCGGGAAATGCGCGGGCACCCAGTCGACGATCACGCCGATGCCGGCCGCGTGCGCGCGGTCGACGAAGCGCGCGAAGCCGTCGACCGGCCCGAAGCGCGCCGACGGCGCGAACTGCGCGAGCGGCTGGTAGCCCCACGAGCCGCCGAACGGGTACTCGGAAATCGGCATGAACTCGACGTGCGTGAAGCCCATGCCGCGCACGTACGGGATCAACCGCTCGGCGAGTTCGTCCCAGGTCGAACTGCGGTCCATTTCCTCGGGCACGCGCTGCCACGATTCCGGATGCACCTCGTAGATCGACCACGGCACCCGAAAGCGACGATCCGGATGCGGCCGCGCGTGGATCCAGCCGTCGTCGTGCCACGCGAACGCGTCGAGTGCCGCCGTGTCGGCGACGACCGATGCAGTGCGCGGCGGCGCTTCGGTCGCGCGCGCGCACGGATCGGCCTTGTGCGGCAGCACGCGGCCGTCGCTCGCGCGCAGCTCGTACTTGTAGTGCTCGCCGGCGCCGAGGTCCGGCACGAACAGTTCCCACACGCCCCACGGGCGCCGCAGCCGCATCGGATGACGGCGGCCGTCCCACGTGTTGAAGTCGCCGACCACCGACACGCGCTGCGCGTTCGGCGCCCATACCGCGAAGCGCACGCCGTCGATGCCGTCGACGCGCGTGGGCGTCGCCCCGAGGCACTCGAGCACGGCGGCCGGGTCGCCGGCCGCGAACCGCGCGAGCGCCGCGTCGTCGAGCAGCGTGCCGAACGCATACGCATCGTCGGTCACCTGCCGCGTATCGGGCCACTCGATCGCGAGCCGGTAGTGGCCGTCGCGTGCGATCGTCCCGGCGAAGCAGCCGGCATCGTCGACGCACGCGAGCGTGCCGAGTTCGTCGCCGTCGGGCGTCACCGCGCGCACGCGCCGCGCGCCGGGCAGCAGCGCGCGCACGACGATCCGCCCGGCATCCCGGTGCGGGCCGAGGCACGCGAACGGGTCCGGATGGCGCCCGGCGAGCAGCGCATCGATATCGTGGCGGTCGAACAGCGTGTCGGTCATCGGGTGCCTCCGTCGTCGGGTTCACCGTGCGTGTCGAGCAGGCGTTCGACGAGCGCGGCGAGCCCGCCGACCGGCACGCCGAGCCAGTCGGGGCGGTTCGCGGCTTCGTAGCACAGCTCGTACGACGCCTTGTCGATCAGGAACAACGCGAGCAGGCGATCGGCATAACGCGGGTCGACGAAGCGTTCGGGCGCCTGCTCGGCGGCCGCGCGATAGCATTCGACGAAGCGGTCGGCGGCGGCCTGCCCGAAGCGGTCGAACAGCGCGCGCTTGCGGCCGGCCGCCTGCGGCGGCGCCTTCTCGATCACGAACTGCGCGGCCGCGCTCACGTACGACAGCGAGCGCAGGAAGCCGGCCACGTCGCGCAGCGGATGCGACTTCGCGCGACGCCGCTCCAGCGGGCGCGCGGGCTCGCCCTCGAAGTCGATCAGCAGCGCATCGCCCTGCACGTCGAGCACCTGGCCGAGATGGAAATCGCCGTGGATCCGCGTGCATTGCGCGTCGAGGGTGCGCGGCACCAGTTCGCCGAGCGCCTGCACGGCCGCATCGCGCGACGCGAGCAGCGTGTCGGCCGCGGCCCGCTCGGCGGGGGCCAGCGTATCGAGCCGCGTGCCCAGCACGTCGAGCGCGTGCGCGAACGACGCGATCGCATCGCTGCGCCAGTGGTCGACGTGTGCCGGGGTCGCGCGCTCCGGCGCGAACGCCGGGTCGTCGGACGGCTGCGCGAGCGCGACGTGCAACTGACCGAGCCGCGTGCCGACGATCCCGGCGAACGCCGCGTAGCCGAGCAGCGCGTCCGGTTCCTCGCCGGACTCCGTCGCGTCGCCTTCGTCGACGGCCGGCAGCGCGAGCTCGTCGACCGCACGTCTCAGGAAGTCGAACGAACGCGTCCACGCGTCGCCCTGGTTGTCGACGTAGCGCTGCAGGATCGCGACCGTATGCGGCGTGCCGTCCGGATCGACGTGCACGACTTCGCCGGCGAGCGTCGCGGTGTTCGCATAGCCGATCCGCGTCAGGTGGCGGCTCATCTCCGCTTCCGGATGGATCCCGTGCGCGACCTTGCGCACCAGCTTCAGCACGATCGCATCGCCGATCACGAGCGAGCTGTTGCTCTGCTCGGCCGCGAGCCAGCGCACTTCGGCGTCGTCGCCGGGATCGAGCGCGGCGAGCGCCTGCTCGGGCAGGAAGTCGAGGCGGCCGCCGTCGGAAGTCGGCACCGTCGCGCCGTCGCGCAGCTTGCGCAGCATCCCGCGCGCGAACGACGGCAGCGCGAACGCGTCGGTCAGGTAACCGACGGTATGGCCGCGCCGCACGCGCGCGAGCGCGAGCTGCGCGAACAGCGGCTGCGACGTCTCGCCGCCCCACGCGGCGGCCAGCGGCACGACGTAGCGTTCGACCCCGCCGTCGCTCGCGGATACCCATGCTTCCGCGTACTGGAACGGCTCGTCCGGCATCGGCGTGACGACGTTCAGCCACGCGTCGCCGATCTTGCGGTCCTTCGACGCGAACCAGCGCCGCCGCGCGAGCCACGACGCGAGCGCATCGTGCGCGAGCGCATGCAGCTGGCCGACGTCCGGCCGCGCGTCGCCGCGCCGCATCACGATCGTCACGTACTCGGGCAGCGGCTGCGCGTGCGGCTGCCGCCACGACGGCTCGCGGCCATGCTCGGACAGCACGAACCACAGGAACCCGTACGGCGGGAAGGTGAGGAGATACGGGAGCTGGCCGACCGGCGGAAACGGCGAATCCGACGTCATCTCGATCGGCACGCGGCCCGCGAATTCGGACAGGTCGAGTTCGACGGCCTGCGACGCGCGCGACAGGTTCGCGACGCACAGCACCGTCTCGTGGCCTTCGAGTTCGCGCAGGTAGGCGAGCACCTTGCGGTTCTCCGGGCGCAGGAAGCGGATCGTACCGCGCCCGAACGACTGCGTCGCGCGGCGCGTCGACAGGATGCGCCGCGTCCAGTTCAGCAGCGAATGCGGGTCGCGCGTCTGGGCTTCCACGTTGATCGCGTCGTAGCCGTACAGCGAGCCCATCACGGGCGGCAGCACCAGCAGTTCCGGGTCCGCGCGCGAGAAGCCGCCGTTGCGATCCGACGACCATTGCATCGGCGTGCGCACGCCGTCGCGGTCGCCCAGGTGGATGTTGTCGCCCATCCCGAGCTCGTCGCCGTAGTAGATCACCGGCGTGCCGGGCATCGACAGCAGCAGCGAGTTGATCAGTTCGATGCGGCGCCGGTCGCGCTCCATCAGCGGCGCGAGGCGGCGCCGGATGCCGAGATTGATCCGCGCGCGCCGGTCGCTCGCATAGGTCTGCCACAGCAGGTCGCGCTCCGAATCGGTGACCATCTCGAGCGTCAGCTCGTCGTGATTGCGCAGGAACACGGCCCACTGGTTGCTCGGCGCGAGCGCCGGCGTCTGCCGCATGATGTCGACGATCGGGAAGCGGTCCTCGCTCGCGATCGACATGTAGATGCGCGGCATCAGCGGAAAGTGGAACGCCATGTGGCATTCGTCCTCGTTGCCGAAGTATTCCTGCACGTCTTCCGGCCACTGGTTCGCCTCCGCGAGCAGCATCCGGTTCGGGTACTCGGCGTCGATCGTCGCGCGGATCCGCTTCAGGATCGCATGCGTCTCGGGCAGGTTCTCGTTGTTGGTGCCTTCGCGCTCGACCAGGTACGGCACCGCGTCGAGCCGCAGCCCGTCGATGCCGAGATCGAGCCAGAAGCGCATCACCTGGATCACCTCGCGCACCACGGCCGGGTTGTCGAAGTTCAGGTCCGGCTGGTGCGAGTAGAAGCGGTGCCAGTAATACTGGCCGGCGATCGGGTCGTGGGTCCAGTTCGACGTTTCGGTATCGAGGAAGATGATCCGCGTGCCCGCGTATTTCGTGTCGGTGTCGGACCAAACGTAGTAGTCGCGATGCATCGAGCCGGGTTTCGCGCGCCGCGCGCGCTGGAACCACGGGTGCTGGTCCGACGTGTGGTTGATCACCAGCTCGGCGATCACGCGGATGCCGCGTGCGTGCGCTTCGCGGATGAAGCGCCGCACGTCGGCGAGCGTGCCGTAGTCGGGATGCACGTCGCGGTAGTCGGCGATGTCGTAGCCGTCGTCGCGGCGTGGCGACGGGTAGAACGGCAGCAGCCAGATGGTGTCGACGCCGAGCTCGGCGATGTAGTCGAGCTTCGCGATCAGGCCGGGGAAGTCGCCGATCCCGTCGTTGTTCGAGTCGTAGAACGACTTCACGTGCACCTGGTAGATGATCGCGTCCTTGTACCACAGCGGATCGTCCGCGCAGAGCGCGGGCGCGCGGCGCCGCGCACGGCGCCGGCGCGGCGTGCCGGCCGGGGCGAGCGACGGGAACTGCGCGCGCCGCACGTCGTCGAGGGAGTCTTCGCGTTTCATCATGCGTGTGCTCCGGAAGGGCCCCGGGCACCGCCCGGGTCGGGCGCCGCCGCTCGCGCGGCGCCGGGAGACGGCGCGAGCCGCCAGATCGCATAGGGCCGCACGTGCGGGTCAAGCGACACGTACTGGCGATGCCCGCGCCAGGTTTCGGCGCGCGCGGCATCCTGTTCGAGCGCGTCGAGCGGTTCGCCGTCGACGAGCCCGAGGCCGCGCCACAGCGACGCATCGAGCATGAAGTTCGTGGCCTGCGGATGCCACGGATCGAGGCTGATCGCGACCGCGACGACGCTGTCGTGCGCGGGCGTCGCCTTCACGAACACGAGCACCTGGTCGTTGTCCGCGTCGGCGAACGTGAGGCCGAGGTGGGTCTGCAGCGCCGGATGCTCGCGCCGCGCGCGGTTCAGCCGCGCGACTTCGCCGCCGATGTGCGCGGCCTTGGCCCAGTCGCGCGCGCGCAGCTCGTATTTCTCCGCGTCCGCGTATTCCTCGCTGTCGGGCAGCGGTGCCGATTCGCCGATCTCGAAGCCCGAGTACAGGCCCCACGAGCCGGCGAGCGTCGCCGCGAGCGCCGCGCGGATCACGAACTGCGAGCGCGGCGCGTTCTGCAGGTGGCGCGGATTGATGTCGGGCGTGTTCACGAAGAAGTTCGGCCGGAAGAACTCGCGCGCGGGGCCGGCGCTCAGCTCGGTCAGGTAGTCGATGAATTCGCGCTTCGTCTCGCGCCACGTGAAGTACGTATACGACTGCGAGAAGCCGATCTTCGCGAGCCGGTACATCATCCCGGGCCGCGTGAACGCCTCCGACAGGAACACGACGTCCGGATGCCTGCCGCGCACGTCCGCGATCATCCACGCCCAGAACGGCAGCGGCTTCGTGTGCGGATTGTCGACGCGGAAGATCCGCACGCCGGCTTCGACCCAGAACAGCACCACGTCGCGCAGCGCGAGCCACAGGTCGGGCAGCGCGTCGGGCGCATAGAAGTCGGGATTCACGATGTCCTGGTAGCGCTTCGGCGGATTTTCCGCATAGCGCAGCGAGCCGTCGGGCCGCCACGCGAACCAGCCCGGATGGGCGGCGAGCCACGGATGGTCGGGCGAGCACTGGATCGCGAAATCCAGCGCGATTTCGAGCCCCTGCGCGCGCGCCGCATCGATCAGCGCGCGGAACGACGCGAGCGTGCCGAGCTGCGGATGCACGGCCGTGTGGCCGCCGTCCGGCGAGCCGATCGCGTACGGGCTGCCGACGTCGTCGGGGCCGGCCTTCAGCGTGTTGTTGCGGCCCTTGCGCGCGGTCGTGCCGATCGGGTGGATCGGCGGGAAATACAGCACGTCGAAGCCCATGTCGCGAATGCGCGGCAGTTGCGCGATCACGTCGTCGAACGTGCCGTGCCGGTGCGGGTCGTTGCTCGCCGAGCGCGGAAACAGCTCGTACCAGCTGGAAAAGCGTGCGGCGCGGCGCTCGACCTCGACCGGGTAGACGGTCTCGTCGTGCGTGACGAACGCTCGGTAGCGCAGCGCCGCGTAGGCGTCGGCGAGCGCGGGTTCGCCGATCAGTGCGAGACGGTGTTCGTGCGACGCGTCGTCGAAGTCGGCCGCCAGCCGTTCCATCTGCCGGACCGCGTGCGGACCGTCCGGCGCGGCGCGCTTCAGCGCGGTCGCGAGCAGCAGCTGCGCCTCGCGCACCTCCAGCGTCACGTCCTGGCCGGCCGCGCGCTTCTTCGCGATGTCGGTGACGAGCGAGGCCCAGTCGTCGCGCCACGCGATCACGCGGAACGCGTGGCGGCCGAGCCGCTCGAGCGCGATGCGCGCGTGCCAGCGGTCGTTCGGTTCCGCGACGAACGGCACTTCGCGCCAGTCGTCTTCGTCGTCCGCGCGCCACTGCAGCGCGGCCGCGAGATGCGCATGGCCGTCGGTGAAGATCGATGCGTGCACAACCAGCGTTTCGCCGATCACGCGCTTGATCGCGAAGCGGCCGCCGTCGACCGCCGGCTCGACGCGTTCGATCGCGATCCGGTCGGCCGCGAGCGCGGCGGACAGCGCGGCGCGCTCGTCCGCGGCGCCGGCGCGCGTGGTCGCGGGCGGCGCGCGCCGCGCGTCGAGCAGCGCGTAGCCGCCGGGTTCGAGCGTGAACGCGGCCAGCGCGACCGGTGCATGCGTGTGCGTGCCCGCCGGTGTCGCGACCTGCGTGAAGCCGCCCGGCACACCGGGCAGGATCGTCGCGGGATCGACCGGCGCGTCGGCATCGAGAGCGGGATTCAGCGCGACCAGCAGTGCCGTGTCGTCGTGCTCGAGCGACGGGCCCGTGCCGCGCAGCAGCGCGGTCGCGGCCGCGCCGGGCGCGCTCAGTTGCGCGATTTCGCCGCGCCCGGCCGCAAGCGGCGTCGCGCGGCGCCACGCATTCGCGTCGGCGATCGCGCCGGACAGGTCGAAGCGCGCGACGTCGAACGCGGCGCGATAGCGCGCGGCGTCCGCATCGCGCACCATCAGCGGCAGCGCGACGCCGCGCTCGAAGCCCATCGGCACGAGCCAGCCGGTGCCGAGCGCGGCCGCGGTCCACAGCGCGCGGTGGTACGCGCGGGCGAGCGTCTCGTCCGGCGCGTCGCGCCAGTCGTCGACGAGACGCGGGCCGTCGAAGGCGTCGGGAAACGCGATCGGCGAGCCGATGCGGCGCAGCAGCCGGTGTTCGTCCGCAAACCACGGCGAGCGCAGATCCCACCAGCGTACCGACGAGAACACCGCGTCGAAGCCGGCTCCCTCGAGTTGCGCGAGCGCGTCGCGCGCATGGCCGGGCACGCCGGCCAGCACCGCGACGTCCGGGCGCGCGCGCCGCAGCGCCGCGCGCCAGCCGGGCCACCACGCGGCCGGCAGGTGATGCGGCGCGTCGATCAGGAAGCCGGCCGCGCCGGCGTCCGCGAACGCGGCGAGATGCGCGCACCACCACGCGGCGAGCGCGTCGTGCGTCGCGTCGTCGCCGACCCTGGCATGGGCGACGTCGAGTTCATGCGCGCCGCAGCGCGGATCGATCAGCGCGTCGTCGTGCGCACGCTCGGCGTACCAGTCCGGATGCTCGGCGCGCAGCGGATTGTCGCGCGCGATGCGGTCGGGCACGACTTCGAGCAGCACGCGCAGCCCGTGGCCGTGCGCGAGCTGGGCGAGCCGCGAGAAGGTTTCGAGCGCGCCGGCGCGCGTCGCGAACGTCGCGGCCGGCCGGTGGAAGTCGGCGACGTGGCGCGGAAAACCCGCGACGCTGGCGGCCCAGAAGCCGCCGATCAGCACGTGATCGAAGCCCATGCCGGCGATGTGCGCGAACGTGTCGGGCCACGCGTCGAGCGGGCCGACGAGGCGCGCGTCGCAGAAGTAGAGGTGGGGAGCGAAGGGCGGGGTGGCGTTCATGGGATGGCGGGTCCGGGCGGCGGCGAACGGTAACGGCCGTGCGCCGCAACCCGCGTGCCTGCAGCGCGGCGCCCGGCGCGGCAACGTGCGGGCGCGATGCCGGGGGCGGCACCCTGTCCTTTTTACATGGACGCGGGAGGGTCACTGCATCGCGCGCATGGCCCATGCCTCGGCGTCCGGCGTCGTCACATGCGCGGAATCGAGCGAATGTCCGAACTGTCGCCGGTGGGCGCATCGTCGTCCGCTTCGGGCAGCGGCGCACCGGGGTCGTAGCGCACCGGCGCACCGCGCTCGATCCGGTGCGGAAACGGCGGCGGGGTGTCGACCTCGTCGCCGAAGCGCGCGCGCACGAACGCGCGCAGCAACGCGGTGCGCGCGTCGGGCGCGCGTGCCGCGCAGGTCGACGGGCCGTCGATGAAGCACGCATCGCATTCGACGCCGTCGCCGCGCCGCGCGATCCGCAGATCGCCGACCCGATCGAGTACCGCCCCCGCGTCGGCCCAGGACGCCGACGGCGCGAAATGCGCGTCGAGGCGCCGCAACGCATCGCACGCGGCGGTCACGATCACCTGCGGCTCGACGGCCGTGAAGTACAGCGTGTTTTCGTCGTCCGCGCACAGTGCGCGCGCGCACCAGTAGTCGAGGGCCGTTCCGTCGAGTTCGTCGGTTCGCATGGGCTTCCTCCGTCAGGTTTCGTCGGCGCGGTGCGCGTCGCGCGCGGGCGGCGTGCCGGACGCGGAGCGCGCACGCATGCGCGCGACGAGCGGGTAATGATCCGACGCGCGCCGGGCCAGCATGCTGCGATGCACGGTCACGTCGACCAGCAACTCGCCCGGATGGATCCAGATCCGGTCGAGCGAGAACACCGGGTACAGCGTCGGGAACGTGCGCGGCGCCGGCGCGCGGCGGAACCGCGTGACCAGCGCCTGCAGCGCGCGGCCGCGCACGAACCATTCGTTGATGTCGCCCATCAGGATCACCGGCATCGCACCGGTGTCGAAAGCGGCAAGCAGCCGCTGCACCTGCGCGCTGCGTTCGTTCGCCGACAGCCCGAGATGGGTCGCGACCACGCGCAGCGTGCCGGCGCCGCAGTCGATGTCCGCATCGAGCGCGCCGCGCGGCTCGCGCGGGTGGAACGACAGGTCGAGCGTGCGCGCGGCGCGGATCGGGCAGCGCGACAGTACCGCGTTGCCGTAGCGGCGCTCCGGCGTGTCGATGGTCGGGCCGGCCACCGCGTGCATGCCGGTCGCGTCGCGCAGGTGCGCGAGCACGTCGGGCGCGCGCGTGCCGCCGAGCGGCACTTCCTGCAGCGCGATCACGTCCGCGTCGAGCTCGTGGATCACCGCCGCGATTCGATCGGCCGCGCGCGCGGGCCACGCACCGTAGCCGCCGCGGATGTTGTACGTCGCGATGCGCAGGTCGCGTCCGCCCGGCGCGGCGGCGGGCGCGCCGTCCGACGTGACGATGTCCGGCGGCGGGGCCGGCTGCCGGCTCAGCGCCATCGTCGCAGCACCCTGACGAGCAGCACCGACACGCCGACCAGCGCGACACCGATCGCCGCGAGCCACGCGAATGCGCCAGGGCCCGGATGGCGGAACGCGGCGGTCAGCTGGTGCGCGAACGTGACCGTCAGCAAGATGCCCGGCAGCATCCCGATCGCGGTGCCGACCAGGAAGTCGCGCAGGCCGATGTGCGAGGCGCCGGCGACCAGGTTCACGATCGTAAACGGCGCGATCGGCAACAGCCGCAGCACGGCCATCGCGACCACGCCGCGCCGGCCGATGTGTTCGCTGAGCCGGTTCGCCCGCGCGCCGGCGAATCGGCGCACCGCGTCGCGCCCGAGCCAGCGGCCGATCCCGTAGGTCGCGGCGGCGGCCGTCAGCGAGCCGACGGCCGCGTAAGCGAAGCCCGGCCACGCGCCGAACACGAGCCCCGTCGCGGCGATCAGCAGCGTGATCGGCACCGACAGCGTCGCCGCGACCACGTAGCCGGCCAGCAGCAGGGCGGGCGCGCCCGGCAGTGCCGCGGCGCGGGCCGCCGCCTGCGCGAGCGCCGCGACGTTCAGCGCCTTGCCGAGCGGCGAGAAGCGCCACGCGAACGCGAGCGCGGCGACCAGCAGCACGGCCGCGCCGAGCGCGAGGAAGCGCGCGGTCAGCGGGCGATGCTGCTCGCGCGGCAGGAATTCGCGGACGAACCGGTCCGGCTCGATCGGCTGCTCGGGGTCGAGCCGCGCGCTGACCGGCACCAACGCGTCGAGCTGCGGCGTCACGACCGGGTCGAGCACGCGCAGCGTGCGGCCCGGTTTCGCGCGCAGCCGGTCGAGCGCGGCGTTCGGCCGGTCGCCTTGCGCGAACGCAGCGGCGACCGTGGCCGGCGGCGTGCCGAGATGTTCGGCCAGCAGGCGCTCGCGCAGGCCGGCGATCGCGGCGCGGATGCGCGGCTCGCCCGCCGCGACGAGCGCGATGCAGCATTCGGTGTCGAGCACCATCGACCGGTTGTTCAGGTTCGCGCTGCCGATCACGATGCATTCGTCGTCGACGATCTGGATCTTGCTGTGCACGTTTACGCATGCGTCGCCGAGGCCGTCGACATGCGGGTACAGCAGCCGGTAGCGGCCGAAGCGGTCGGCGGACTTGAGCGTCTCGTGCAGCCGCGCGCGCAGCACGCCCATCGTCGCTTCCTGCAGCCAGCCGCTCTGCACGCGGGGTGCCACGACCGTCACGTCCGGCCCGTGCGGGTCGGCCAGTCGCGCGGACAACGTTTCGCGCACCACGGCCGCGGTGAAATACTGGTTCTCGATGTACAGGTGGCGCCGCGCGGCGCGAATCGTGTCCTCGACGAGCGCGCGCACCTGTCGCACCGGCTCGCGGTCGCGGTGGCGCGGCGCCGTGTACGCGATGCCGAGCCGCACGTGGCTCACGTCGACGCGCGCGCCGGGCGGCCACGGATCGACGTCTTCGTCGCGCTCGAGATGGCGCTGCGCGCGGATCGCGATCGGACGCCCGCATGCATTGCGCCAGCGCGTGCGCGCCTGCTCGCCGATCGCGGCGGCCGCGTCGCCGTCGAACATCGCCTGCACGTCGTGAAACGGGCCGTACGGCATGCCGCGGGCGTCACGGCGGCGCGGATCGTCGGCCGCGTGCGCAGGCGTATCCCAGCGCTCGCGCGTCAGGTCGAGCCCGCCGACGAACGCGAGCCGGTCGTCGATCACGACGAGTTTCTGGTGATGCGACGCGCCGCGCGGATGGGTGTCGTCGAGCCGGAACCGGATGCCGCGATGCGCGCGCCACGCGGCGCGATAGACCGGCGGCCAGTCGCGCTCCAGCGCGTAGATCATCGCGAAGTCCCACGCGAGCACGTAGATGCGCAGGTTGTGGCGCGCGGCCGCGAGCGCGTGCAGGAACGCGCCGAGCGTGTCGGGCAGCCCGTCGCCGGCGGCGTCGGCCGGCGCGAGGCGCATCCGGCTGTCGACGTCCCAGCCGACGATGAACACCGTATGGCGCGCCCGCCGCAGCGCGGCGCGCAGCGTCGCGAAATACGCGGCGCCGTCCACCAGCATCGCGAAGCGGTCCGCGCTGCGGATCGTGTCGCAGTTGCGTCCGCATTCGAGCAGGCCGTGTCGCACCGGTTCGTCCGTGCGCGAGGGGGCGGCCGCCGCCTCGTCGGGGCCCGCCGTCGCGACGGCGGCGCGCGGCTTGCGGTCCGGCGCGATCATCGGGTGTCGACGTCCCGGCCGCCGTCGATGCGTTGCAGCAGCGCGTCGCAACGTGCGCGCAGCGCCTGCAGTTCCGGCGAACCGGCGTCGAGCCGGACGCGTTCGCCGTGCTCGGGTTCGCCGTACGCGGCCGCGATGTCGTAGATGCGTTGCGCGATCGTCGCGGACGCGTTCGCGATCCGGATCCGGTCGAGCCAGCCGCATTCGGCGTGATGGCACGCGAGCCACGCGTGCAGCGCGCCGACCACCTGGCTGGTCGTGAGCCAGGCGCCGCCGCGCATGCGCGCGGCCAGCTGGCTCGACACGAGATAGGAAAGCAGGTCGGTCTGGGTCACGCGAAACTCCTTGACGAGGTGTCGGGACTGCAGGTCCGCACGCCGGCGATGCCTTGCAGGGATTCGCAGATCGCCGCAAATTCCGCGCCGCTCGTGCGCGAGAACGATATCGAGATGTCGTCGGTGTCCGGATCGTCGTCGGACTGCTGGACGATGAACCGCTTCACGCGCACGCGGCCCGCGCCGAGCGTGTCGTGCAGGACGCCGAGCGTCAGGCCGCCGCGCTCGACGACGAGCCGCAGCGTGCGCTGCTGCCGCTGCGCGATGAAGCGGCGCTCGAGCGGCTTCACGCCCGCCAGGATCGCGAGCACGATCGCCGTCGCGCCGATCGACGCGACGTACATGCCGCCGCCGGCGGCCAGGCCGACGCCGGCCACCGCCCACAGGCTCGCGGCCGTCGTCAGCCCGCGCACGACTTCGCCGCGCAGCAGGATCGAGCCGGCGCCGAGAAAGCCGATGCCCGAGACCACCTGGGCCGCGACCCGCGACGGATCGAGCACGACGCCGTATTGCCCGCGCACGTCCTCGAAGCCGAAGGTGGAGACGAGCATCACGAGGGCCGAGCCGACGCACACCAGCATGTGCGTGCGCAAGCCGGCGGCCCAGTTCAGCCGTTCGCGTTCGAGCCCGATCACGCTGCCGAGCAGCGCGGCGAGCAGCAGGCGTCCGACGAGTTCGATATGGCCGATCATCGCGGCCTCCTTTGTTGTCTGGCGGACCGGAGCGGTTCGATACCGGACAGGAATGCAAGACACGTGCCGGGGCGGCCGATAGCGGGCACGGCGCGTGCGCGCGGGGCCGACGGCGCGCGCGGCGGCCATGCGGCGCGCATTTTTTGCATCGCCATCGCAGATAAGTACAGGAGGCCAGGATGCAACATCAACAGGACGCACAGGTTCGCGACCCGTATCGCGGCCACGAGATTCGCGTATGGGCGCGGCGCAACGCACGCGGCGCGTGGGACGACGAGGTGCAGGTCTATGTCGACGGTGCCCGCATCGAGCTGATCGTGCCGGAGCCGGCCGGCTCCGAATGGTCGACGCAGGAGGAGGCGCTGCGCGCGGGCGTCGAGCGCGGGCGTTATCTGATCGACAAGCGGGTCGATGACGATTGATTCGGGGCGAATCGAATCGATTCGACTGATCCGATCCGATTCGATCAACAGGGCGCGTGTGCGCGGTTCGGCTGTTTCGTGACTGCATGCCGACGCCGCGCGCGCCGGGCGACGCGTCCTAAATGCCGCGCGCGACCGGATCCGCAAACGCGAACGGTCTATGGCCGTGCCGCGATCTCGTCGAGATGCCACAGCAGATCCGCCGGATCGTCGTACACGCGCAGCGCCCCCGCGCGTTCCAGCTCGTCGCTGCCGTAACCGCCCGACAGCAGCCCGACGCCCAGCGCGCGGCAGCGGCTCGCGGCGAGCATGTCCCAGATGCTGTCGCCGACCACCACCGTGTGCTCGATCGGCACGTTCAGCTTCGCCGCGGCCGTCAGGAACAGGTCGGGATCCGGCTTCGCATACTTGACCTGGTCGCGCGTGACGACCACGTTCTTCGCCGGATCGACGCCGAGCGCCTCGAGGTTGATGGCGGCCGTTTCCATCCGCCCGCTGGTCGCGATCGCCCAGCGGATGCCCGCGTTCGACAGCGCGGCCAGCAACTCGCGCGCGCCCGGCAGCGGCCGGACCTGCGCGCGCAGCCGCTGGTACGCGGCCGCGTGCAGCCGCGCGAGCTGCTCGACGCGCTCGGCGTCGATGTCGCCGGCCGTTTCGCGCAGCAGCTGGTTCAGGAACAGGCCGCCGCTCATCCCGATCTTGCGGTGGATGCGCCATACCGACAGCTCGATGCCTTTGGCATCGAGCGCTTCCTTCCACGCGAGCACGTGCTGATAGACGCTGTCGACGAGCGTGCCGTCGAGATCGAACAGAAACGACGTTTCAATGCGCATGTGAATCTCCCGGCCCGATGACGTTCGGGCAAATCGTTCGCGAAATATCCTTCGACGCATTATCGGCGCGCGGCCGTGTCATCGCCATGTCCCGGCGGCGCGGCCCGCCGCGGCATGTCATGTGCCGCTGGTACAATCGCGCCGATGCGCCGGGCCGGCTGCCCGCGCCGCACGCGCCCCCAACCTTCGTCGAATTCCCGTATGGCAACCCCGGACGCCGTCAGTTCCGAACAGTCGTGGTGGGGCGTTCTGGCCCTGGCCCTTGCTGCCTTCATCTTCAATACCACCGAGTTCGTGCCCGTCGCGCTGCTGAGCGCGATCGGCGACAGCCTGCGGATGCCGCCGACCGACGTCGGCCTGATGCTGACGATCTACGCATGGGCCGTCGCCGTCGTGTCGCTGCCGCTCACGTTCGTCACGCGCCACGTCGAGCGCCGCAAGCTGCTGAGCTGCGCGCTGCTGGTGTTCGTCGGCAGCCATGTGGTGACCGGCGTGGCTTGGAATTTCACGGTGCTGATGATCGGCCGGCTCGGCATCGCGTGCGCGCACGCGGTGTTCTGGTCGATCTCCGTTCCGCTGGCCGTGCGGCTCGCGCCGAGCGACCGGAAAAGCCGCGCGCTCAGCCTGCTCGCGATGGGCACGGCGATCGCGATGGTCGCCGGTATTCCGCTCGGGCGCGTGATCGGCGAGGCGCTCGGCTGGCGTGTGACGTTCCTCGTGATCGGCGGCGCGGCGGCCGTCGCGCTGCTGATGCTGCGCATGACGCTGCCGGTGCTGCCGAGCCAAGGCGCCGGATCGCTGTCCAGCATCGGCGCGTTTCTCAGGAAGCCGGCGCTCGTGGCGCTGTATGCGATCACCGTGCTGGTCGTATCCGCGCACTTCACGTCGTACACGTACATCGAGCCGTTCGTGCAGAGCGTCAATCATGCGAGCAGCAGCCGGATTACCTACGTGCTGATCCTGTTCGGCGTGGCCGGCATGCCGGCCGCGCTCTGCTTCAATCGCGTGTTTCCGGAACGGCCGGCCGATTTTTTGCTCGCGTCGATCATCGCGCTGTCGGCCTGTCTGCTGATCCTGTTCCCGAGCGCGCTGAACATCGTCACGCTGTCGGTTCACACGCTGGTGTGGGGCGGGGCGATCGTCTGCTTCGGGCTCGCGATGCAGGCGTGGGTGCTGAAGCTGGCGCCGGAGGCGACCGATCTCGCAGTGTCGATCTTTTCCGGGCTGTACAACGTCGGGATTGGTGCCGGCGCGTTGCTCGGCAACCATATCGCCGGGGATTTCGGCCTGCCGTGGATCGGCACGTTCGGCGGCGTGGTCGGGATCTTCTCGGCCGGGATTGCCTGGGCCGCGTTGCGGCTGCATGAGCGGCGGGCGTTGGCGTAGCCGCCGCTGGGCCGGCGGGGGCGGCGATCGCGCCGCCGGCGCGTTGCACTGATCGCTGCGGCCGCGTCAATGCACAGGATGCTTACCGGCACGCGATGCGGCCGGTCACGACGCCGCGCCCGCTGGACGCCTTCAGCCTCAAACTCAATCGTTGTCCGACTTCAGGCACGCGTGCTTGGCATGCGTGATTTCGCGTGGCGCCGCACGTGCACGCCGATCTGCCTCCATGCGTTCCCTGATGCTGCGATGCGTGAGCGGAAAATCGCGCGGTTGTGGCGCGCAGCACAACATACGTATCTGGAGGGGTCACCCAAGCTAATCCTCGTTCGATTACGACGATGCCTGGTATTGTCGGGACGTTGGGATGGATATGGGGCGCCCATGACGCTACCTCAACTAATTCGTTTATGACCGGCGACGCAACTCAGGCATATTTGTCCGTACCGACGCCGTTTGATGTGAATGCATTTATTGCGATAACACATTCCTATGGCGGAAGCACTGCGCTTGAGCTTGGAATCGCGTCGCCGGGGAAAATCTCCTTTGGCGTCTCACCATTTAGTCATGCCGTCCCTTTGAGTAACCCGAAGAAATAGGAATTTATATGGTCGCGCCAGGTGGTCCGGACGAAGAGACATGGTCCAAAATGAGCAAGAGTTCCCGTAGAAATTACTGGATTGTTGTGGCTGCATTTTGGATGATTTTCGCGGGATTGTTGATTAAGAAGTATATATTTGACTGATCGGCAATCAAGATTGCCGATCAAATATAAGTGATTTAATAATAATGACAATTGTTAAGCGGCTGACGGTGTTACAGATCACGGCCTTGTTATCGCTCGGGGTTCACGCACAGCAGGCACCCACCGCAGAAGATCGAGCTGCCGCCGCACGTGTGAACGCGGAACAGGATCGACAGGCGCAGCAGCAACGCGACGCGCAGCAGCGCGACGCCGCGCTTCGTGTCCGTTCCGTGCGATCGGAAGTGCCGCGCGTCGAAACTTATCCGACGTTGCCGAGCGAACAGCCGTGTTTCCGTATTGACCGCTTTGCGCTCGACGTGCCGGATTCGTTTCCCGATGCCGCGAAGTCGGCCGGTGCGTCCGCGCTGCCGATGGATCGCTTCGCCTTCGCGCGCGAATGGCTCGGCCACTACGCGGGCCAGTGTGTCGGTAAGCAAGGCGTCGATACGATCGTCAAGGCGTTGTCTCGGGAAATCTTGGCGCGCGGCTACATCACGACGCGCGTGTTGCTGCCGGAACAGGAGTTGGCGACCGGCACGCTGAAGCTTGCGTTGATTCCGGGCGTGATTCGGCACGTTCGTTTCGCCGACGAGAAATTGCGCGGCACGTGGAAGACCGCGTTCCCAACCGGTGACGGCGAAGTGCTGAACTTGCGCGACCTTGAGCAAGGTCTGGAGCAGATGAAGCGCGTCACCAGTCAGGACGTGTCGATGCAAATCGTCCCCGCTGACCAGCCTGGCGAAAGCGATGTGGTGCTGGACGTGAAGCGCGGCAAGCCGTGGACCGTCGTCGCGTCGATCGACAATTCAGGCACACGCGCGACAGGCAAACTGCAGGGCAATCTGTCGATTGGTCGATAACCCTTTGGGCTTGAACGACGTGTTTAACGTCGGCGTCAGTCAAGACCTCGAATTCGGCGACAAGCGCCTTGGGTCGCACGGTTGGAATGGCTTCTATTCGATTCCGTGGGGCTACTGGACCGCTACGATTGCGGCGTACACGAACACCTACTATCAACAAATTGCCGGCGTGAACCAGACGTTCGTCGCGAGCGGCAATTCGAAGACGCTGGATTTCAAGTTGGCGCGCGTGCTGCTGCGCAGTCAGAACGATGTGTTCGGCGGGTACGTCCGCCTGTCGCGTCGCTTCGGCGAAAGCTTCATCGAAGATACGGAAATCACGCAACAGCGTCGCAACAACACGATGGTCGAATTCGGCTTGACCGATCGCCACTACTTCAACGGGGCGCAGTTCGACGGCACGTTGGCCTATCGTCAGGGTGTCGGCGGCCTCGGCGCGCGGGACGACATACTCGCGGCCGGTGGTGGCCCGACCTACCGCTACAAGATGGCGGTGGTGGATGCGAATCTGTCGGTGCCGTTTGCGATCGCCAAGCAGCCGTTCCGCTATGTGACGAGCATTCACGGCCAGTACACGGGTAATACGCTGTATTACATCGATGACTTGACCATCGGTAGCCGCTACACGGTGCGCGGTTTCGACGGTGAAACGATGTTGGCGGCAGCACGTGGCCTGTATTGGCGCAACGAGTTGCAAATGCCGATCGGCCAAACGGGCCAAGCGATTTACGCCGGGCTGGACTATGGCCGCGTGTGGGGCCCGCAGCCGGTCGCGCTAGTCGGAACGCAGCTTGCCGGCGCGGTGATCGGCGTCAAGGGCAGCGTCGGGACGCGCTTCGGTGGATTCGGCTATGACCTGTTCGCAGGAACGCCGATCTACAAGCCGTCCGGTTTTCCAACGGCCCGGGTTACGCTCGGGTTCCAGGTGACGGCGCAGTTTTGATTACGACGCGAATGAGCCGCCCGGCGTGTCGCGGACCGGACGACGCCGGTGAGGACCAGGAACCGACGGTGTTTCCGACCACGGGGATCGCCGCAGTCTAGTCCGTGAGTCACGAACCGCGTCCCCGCTGTCCGCACGTCTTCGCGATACCGTGCTCAGCGACAACCTTAATGCGCGGCGTGCAACCTCACGAATTCCCGACGGTTCCGCATTTCTTGGTCAACGACGACCGACGGAGCGACATCTTCACTTCGCAAACGGTGGCGACTTCATTTTGGTCTACGCGATGCGGCCCGCCAGTCCTGAGCCCCGCCGCATCGAGCTGCCTGAGCTTCGCATAAAGCGTCGTACGTGAAATACCGAGCTGCCGCGCGGCCGCCGACACATTGCCGTCGTGCTCGCCGAGCGCCCGGCGGATCGCGTCGAGCGACTGTTCGTGCAGGCTCGCCTGAGGGCTGGCGGCCGGCGCCGCGTTGCACACGTCGGCGGCTTCTTCGAGCACATCGGCGTGGCGCGCCGTCGTCGCCCGATCGAGCGGCGCACGCACCGTGCGCACCCATACGTGGCTACCATCGTCCCGCGCGATCCGTTGCGGCGTGCGCGCCGGCGTCAGCAGGCGGCGCTGTTGCGCGGGCGTCGCCCCGGGAAACAGTTGCCGGAGATCGACCGGCGCGACCGGCCCTTCGGGCGCGAGGTCGAGCATCTGGCGCGCGAGCCGGCTCACCGCGCGCACGCGGCCCGCTTCGTCGAGCGCGACGACCCCGGCGAGCGGTGTGCCGAGCCAGCGTGGATCGTATTGCACCTGCAGCAGATGGCAGTCGCGCAGCATCGCATACAGGCGCTGCTCGGCGGACAGCGCCGCATGCCGGAACTGCTCGCGCAGCTGCACGACATTGCGCCGGCCGATGCCGGTGATGTCGAGCGCGCCGATCACCTCGCCGTCGAAGCCGACCAGCGGCACCGCGAGACAGAACACCTGCGAAAACTCGTCGAGATAGTGCTGCGCGCCCGCAACGACGGCCTCCGTGCCGTCGTGAATCACGCAGCTCGGCGCGGTCGTGCCGATGTTCGGTTCGACGATCCGGCGGCCGGCGACGATCGGCGTCAGCAGCGTGTCGTCGCATTGCGGGCTGCGCCGCGCATGGATGATCGTGCCGCGCGGATTGACGCAGAAGATCGTCCACTCGCTGCCGCCGAACGCGGCCCACAGCTGCTCGATCTCCTGCGCGACGCAGCGTAGCAGCCGCCGGTCCGCGCGCGGTTCGTCGAACTCGCGCTGCATTTCGTAGTGGGCGGTTTGCCACGGCCGGAGCCCGGCGTCGCGCGAACGCAGCCACGAGCGCGCGACGCTGGCCGGCAATGCCGTTTCCGGCAGCGGCTCGCCCGCCGCGAAGCGGGCGCGGAGCCGGTCGAGGTCGACCGGCCGTGCAAGGGATTCGGGGGCCGTCTTCACGCTGCGCTCCATTTGGGGGTCGAGTGTCCGGGGCCGGGCGTGGCGGCCCGGCGTGTCGCGCGAATGCGTAATATAGCCCGGCGCCCGCAGCGCGGTATTTTCCCGACAGGGGCGCCGCCGATCGCAGCCCGATTGCCGCCCGATAGCCACGATGGCCACCGATGGCCGGCGGCGCCCCCTGCGCTCAATGCGGCAAACGCAGGATCGGCTTGAGCGTGATGCCTTTGCTGCTGTCTTCCGCCGCCTGGTTGATCTGGTCGAGCGGATAGAACTTCACCAGCCGGTCGAATGGAAACCGTCCTTGCAGATACAACTGCACGAGCTGCGGAATGAACGTCTGCGGCACGCTGTCGCCTTCGACGATGCCGCGGATCGTGTGGCCGCCGAGCAGCAGGCTGTTCACGTCGAATTCGGCCTTGGTGCCGAGCTTCGGCGCGCCGACCACGCCCATCGTGCCGCGCGAGCCGAGCGCATCGATCCCTTGCGACAGCACGGCCGGCAGTCCGGTCGACTCGAGCGCGTAGTCGACGCCGCCGCCGGTGATCTCGCGGATCGCGTCGACGACGTCGACTTCCTTGCTGTTGATCGCGTGCGTCGCGCCGAGCTCCAGCGCAAGCGCGAGCCGCGACGGCACGATGTCGACGGCGATGATGGTGGTGGCGCCCGCGACGCGCGCGGCCATCACGGCGCTCATGCCGACCGCGCCGGCGCCGAAGCTCGCGAAGCTGCTGCCCGTGCGCACCGCGAGCGAATTGATCACCGCGCCCGCGCCAGTCTGGATCCCGCAGCCGAGCGGCCCGAGCAGTTCGAGCGGCGCCTGCATCGGCACCTTGATCGCGTTGTTTTCGCGGGCGAGCGCGTAGCTCGCGAACGACGACTGCGCGAAGAAATGATCGTGCAGCGGTTGCCCGGCTGCGTCGCGGATCGCGGTCTGTCCGTCCGCGTCGGCGCCGCCGAAGTTCAACCCGAAGAACTGGCGGCAATATGCACCGTGGCCGCCGACGCACGACGCGCAGTGGCCGCATGCGCCGTAGGTGAGCACGACGTGGTCACCCGCGGCGAGCGTCTTCACGTTCGGGCCGACCGCCTCGACCACGCCGGCGCCTTCATGACCGAGCACCGCCGGCAGCGGCACCGGGTAGTACTGGTCGCGCACGATCAGGTCGGTGTGGCACAGGCCCGTCGCGACGACGCGCACCAGCACCTCGTCGCCGCGCGGCGCGCGGATCCGGGCGGATTCGATCGAGAAGGGCGCGCCGGCGGCACGGGCGACGGCCGCGGTGACGGCGCGCGTATCGTTTTCGGTGTACATGGTCGGTCTCCTCGTCAAAGCGGGTAAAGCGGCGCTTCACCCTTGATCGTCAGCCACTGCCACTGCGTGAATTCTTCCCAGTTCGCGCTGCCGCCGATGCTCGAGCCGTTGCCCGATGCGCCGACGCCGCCGAACGGGTTGATCACTTCGTCGTTGACCGTCTGGTCGTTGATGTGCAGCAGCCCGGTGTTCAAGCGCTCGCCGATCCTGAGCGCGCGCCCGACGTCGGCGGACAGGATCGCCATCGACAGCCCGTATTCTGTCCGGTTCGCGAGCGCGATCGCCTCGTCGTCCGTATCGAACGGCACGACGATCGCGACCGGCCCGAAGATCTCTTCGTCGAATGCCGGGTTGCCCGGCGCGACGCCGCTCAGCACGGTCGGCTCGAAGAACAGGTCGCGATGGCCGCCGCCCGTCTCGACGCGTGCGCCGGCCCGACGGGCCGCGTCGACCACGCGCGCCGCATGATCGCGCTGCGCGGCGTTGATCAGCGGGCCGAGGCCGACGTCCGCGGTCGCGGGGTCACCCACCCGCAGGCTTTGTGCCTTCTCGACGAGCTTCGCGACGAAGCGGTCGTGAATCGTGCGCTGCACGAGCACGCGGCCGGTCGCCATGCAGATCTGGCCTTGATGCAGATACGCGCCCCATGCGGTGTTGGCGACGGCGCGGTCGAGATCGGCGTCGTCGAGCACCATCAGCGAGTTCTTGCCGCCGAGTTCGAGCGACACCTTCTTCAGGTGGCGGCCCGCCGCTTCGCCGACCTTGCGCCCGGCCGCGGTGGAGCCGGTGAACTGGATCATCGCGACGTGCGGATCGGCGACCAGCGCCGCGCCGGCCGCACCGTCGCCGGGCAGCACGTGCAGCACGCCTTCCGGCAGGCCGGCGAGCTCGAACACGCGCGCGATCGCGACGCCGCCGCATACGGCCGTGCGCGGATCGGGTTTCAGCACGACTGCGTTGCCGAGCGCGAGCGCCGGTGCGACCGCGCGCATCGCGAGGTACAGCGGGAAGTTGAACGGCGAGATCACACCGACCACGCCGCGCGGGCGGCGGCGCGCGAGCGACAGCCGGCCGGCCGCCGACGGCAGCACTTCGCCGGCCGCGCGCGACGGCAGCCCGGCTGCCTCGTGCAGTGCCTTGATCGTGACGGAGGTTTCGAACGACGCCTTCGCGCGCGTCGAGCCGCTTTCGCGCACGAGCCAGTCGACGATCGCATCGAAGTGCGTTTCGGCGACGGCTGCGGCGCGGCGCAGGACCGCCGCGCGGTCGTCGTAGGGCAGGGCGAACCAGGCGGGCTGTGCGCGATGGGCGGTGGCCGATGCGTCGGCGATTGTCCCGGCATCCGCGAGACCGATGCGGCCGAGTGTGTTGCCCGTTGCGGGTTCGATCACGTCGGCCGTGTGCGGGCTCGCGTGCCAGCTGCCGGTGAAGGTCTTGCCGCGCCAGATGTCGGCGTCGAACAGGGCGGTGTTGCTGCTGCTATCCATGTAGTCTCCTCACGAAATTCCGATCGGCCGGAGCGGGCGTTGCGCCGCCCGACCGGCATGCGCGCGAGGGTAGGCGGGTGAGGAGAAGCGGGGCTATCCGGGTTTATTCCCACCCGGCGCGGCCGCGCGGGTCGGTGGGTGCCTGCGATTCGGTGTGCGGAAATTGAACAGTCGGTGAGGGGATTGTTGGTGCAGTAGGAGCTGCGCCGTGTCTGACAACGCTCATCGCGCGAATCGGTGCCAAGACCTGCGCTCATGTTTTTCCGGATCGGCAGTCACCGACGGTGGATTCAACCGGTCGATGCAACACACAAAGACGCTGGGCAGACGCGCATGCATCGATCACTTGCAGTTCAGATGGGCGACTTGGCGCTCATACCAATCTTGCGGATAAGGAAGGAGATCGTCGTCGAATCGGGATGCGTACTTTCCATAGCCGACGAATTCGTAATAAATACCCATCGCCTCCGCATGTGACGATGCCCAAAACGTCCATATCCATTCACTGCCCGGCTCATTGAGGGCACGGGCGGCATCTCCGGCTGGTCCGTGGGCGATACATGCGGGTAGAGCGTTGCCGAATCCGTCCGGGCAGAGCCAGACCTCATGCAGGTAACCCAGTGTGTTCTTCATCCAGTACGATCCCCAAGATAACCGGTTCCGATAGATGCTCCATCGTCGGATTGTCGACGATTCTGGCACCGAGTACCAATGACCGTTCCTGGCCGGCAAGCGACCACTCATGACAATCTCCTTTCTATGAAGGGAGATCCAGTCTGCGCTCCTTCGGGCGGACGCTAACCGGCGCGAAGCGGTCTTTCGGTGCTACGAGGAGCGATCGTTCCGAGACACATACGTTGACTTCTAACGTATGCGCGTACGCCATATAAATGGGATTTCTCTACAGGACTACGCCAAAGCCGGTGGCAGCGAGCTTCCGTCCTCGAATGTTCCGAGAAGCCAGCGCGCTTCTTTCAATAGGCGCTCAATTTGGACGAAAGGTAAATTTTTCTCGAATAGGGAAACCTCCAGTGAATTTTTGGCATCGCTGCGAAATACTTCGGCAACAACCTCTCCATTGTCGTTCAAGAGTTCGAGTCCGAGTCCGTCGCGCAAGACGTCTGATGCCGTTTGAAGTCGAAATTCCCTACTTACATTTCCGGTCATGAGGACTGGTCCTTAAAATGTCGACGATGTGGGACGTGCCGTCGAACGGCCGCTTCTGGCCGTACATGGAAATTCGCCCATTAGCCTGATTGAAGGTTGGCTACGCAATCGTTGAATGCCTGTGCGAACTGCGGATTGGATAAATCGATACCGACACGCGCTAGCGAAAGCAACAATTGTTCGACGCCTTCAACAATCCCTACGATGCGTCTGTTTTCGACGGGATCGCTGAAGCTGGGGAGCGCTTCCGGCAAGCCGGAGTCGACACTTGCGATTTCGTCTTCAACCCTGAGATCGATTCCGAACGGTAGCAAGAATTCTCGAGTCTTGTTCATATCTGCGATCTCCACGTCGTCTGCAGCCTCATTGTCGACGATCTCGGGACCCCGTCGACCGACCGTAGTTGGCCGATTGCGGGCATGTACCGATGTCAGAAAAAACTTGCGCAGTCGTCGGTTGCTTCGGCTTGCCACACGCCGCAAACAGAGAACTGGTGAGCGTCGAGCGCTTCCTGCCGGAACTTCTCAAGCAAGCCGGGCCACCGGTTCGCGCAACCCCTCGTGCTCATGCTGACGGCCTTAGGCAACGCGACACCTGAATGCCGCGGCATCGCGCCTCCTGCAGCAGCTACGGCGTGTACTGTCAGCTTCTGATGGATGAGGAGCCTCTGCGTCGGGCGTCGATATCCGCGTACCGATGTTTTTCGTTCGTCCGCAGAAACCGACGCCGAAGCCGAAGACCGGACGGCCAACCCCGCGTGTTTCCCCTCAGGAAAACCCTGATCGGCTCAGGCAGCCCACCGGTTTTCAGCCGATTTCCCCCCACCGAAAGCAGCCGCACCGCACCCCCGCCCAAGCAACACCCCGGACCCGCAAGACCGCGCTCCAGCAAGCCTCTCAGCCCGCATACCTAGCCAAAATAGGTATGGTGCGCCGCAATATCAAGGGCATTCAAGCGATTTTCAATACCTCCCAGGTATCAAAAAGCGAGACCAAAAGTATTGGACGCTCCATTTCCCCGCCGCGTATAAATCCGTCCCATGAACCCCCCACACGCAGCGTGCCCCATGTCCCCAGTCACCATCGAACGCATTGAAACCCGCCTCGTCGACCTGCCGACGATCCGTCCGCACAAGCTGTCGGTCGCCACGATGCACGGCCAGACGCTGATGCTGGTGAAGGTGACCTGCAGCGACGGCGTGACGGGCCTCGGCGAAGGCACGACGATCGCCGGGATGGCCTACGGCCCGGAAAGCCCGGAGGCGATGAAGCTCGCGATCGACGCGTATCTCGCACCCGCGATCATCGGCCGCGACGCGACGCGCATCCAGACGCTGATGGCGTTCCTCGGCAAGCTCGCGAAGGTCAATCATTTCGCGAAGAGCGCGCTCGAAACCGCGCTGCTCGACGCGCACGGCAAGCGCCTCGGCGTGCCGGTCAGCGAACTGCTCGGCGGCCGCCGGCGCGATCGCCTGCCGGTCGCGTGGACGCTCGCATCGGGCAACACCGCGACCGATATCGCCGAGGCCGAACGGATGCTCGACCTGCGCCGCCACAACGTGTTCAAGCTGAAGATCGGCGCGAAGGCGCTCGACGCGGACATCCGGCACGTGGCCGAGATCAAGCGGGCGGTGGGCGAGCGTGCCTCGGTGCGCGTCGACGTGAACATGGCATGGAGCGAAACGCAGGCCGCGCGCGCGATTCCGGCGCTCGCCGATGCCGGCTGCGAACTGGTCGAGCAGCCGGTCGCGTCGGCCGCGGCGCTCGCACGGCTGATGCGCCGCTTCCCGGTCGCGCTGATGGCCGACGAAATCCTGCAGGGCCCGGACAGCGCGTTCGAGATCGCGAAGCAGCACGGCGCGGACGTGTTCGCGATCAAGATCGAGCAGAGCGGCGGCCTGTTCGCGGCGCAACGCGTCGCGGCGATCGCGGATGCGGCCGGCATCGAGCTGTACGGCGGCACGATGCTCGAAGGCGCGTTCAGCACGGTCGCGTCCGCGCATCTGTTCGCGAGCTTCGCGAACCTGCAGTGGGGCACCGAACTGTTCGGACCGCTACTGATCACCGAAGAGATTCTCGCGACCCCGCTCGACTACAGCGATTTCGAGCTGACCGTGCCGAGCGGCCCGGGCCTCGGCATCGAACTCGACGAAGCGAAGGTCGCGCGCTTCACCCGCTACGGGCTGACGAAAGTCGCCCGCTGACCCGCTAATACCCGCGACAACCCGCTCACGTACCAGGACATCACGATGCTTTTCCACGTACGCATGGACGTCAACCTCCCGGCCGACCTGCCGCCCGCGGTGGCCGACGAGATCAAGACCCGCGAGAAGGCGTACTCGCAGGAGCTGCAGCGCAGCGGCAAGTGGCGCCACATCTGGCGCATCGCCGGCGAATACGCGAACTACAGCGTGTTCGACGTGTCGGGCAATGCCGAGCTGCACGAGATCCTGACCGGCCTGCCGCTGTTCCCGTACATGAAGATTTCGGTGACGCCGTTGTGTCGCCACCCGTCGTCGATACACGACGGCGACGTTTGAGCCACGGAGCCGCCGCTTCTGCAACGGCGAGCACCCCGGGTCACCTTTCCCCAAATACACGTGGAGACACCATCATGAGCGTCAAAGTTTTCGAAACCAAGGAAGTGCAGGATCTGCTGAAGGCCGCGTCGAACGCGGGCGCGAACGGCGCTAACGGCGGCGACGCGCGCACGCAGCAGATCGTGCTGCGGCTGCTCGGCGACCTGTTCAAGGCGATCGACGACCTCGACATCACGCCCGACGAAGTGTGGGCCGGCGTGAACTACCTGAACAAGCTCGGCCAGGACGGCGAAGCGGCGCTGCTCGCGGCCGGCCTCGGCCTCGAGAAGTATCTCGACATCCGGATGGACGCCGAGGACGAGGCGATCGGCCTCGACGGCGGCACGCCGCGCACGATCGAAGGCCCGCTGTACGTCGCCGGCGCGCCGGTGCGCGACGGCGTCGCGAAGATCGATCTCGACGCGGACGAAGGTGCGGGCCCGCTCGTGATCCACGGCACCGTGCAGGATCTCGACGGCAAGCCGGTGGCCGGCGCGCTGGTCGAATGCTGGCACGCGAACTCGCACGGCTTCTATTCGCACTTCGACCCGACCGGCGCGCAGAGCGACTTCAACCTGCGCGGCGCGGTGAAGACGGGCGCGGACGGCAAGTACGAGTTCCGCACGCTGATGCCGGTCGGCTACGGCTGCCCGCCGCAGGGCGCGACGCAGCAGCTGCTCGACCGCCTCGGCCGCCACGGCAACCGCCCGGCGCACGTGCACTTCTTCGTGACGAGCGACGGCCACCGCAAGCTGACGACCCAGTTCAACATCGACGGCGACCCGCTGATCTGGGACGACTTCGCGTATGCGACCCGCGAGGAGCTGATCCCGCCCGTCACCGGCAAGACCGGCGGCGCCGCGCTCGGGCTGAAGGCCGACGCGTACCAGGACATCGAGTTCGACTTCGTCCTGACGCCGCGTGTCGAGGGCAAGGACAACCAGATCGTCGAACGCCTGCGCGCTTCCGCCACGGCATAACCGCCCGACGGCTCGGCGGCGCGCAGGCGCCGCCGCCGGCCGGGCTCCCGCGAGATTCAATCGATACCGATGCGAGCGTGCTTGCAGGACCCGGCACGCGCACAGGAGGAACCAACATGTCCGCCACGATCGACCCCACCACCGAACTGGACCACCTGCTCGCCACCGCCGTGCAGGACGACAAGGAGGCCGGCATCTTCCGCTGCCGCCGCGACATCTTCACGAACGAGGCGCTGTACGAGCTCGAGATGAAGCACATCTTTGAGCGCAACTGGGTGTACCTCGCGCACGAAAGCCAGATCCCGAACAACAACGATTACTACACGACGTGGATCGGCCGCCAGCCGGTCGTCATCACGCGCGACAAGACCGGCGAGCTGCACGCGGTGATCAATGCATGCGCGCACAAGGGCGCGATGCTGTGCCGCCGCAAGCACGGCAACAAGGGCAGCTTCACGTGCCCGTTCCACGGCTGGACCTTCTCGAACACCGGCAAGCTGCTGAAGGTGAAGGACGAGAAGACGACCGAGTATCCGGTGCAGTTCAACACGCACGGCTCGCACGACCTGAAGAAGGTCGCGCGCTTCCAGAACTATCGCGGCTTCCTGTTCGGCAGCCTCAGCGACGACGTGCTGCCGCTCGAGGACTACCTCGGCGAGGCGCGCGTGATCATTGACCAGATCGTCGACCAGGCGCCGAACGGCCTCGAAGTGCTGCGCGGCAACTCCTCCTACATCTACGAAGGCAACTGGAAGATGCAGATGGAGAACGGCTGTGACGGCTATCACGTGAGCACCGTGCACTGGAACTACGCGGCGACGATGGGCCGCCGCAAGGAAGACGGCACCAAGGCCGTTGATGCGAACAGCTGGAGCAAGTCGGTCGCGGGCGTGTACGGATTCGACCACGGCCACATCCTGCTGTGGACCAAGACGATGAACCCCGAAGTGCGGCCCGTGTACCAGCACCGCGACGAGATCAAGGCGCGCGTGGGCGAAGTGCAGGCCGATTTCATCGTGAACCAGACGCGCAACCTGTGCGTGTACCCGAACGTGTTCCTGATGGACCAGTTCAGCACGCAGATCCGCGTGGTGCGCCCGCTCGGCGTCGACAAGACCGAAGTCAGCATCTTCTGCTTCGCGCCGAAGGGCGAGAGCGACGCCGACCGCGAGACGCGGATCCGCCAGTACGAGGACTTCTTCAACGTGAGCGGCATGGGCACGGCCGACGACCTCGAGGAGTTCCGCGCGTGCCAGGCCGGCTACGCGGGCATCACGGCGATGTGGAACGACCTGTCGCGCGGCGCGCCGCTGTGGATCCACGGGCCGGACGAGAACGCGAAACGGATGGGGCTGAACCCGCGCATGTCGGGCGAGCGCAGCGAGGACGAAGGGCTGTTCGTGTGCCAGCACGAACACTGGGTGCACGTGATGCGCGATGCACTGAAGCAGGAACGCGGGGAGGTGGAAGCATGAACATCGATTACCGGACCATCTGCGCGGCGCTGTATCGCGAAGCGCGCCTGCTCGACGACCACGAGTGGGACGCGTGGCTCACCTGCTACACGGAAGACGTCACGTACTGGATGCCCGCGTGGGACGACGACGACCGGCCGACCGACGATCCGCACAGCCAGATCTCGCTGATGTACTACGCGGATCGCGGCGGCCTCGAGGATCGCGTGTTCCGGATCAAGACCGAGCGCAGCGGGGCGTCGACGCCCGAGCCGCGCACCAGCCACAACGTGACGAACGTCGAGGTGCTGGCCGAGCGCGACGGCGAGGTGGACGTGCGCTACAACTTCCACACGCTGAACCACCGCTACCGCGTGACCGATCACTTCTTCGGCACGATGTTCGTCACGTTGCGCCAGGTGGGCGACGCGCTGCTGATCTCGAACAAGAAGATCGTGCTGAAGAACGACTACATCCGGCAGGTGCTCGACGTGTACCACGTCTGACGCCGATTGTTTCGACCAGTAACACAGGGAGACGAGGTCATGTCCACCTACAAGATTGCACTGAACTTCGAGGACGGGGTCACCCGCTTCATCGACTGCAAGGCCGGCGAGAAGGTGCTCGACGCCGCGTTCCGCGCGAAGATCAACCTGCCGATGGACTGCTCCGACGGCGTGTGCGGCACCTGCAAGTGCCGCGCCGAAAGCGGCAGCTACGACCTCGGCGACGACTACATCGACGACGCGCTCACCGAGGACGAGAAGGACGGCGGCCTCGTGCTGACGTGCCAGATGGTGCCGAAAAGCGATTGCGTGATCGCGGTGCCGACGTCGTCGGTCGCGTGCAAGACCGGCCACAGCGCGTTTGCCGCGACCGTGACGAAGGTCGACCAGCACAACGACGCGGCGATCGTGCTCGAACTCGACGTCGACGCGGCCGCACCGGTGTTCCTGCCGGGCCAGTACGTGAACATCGGCGTACCGGGCAGCGGCCAGCACCGCTCGTACTCGTTCTCGTCCGCGCCGGGCGACACGAAGGTCGGATTCCTGATCAAGAAGATTCCGGGCGGTGTGATGAGCACGTGGCTCGAATCGGCCAAGCCGGGCGACACGCTCGAACTGAACGGGCCGCTCGGCAGCTTCTACCTGCGCGACGTCGCGCGGCCGCTGCTGTTCCTCGCGGGCGGCACGGGTCTCGCGCCGTTCCTGTCGATGCTCGAGGTGCTCGCGCGCAGCGGTTCGCAGCAGAAGGTGCACCTGATCTACGGCGTGACGCGCGATCTCGACCTCGTGCTGGTCGACGCGATCGAAGCGTATGCGGCGAAGCTGCCGAACTTCAGCTTTGCGACGGTCGTCGCCGATGCGGCGTCGAGCCACGAACGCAAGGGCTGGGTCACGCAGCACATTCCGGCCGATGCGCTGAACGACGGCGACGTGGACGTCTATCTGTGCGGGCCGCCGCCGATGGTCGACGCGGTGCGCCAGTACTTCGACGATCAAGGCGTGAAGCCCAACAGCTTCCACTACGAGAAGTTCACCCCGAACGTGACGGCAAAGGCGGCATGACCATGCAACGATTCTCCGGAAAGGTCGTCGTCGTCACCGGCGCGGCGCAGGGCATCGGCCGCGGCGTCGCACTGCGCGCGGCGGCCGAGGGCGGCCGGGTGCTGTTCGTCGACCGCGCGGACTTCGTGGCCGAGGTGGCCGCCGAAGCGCCGGGCGGCAACACGGCCGGCTTCGTCGCGGATCTCGAGACCTACGACGGCGCGCGCGCGGCGATGGCGTGCGCGGTCGCGACGTTCGGCCGGATCGACGTGCTGATCAACGGTGTCGGCGGCGCGATCCGGATGCGGCCGTTCGCCGAGTTCGAACCCGAGCAGATCGACGCGGAGATCCGCCGCTCGCTGATGCCGACGCTCTACAGCTGCCACGCGGTGCTGCCGCACTTGCTGGCCGCGGGCGGCGGCACGATCGTCAACGTATCGTCGAACGCGACCCGCGGGATTCGCCGCGTGCCGTACTCGGCGGCGAAAGGCGGCGTCAATGCGCTGACAGCGGCGCTCGCGATGGAATACGCGGAGCACAACGTCCGCGTGGTCGCGACCGCGCCGGGCGGCACCACGGCGCCGCCGCGCCGCGTGCCGCGCAATGCGGCCGGCGACAACGCGCAGGAGCAGGCGTGGATGGCCGAAGCGGTGCGGCAGGTGACCGATTCGACGTTCTTCAAGCGCTACGGCAGCCTCGACGAGCAGATCGCGCCGATCCTGTTCCTCGCGTCGGACGAGGCGAGCTACATCACCGGCACGGTGCTGCCGGTCGCGGGTGGCGATACGGGTTGAGGGGCGCGCTTCTTCCGACACGTGCGCGCCGCAGCCCGGCGTGCGCGCGAACGACCACCCAACAACCATCCAACAACCGGCCGGCGCCGACACGCCGGCCCCGGAGACACTCATGCCCAAACGCGAAGCGATCATCCCCGCCGGAATGGAAGCCGTGTACGAAAAAATCGGCTACGCGCCGGCGGTCAAGGTCGGAGATACCGTCTACGTATCCGGCCAGATCGGCCGCGATGCCGCGATGCAGCTCGTCGAAGGCCGCGAGGCGCAAATCGTGCAGGCGTTCGAGAACCTGAAGCGGGTGCTCGAGGCGGCCGGCGCATCGCTCGACGACGTAGTCGACCTGACGACCTTCCACACCGACATGCGCGACCTGCCGCTGTTCATGGAGGTACGCGACCGCTATCTGCATGCGCATCCGCGGCCCGCGTGGACCGCGGTCGGCGCGCACATGCTCGGCGGCTCGCCCGGTTACATCGTCGAGATCAAGGCCGTCGCGGTGCGGGCGGACTGATACGCAACCCCTTCACGCCGTATTTCAAAAACGATAAACGGATCGCCCCGCAACGACGGCGCGATCCTGGAGACGCTTTCATGACTGCTGCTTCCGTTCGCTCGATTCCCGCGCTGATCGACGACGCGCCGCTCGGCGCGTTGCAGATTCGCGTACTCGCGCTGTGCGTGCTGATCGCGCTGCTCGACGGCTTCGACACGCAGGCGATCGCGTTTACCGGCCCGGCGATCCTCGCGTCGTTCCGGCTGCCGGCGGGCGCGCTCGCCCCGATCCTGACCGCCGGGATCGTCGGCATGACGATCGGCGCGATGACGCTCGGCCTCGTCGGCGACCGCATCGGCCGCCGGCCGGCGATCATGATCGGCCTCGCACTGTTCGGCAGCGCGACGCTCGCGACCGCGTGGGCCGGCGACCCGCGCCACATCCTTGCGCTGCGCTTCGTCGCGGGGCTCGGGATGGGCGGCTGCACGCCGGTGCTGCTCGCGCTCGCGGCCGAATACTGTCCGGCCCGGCTGCGCGGCGCGGTGATGACGGGCGTGCTGCTCGGCCTGCCCGCCGGTGCGATGCTCGGCGGGCTGCTCGCCGCGCGCATGCTGCCGGTGATCGGCTGGCCGGGGATCTTCGTCGTGGGCGGCGCGGCGCCGCTCGCGGTGCTCGGCCTCGTCGCGCTGCTGCTGCCGGAGTCGCTGTTTTATCTGGCGTCGCGTGACGACGCACGCGCGCAGCAGCGGGTACGGGCGACGCTGTCGAAGATCGTCGCACAGGCGCTGCCGTCCGACGCGCGCCTGTCCGTGCCCGAAGAGGCGACGACGAAAGCGAGCGTGGCCGCGCTGTTCCGCGACGGCCACGCGGGTAACACGCTCGGCATCTGGGCGATCTACCTGCTGAACTGGATCGCATGGTTCATGCTGCTGTCGTGGCTGCCGACGGTGCTGAAGGCGGCCGGCCTGACCGCGCAGCAGGCGCCGGTCGGCACCGTGATCGTCAATGCGGTGTTCATCGTGTGCGCGATCCCGCTGTCGATCGTGCTGCCGCGCGTGAATACGCGCAACCTGCTCGGCGCGATGTTCGCGTCCGGCATCGCGATCGCGCT
The DNA here is from genome assembly GCF_905339875.1 of Burkholderia sp. BCC1998. Lineage (NCBI taxonomy): Bacteria > Pseudomonadati > Pseudomonadota > Betaproteobacteria > Burkholderiales > Burkholderiaceae > Burkholderia > Burkholderia sp. BCC1998. The sequence continues at coordinate 201,616 of NZ_CAJPHE010000007.1, forward strand.
CGCCCTCGGCTACGCCGGCACGAACTGGGCGCTGGTGTTCGCGCTCGTCGGCGCGGCCGGGTTCGGCATCGGCGGGCAGCAGATCGCGCTGAACTACCTGATCGTCGGCGCGTATCCGACCGCGCTGCGCGCGACCGCGACCGGCTGGGCGATCGGGATGGGCCGCGCGGGCGCGATCGCCGGCTCGGCCGTCGGCGGCACGTTCCTGGCGTGGGGCGGGCCGTCCGGATTCTTCCTCGCGCTGGCCGTGCCGCTCGCGGGCGCCGCGCTTGCCACGCTCTGCCTGCGCCCGGGCCGGTCCGACGTCGAAGCGGCGCCGGCGATGCCGCACTGAGCGCGTGAACCGGCCGGACCGGTTCGTACGGTTAGATTAGTCATACATGTCGATCGCGACCGGGGTTCAGCGGTGGATCGCCGCCCGCAACCGTCTCACATCCTGCTCCGACACCGGTGCGGCGCGATTGCCCCACGCGCCGCGCACATAGCTGACCACTGCGGCGATCTCGCTGCTGGTCAGCGCGCCGCGCATCGCCGGCATCCGCTGCACGGGCCCGTGCGTGCCGGGCGCCGGCCGTGCGCCTTCCACGACGATCCGGATCGCGCTGGTCGGGTCGGCCGCGAGCACGGCGGAATTGCCGGCGAGCGGCGGCCCGCGCCCGGGCACGCCCGCGCCGTCGGCGCCGTGGCAACGCGCACAGAATGCTGCATACACGCCGGCTCCCGGCGCCTGCTGGCCGCCTTCCGGCCGCGGCCCGGCGGCCGTCAGCCGCGGGACGCCGACGCCGAGCGGATTCGTCGCGGCGGTCGGTTGCGCGGGCAACGACTTCAGGTACACGGCGATCGCGTGGCGGTCCGCATCCGTCAGCCGCGCGGTGCTCTCGGCGACGACCGGTGCCATCGCGCCGAACACCGCACCGCGCACCGCGTGGCCGCTGCGCAGGAACGCGGCGAGGTCGTCGGTGGTCCAGCGCCCGAGGCCGTCCGCATTCGCGCCGGTCAGGTTCGGCGCGAACCAGTGATCGTTGATGCCGCCCGTCAGGAACGCGGGACTGCGTTCGTCGTAGCCGCGCTCGTTGTAGGCCGGGCCGCGCGGCGTATGGCATGCGCCGCAGTGGCCGAGCCCCTGCACGAGATACGCGCCGCGATTCCATTCCGACGATTGCGACGGCTGCGGCGCGAAACGGTCGTGGTTCGCGAACGCGAGGCTCCACAGCGCGAGCGCCCAGCGCTGGTTGAACGGAAACGGCAGTTGCGTGAGCTTCGCAGCGTTCGCGGACGGCGCCACGCCGCGCATGAAATACGCATACAGCGCGCGCACGTCGTCGTCGGTCATGCGCGCGAACGACGGGTACGGCATCGCCGGATAGAGCCGGCTGCCGTCCGCGCGCACGCCGCGCCGCAACGCGTCGTCGAACTGCCGCAGCGTGTAGTCGCCGATGCCGTGCGCCGTGTCCGGCGTGATGTTTGGCGCATAGATCGGTCCGAACGGGGAATTCACCGGCTGGCCGCCCGCGTACGGCGTGTGGTCGGCCGCGTCGTGGCAGGCCGCGCAGTCGCCGGCGAACGCGAGATAGCGGCCGCGCGCGATGGTGGCGGCATCGGCGCTCGCGGCGGCGGCGGCTACGACCGGGCGACGGGCGGCGGCCGCGGACGCCGCGGATGCCGCATCGCGCGGCGTGGCGGATGCCCCCGACGATGCCGAATCCGACGCCGTCGCATCGCGCGACCGCGACAGCCGCCGATCGCTTTCCACCCGCGCCGACATCGACGCCCCGGCATCGGCCGCCGACGCGCGAATCTTCACGAACCGCCAGCCCGATGCGGGCTCGGCTGCTTCGGCCGCCGACGCGGCGTCGGCCGTATCGCCGGCGGACATCGCGTGGTCGTCCCGCTGCATGTCGCATGCGGCTAGCAGGGCGCACGCGGCGAGCGCAACGCCGGCGCGGCGCCCCGGAACGAGACGCGCCGAGCGCGAAACGATCGAAGCGAGCGCAACGAACGAGATCAGCGCCATGGACTGCACGGCCCCAGGAAAGCGGTGACGATCCCCGTGAACACGAGACCGATCACGAACCCGAGCGCGGCGAGCATCCCGCAGCGCGCGAGGAATCGCGTGCTGTCGTCGCGCGTCGCGGCCTGCACATCGGCGTCATGCCGGCGTTGCCAGGTGCGCACGAGCCACGTGGCGAAGACGGCCGCCAGCGCGAACGCGCACGCGGCGATCAGCGCGAGCCACACGCCGACGTGCGCCCAGCGCGGCACCGCCTGCGCGACGCCGAGCGGATAGCAGGCGGTCGACGCGAGCGTTTCGGACGCGAGCATCTGCGCGAACCACAGCGCGGGCGCGCCGACCAGGCCGGCCGCGATCGCGAGCAAGGGCGTCCGCGAGCGTCGCGCGCCGTTCATCCCGGGCTCCTGAGCCAGTACGGCGACACGTACAGCGCGGTGAAGATGAACAGCCACACGATGTCGACGAAGTGCCAGTAGAGCCCGCCGACCGTCAGCGCGACGCGTCGCTCGCGGCCGAAGAAGCCGGCGGCGGTCCACCCGGCGAGCAGCGCGAGGATCACGAGGCCGGCCACCACATGTGCGAGGTGGAAGCCGGTGATCGTGAAGTACAGGCTGCCGTACTGATGCGCGGTCGGGCCGTACGGATGGTCGCGCCACTCGTTCAGTTGCACGAGCGCGAACGCGACGCCGAGCGCCAGCGCGATGGCGAGCGCGGCCACCGCGCGGGCCTGCCTGCCGGCCCGCACCGCGCGCTCGGCGAGCCACACGAACCCGCTGCTCGACAGCAGTACGACCGTATTCCCGGCCGCGAGCCCGAGCTTCGGCATCCCTTCGGGCGGCCACGGCGCGGCCGCTTGCGACTGCAGGTAGAAATAGCAGAACAGCAGATAGCCGAACAGTCCGGCCTCGGTCACGATCAGCGTGATGACGCCCCACCAGCCGCCCGCGCGTTCGCCGTAACTGCCGACCGGCAACGGCTCGACGCACGCGGCCGGCGCGCCGGGCGGCACCGCGGCCGACGGCGGCCGTTCCGGATCCAGCCCGGCGGCCGCCGACGGCGCCTGCGTGGTATCGCGGGCCGCGAGGCGTGCGCGCTGCCCGAGCGTGCGGCGTGGCCACAGCCACACGGCGGTCCCGATCGCGCAGCCGGCGACGGCCGCGCAGACGAGCGTCGGCGAGCGCGCCAGCATCGCGGCGCACACCGCGGTCGCGAGCAGCGCGAGCACGAGCGGCACGCTGCTGTCTTCGGGCATCTTCAGGATCGCGCTCGGCGTCGCCGCGAGCGGCGTGACCGCGAGCGCCTCGCGCCCGTCCGCGAGCCGGTAGCCGACCTGCACGCTGGTGCGCTTCGCGTCGTCGGGCGTTTCCCACAGCGGGTGCCGCGACGCCACGAGCGGCAGCACCGCGAAGTTGTACACGGGCGCGGGCGATGCGACCGACCATTCGAGCCCGGCCGCGCCCCACGGATTGCCGCCGGCGCGCGCGCCGCGCCGCGCGCTGACGAGCGCGTTGACGACGAACATCACGATCCCGATGCCGAACACGAACGAGCCGATCGTCGTCAGCAGGTTCGACGTGTCCCAGCCCATTCCGGACGGATAGGTATAGATGCGGCGCGGCATCCCGAGCAGCCCGGAGACGTGCATCGGGAAGAAGCCGAGGTTGAAGCCGACCAGCACGACCCAGAACGTCAGGCGTCCGAAGCGCTCGTTCATCATCCGCCCGGTGAATTTCGGGAACCAGTACGTGAGCCCGCCGAGCACCGGGAACACGTTGATGCCGAGCAGCACGTAATGCAGGTGCGCGACGACGAAATACGTGTCGGTCAGCTGCCAGTCGAGCGGCACCGCGGCCGTCATCACGCCGGACACGCCGCCGATCACGAACATCAGCACGAAGCCCGCGAAATACAGGAACGGCGTGCGGAACACCGGGCGGCCGGTCCAGATCGTCGCGAGCCATGCGAACACCGCGACCGCGCTCGGGATCGAGATCAGCATGCTCGCCGCGCCGAAGAACGCGAGCGCGAGCGGCGCGATGCCGGTCGCGAACATGTGGTGGACCCACACCTCGAAGCCGATCAGCATCGTCGCCACCGTCGATACCGCGACGGCCTCGTAGGCGACGAGCGGCCGGCGGCAGAAGGTCGGCAGCGCGTCCGACACGATCCCCATCGCGGGCAGCACGACCACGTACACCCACGGGTGCGCGAACATCCAGAACAGGTGCTGCCACAACAGCGGCCGCCCGCCGTTCGCGACGTCGAAGAAGTGCGTGCCGGCATTGCGGTCGAGCCACAGCAGCAGGAACGCGAGGCTCACGGACGGCACCGCGACGAGGTTCGCGACCGATGCGGTGAGCGTGCCCCACACGATGATCGGCAGCCGGTCGATCGACATCCCGTGCGCGCGCATCCGCAGCAGCGTGACGACGAAGTTCGCGGCGCCGCCGGTCGTCGAGACGCCGAGCAGGATCATGCCGAGCGCATAGATGTCGATGTTCGCGCCGGCGCTGTAGTCGAGCGACGTGAGCGGCACGTAATTGAACCAGCCGCCGTCCGGCACCGCGCCGAGCGGGAAGCTCGCATACAGGAACAGCCCGGCGAACAGGAACGCCCAGTACGAGAATGCGTTCAGGCGCGGGAACGCCATGTCGCGCGAGCCGAGCATCAGCGGCCACAGATAGTTCGCGAAGCCGGACAGCACCGGCAGCGCGTACAGGAAGATCATCGTGACGCCGTGCATCGTGAACAGCGCGTCGTATTGCGCAGGCGTGAGCACCGTCGCGTCCGGCCGCGCGAGCTGGATGCGCATCACGAGCGCCTCGACGCCGCCGAGCAGCAGGAACGCGAACGCGGTGACGATGTAGCGCAGCCCGATGCGCTTGTGGTCGACCGTGCCGAGCCAGCCGCGCCAGCCGGGTTCCGATTCCCACAGGCCGGCCAGTTCGCGCTCGTGCGCGGAGCCGGGCGGCGCTTCGCCGAGGTCCGGCACGCGGCTGAGCGGGGCGGGCGGGTCGCGGGCAACGGCCATCGTCATCCTCCGTTCAGTGCAGCGTCGCGAGATACGCGGCGAGATCGTCGGCGTCGCGCGGCGCGAGCGCGAACGACGGCATCAGCGTCTGCGGCTTGATCTGCTGGGCCTGCGCGAGCCAGCGCCGCAGGTTGTCGGGCGTGTTGTCCAGCGTGCCGGCCGCGAGCAGCCGGCGCGACCCGAGATGCGACAGGTCGGGGCCCGCGTCGCCGGCCGCGTCGGTGCCACGTACGGCATGGCAGCCCGCGCAGCGCGCGGCGAACAGGCGCTGGCCGCGCTGCTCGGCGCCGGCCGCCGGGGCAGGCGCTGGCTGCCGCTGCGCGGCGAGCCACGCGCGAAACGCATCGGGCGGTTCGGCCACGACCTCGAACGCCATGTGCGCGTGCTGCGCGCCGCAGTATTGCGAGCACTGTCCGCGATAGACGCCCGGCCGGTCGGCCTGCAGCCACTGATGATTCGTCTGGCCCGGGATCGTCTGCGTCTTGCCGGCCAGTTGCGGGACCCAGAACGCATGGATCACGTCCGCACTCTTCAGTTCGACCGCGACGGGTTCGCCGACCGGGATGTGGATCTCGTTCGCGGTGACGAACGCGGCGCCGCCCGCGTCGTCCGGATAGCGCACGGCCCACCACCAGTCGTGCGCGGTCACGACGATCGTGAGCGTGGGCGGACGCGGCGGCGCCGCGACCGCGCCGAGCACGCGCAGCATGTAGACCAGCGCGCCGAACAGCAGCGCGATCGAGATCGCGGAGCCGACCGTCACGATCGCGAGCCCGCTGCCGCGACCACCGCCCGCCTGAGCGCGGCGGCGAAACATCGCGATCAGCAGCAGCACCGCGATCGTCGCGCAGACGAACGTGCACAGCGCGAGCAAGGCCCAGCCGAGCACGAGCACCGGATCTGCAGCGGGGCCGGCAGCATGCGCGACGTACGCGAGCGGCAGCGGGCCGGCGAGTGACGCAGAAGCGTCGGCCGCACGCGCTGACCGCGGCGCGACGATGCACGCGGCCGCGGCGATGCCGGCGATGCGGGCAATACCGGCGGTATCGGCAATACCGGCAATACCGGCGATACCGGCGATATCGGCGGTCTCGGCAATACGGCACGCATTCATGAACGGCGGGACGAGCAACGGCGACTCCTTGCCGGATCCGGCGGCGTGACGACAAACCGTTCGCGGCGGAGCAAGTTCCGTGCGCGGACGGCGCGTAGGCGAGGCGCCCGGCGTTGTGCACGCAACGTGCAGCGCGTTACAGCCGGCTTGTAAATCGGGCGACGGTTCATCGTTCGGGGGCAGGGTGCCGCGGCCCGTGCGATATCCGGCACGCAGTTTGCTACGCCGATCGTGTTACGGCCGGCAACCCCGGGAATGTCTCGGCGGCGTGCCGGCCACCGCGAACAAACAGGAGGAATCGACCGTGAGGACCGTCGCGATCACGAGTGCGAGTGCCGGGGGCGGCCGGGCCGCCACTCATGCGTTCGTGCGACGCGGTGCCAACGTTGCGGTGCCCGCCCGCGATCCGCGCGCGCTGCACGACATCGCGTGCGAAGTGCACGCGTATGGCGTCGAGGCGCCGCCGATCGCCGTCGACGTCGGCGACGCCGCCGCGCGCAAGCTGAACCGGTGAGCGCGATGCTAATCGAGGACTACGCGCTGATCGGCGACGGCCGCAGTGCCGCACTCGTCGCGCTCGACGGCAGCATCGACTGGCTGTGCTGGCCGGACTTCGACTCGCCGCCATGCTTTGTCGCACTCGTCGGCACGCCGGACAACGGCCGCTTCCGCATCGGGCCGCGCGAGCCGGGAGCCCGCGCGACACGCCGCTACCTGCCCGGCAGCGCGGTGCTCGAAACGACGTTCGAGACGTCGTCCGGCTGCGTCGTCGTGATTGACTGGATGAACTGGGCGGCGCCCGACCCGTGCCTGATCCGCAGCGTGCGCGGCGAGCGCGGCACGGTCGAACTCGACGTCGATCTCGGCGTGCGCTTCGACTATGGCCACGCGCTGCCGTGGTGCCGGCGGCTCGGCCGGCGCTGGCGGATGATGACGGGCGGCGACGCGATGTGGCTCGATACCGACGCGCACCTCGACGTGCGGGACGACCGGCTCGTCGGCACGCAGCGGATCGCCGCGGGCGAGCGCGCGGATTTCTGCATCAGCTATGCGCGTTCATATGACCGGCCGCCGCCCTTGCCGGATGCGTACGCGTCGCTGCGCGACACGCTGGCGTCGTGGCGCGCCTGGTCGACGTGCAATACGGCGCAAGGCCCGTATCGCGACGCGATCGAGCGCGCGCTGATCACGGTGAAGCTGCTGTCGAGCGTGCGCACCGGCGGCATCGTCGCGGCGCCGACGAGCTCGCTGCCCGAATCCTTCGGCGGCATGCGCAACTGGGACTACCGGTACTGCTGGCTGCGCGACGCGAGCTTCACGCTGCGCGCGCTGGTGCGCTGCGGCTACCGCGACGAGGCGGCGCGCTGGCGCGACTGGCTGGTGCGCGCGATCGCCGATCATCCGGCGCAATTGCAGGTGCTGTACGCGGCCGACGGCGGCCGGCGGGCGGACGAATGGGAAGCCGCGCACCTGGCCGGTTACGAAGGCGCGCGGCCGGTGCGCTTCGGCAACGCGGCGGCCGAACAACTGCAGCTCGACGTGTACGGCGAAGTGCTGGCCGCGCTGTACCAGGCGCGCCGGCACGGGCTGCCGCCCGACGACGACGCGTGGATGCTCGAGCGGCGGCTGCTCGAGCATCTCGCGACGATCTGGCGCGAGCCGGACGAGGGGATCTGGGAAGTACGCAGCGGCCGGCACCCGTTCACGTCGTCGAAGGTGATGGTATGGGCGGCCGTCGAAAGCGCGTGCCGCTCCGCGCACGCGTTCGATCATCACGCGCCGCTCGACGCGTGGCGACGCTGGGCCGATACCGTGCATGCGGACGTCCTCGCGCACGGCTACCACGCGAAACTCGGTCGCTTCGTCGACCGCTACGACGGTGACGGGCTCGACGTGAGCCTGCTGCTGATTCCGCTGACGGGGATGCTCGACGCGTCCGACCCGCGCGTCGCGGCGACGGTCGCCGCGATCGAGCGCGAGCTGGTCGAGGACGGCCTGCCGTTCCGTTATCGCCCGCCACGCTTCGACGATGGTTGCGAGGGCAACGAGGGGGCGTTCGTCGCGGCCGGCTTCTGGCTGGTGCAGGTGTACCGGATGCAGGGACGCGACGCCGACGCGCACGCGCTGTTCGAGCGGCTGCTGGGCCTGCGCAACGACGTCGGTCTGCTGGCCGAGGAGTACGACGTGAAGGCGCGGCGCATGTGCGGGAATTTCCCGTTCGCGCTCGCGCAGGTCGGCCTGGTCAACGCGGCGCTCGCGCTGCAGGATGGCGGCGACGACGTCGACATCGGCTGACCCACCGCGCTGCGCCGCGCCGCACGCGACGGGGCGGCACGACACGCGCACCGCGCCGTGTCGCCCGTGATGCGCTACGACCGGCTTGTCCCGCCCTTGCCACTGTGTTCGCCGTTGCCCGGCAGCACGGCCGACAGAACCTGCCGCGCGGTCTCGACGATCACGTTCGCCTCGCGTGCGTCGCCCTTCACCAGCGTTTGCGCGAAGTGCTTCGCCTGCTGCAGCGTCACGTGCGGCGGCAGCGGCGGCACTTCCGGATCGCTCTTGACCTCGAGCACGACCGGACGGTCGGACGCGAGCGCCTCGTCCCACGCGGCGCCGAGCTGCTCCGGGTCGTCGACGTAGATGCCCTTCAACCCGAGCAGCGTCGCGAAGCGGTAGTACGGCACATCCGGAATCTGCTGCGATGCGTCGAACTTCGGGTCGCCTTCCATCACGCGCTGCTCCCACGTGACCTGGTTCAGGTCCTCGTTGTTCAGCACCATGCAGATCCAGCGCGGATCGGGCCATTGCCGCCAGTACTTCGCGACGGTGATCAGTTCGGCCATGTTGTTCATCTGCATCGCGCCGTCGCCGACCATCGCGATCACGGGGCGCGCCGGGTGCGCGAACTTGGCGGCGATCGCATACGGCACGGCGGCGCCCATCGACGCGAGGCCGCCGGACAGCGAGCCCATCATCCCGCGCCGCATCATCAGGTCGCGCGCATACCAGTTTGCGCAGGAGCCCGAATCGCTTGTCAGGATCACGTCGTCGGGCAGCCGTGGCGACAGTTCGGTGAACGCGCGTTGCGGATTCACGCCGCGACCGGGGCTCGCCTGCGCGGCCGCGCGTGCCGCGAGCGTGTCGCGCCAGTCCGCATTCCATTTCGCGATCCGGTCGCGCCAGCCGGTGTCGTCCCGTTCCTTCAGCAGGGGCAGCAGCGCGCGCAACGTCTCGGCGCTGTCGCCGACGAGGTTGACCTCCATCGGGTAGCGCAGGCTCAGCATGTCGGCCTTCAGGTCGATCTGCACGCCGCGTGCCTCGCCTTCCTTCGGCAGGAATTCCGAATAAGGGAAACCGGAGCCCACGACGAGCAGCGTGTCGCATTCGCTCATCAGCTCGTAGCTCGGCCGGGTGCCGAGCAGCCCGATCGCACCGGTCACCCACGGCAGGTCGTCGGGCAGCGCCGCCTTGCCGAGCAGCGCCTTCGCCGCGCCCGCGCCGAGGCGCTCGGCCACCGCGATCACCTCGTCGGTCGCACGCAGCGCGCCCGCGCCGACCAGCATCGCGACGCGCTTGCCGGCATTGAGCACGTCGGCCGCGCGCTGCAGGTCGTCGGGATAGGGCACCACCTTCGGCGGCGTGTAGCCGATCCCCGAATGCACGGTGCCGTGCGCGCGCTTCGGCGGCGCGTAGTCGAGCGTCTGGAGGTCGTTCGGCAGCACCAGTGCGGTGACCGTGCGCGCACCGAGCGCGATGCGCACCGCGCGGTCGACCAGGTGGCGCACCTGGCCCGGCACGACGGCAAGCTGGACGAATGCGCCCGCAACGTCCTTGAACAGCGCCGGCAGGTCGACTTCCTGCTGGTAGTGGCCGCCGAGCGCCGCGCGCGCCTGCTGGCCGACGATCGCGAGCACCGGCATGTGGTCGAGCCGCGCGTCGTACAGGCCGGTCACGAGGTGCGTGGCGCCGGGGCCCGAGGTCGCGACGCACACGCCGAGCTCGCCTGTAAATTTTGCATGCGCGGACGCCATGAAGGCGGCCATCTCCTCGTGGCGCGCCTGCACGAACGCGATCTTGTCCTCGGCCCGGCTGAGCGCGCCGAAGAAGCCGTTGATGCCGTCGCCCGGGTAGCCGTAGATGCGGCGCACGCCCCAGTCATACAGCCGCTCGACGATGAAATCCGCCACTGTCGCCATGCCGTTTCTCCTTGGTTCGGGATGAGCCGATGCGCCGCGTGCAGGCGATCGCCGTGCGCGGCGTTGCCGGTGCGTCGCGCAATGCGCGTGCCGTGCGGGCGTGCCGGCTGCGTCGGGTACGGGCGTTGCAGGCAGGCGTTGCACGCGAAGAGCAGGCAACCGACCGTTCAATTCCCGAGGAGCCGTGACATGGATGCATTCACCCGCCGCCCCGTGCGCGCGGCCCGGCACTGCGCCGCCTGCGCACTGCTGGTCGCCGCCGCGGCAGCCGTATCGCCGGCGGGGGGCCAATTGCGCCCGCCCGACACCGTGACCGTTCCCGACACCTCGACCCAGGCGTACAAGCGCGCCGACCGCAGGATGATGGATGCGATGGAGGGCGCGCGTTATTCCGGCGACGCCGATCGCGATTTCGTGTCGCAGATGGCGCCGCATCACCAGGGTGCGATCGACATGGCACGGGTCGAGCTGAAGTACGGCAAGGACCCGACGCTGCGGCAGCTCGCGAGCCGCATCGTCGCCGCGCAGCGCGACGAGATCGCGTTGATGGAGCGCTGGCAGAAGATGCACGGCGCGACGCCGTGAGCGCCGGCCATCACGCGGTTGAGCGGGCGCGGTCGGTCGTGTCGCGGCGGGCCGCATCCGCGCAGGTGGCGTGGGCATGACCGACGGCGGACGCCGCATGCCCGCGGTCACGACCCCGGCGGGTGATCCTACAATTGCAACTAACGGTCAATCGCATGCCCGCCCGCGACACGGATACGCACGCGCGGCGGCAACGCACGTCGCCCGCCGCTCACGCATGAACCGGCTCGCAGGCCGCGGCCGGCTCGTGTACCGCGCCATTCGACGCGCGTCAACGACGCATGCCGCGGTTTTCGTGCCCGGCACCGTCCATGGCCGACGGTGCTTGCCGGTCGCGGAATTTTCAAGCGCTTGTCATTTCGATCGCCCCGTCGCAGAGTAAGCCACGCGGCCCGGATGCCGCACCGGCGTGCGCGCAACGCCGCCGCAGCGGCGGCGTTGCGGCGAGGAACGGCTCATGCTGCACGTGTCGGCGAAGCCCGGCTGTCCCGGGTATCGACCACGGTGCTCCCATGACTTCCAGAACACGCTCGAACAACCCGTTGTTGAATCTCGCGGTAGCCGTCGCGTGCGGCGCGGCGGCGATGTATTTCCTCGATCCGGCGTCGGGCCGGCGGCGGCGCGCGTACGTGCGCGACAAGGCTGCCGCGGGCCGCCACGGCGTGGTCGACTACGCGAATACGCAGGCGAAGCGCGCGGCCGACCATGCGCGCGGCGCGATTGCGGGGCTGCGCGCCGACTGGCTCGCCGGCGACGCGGACGACGCACTGGTCACCGAACGCGTGCGTGCCGCGCTGGGCCATCTGGTCGGGCGTCCGCGCGACGTCGACGTGACCGTCGAGCATGGGCACGTGCGCCTGAGCGGGCAGGTGGAAGAAGCGGAACGGCATGCCGTCGTCGACGGCGTGGCCGCGCTGCGCGGCGTGCAGACCGTCGAGGACGCGATGGGCGCACGCAGCGAATACAAGGCGCCGCCCGGCGGCCCGACGCACTGACGGCGACATCCGCTGCGCGCCGGCGGGCGCGGTGAACGAAGCACGACACGAATCCGGCGCACGCGTGGCGGCCGCAACGTCCGTCACGCCGCGCCTCATCCGGAGAACCGCTGATGACCGATCGTCCCTATCCCGCCACGACGCCCCCGGCACCGGAGCCCGACGCGCACCACGCGCTCGAAAGCCTGCTCGGCAGCCTCCATCGGCACGGCTTCCTGCGCTTCGCGAACGAGGTCGTCAGTGCGAATGCGCAGATGGCCGAGACTTTCGTCGGCGCGTTCGACAAGCCCGGCATGCAAAGCGGCATGCAGAACCTCGCGGCACTCGTGACGGCGCTGTCGCGGATTCCGCCGGAGCAGTTCGGCAAGGCCGTGTTCGCGGCAGCCGACGCGCTGCATCACATCGGCGCGTGGCAGCCGGCCGAGCACGAGCACGTCGCGCCCGGCGTGCGCGGCGCGTACCGGCTGTTGCACGACGAAGCGCTGTGGGATGCGCTGACGCCGCTGCTCGAAGGGTTGAAGGTGTTCGCGCAAGGCCTCGCGCGCGAGCCGGGGAATCCGGCGGCGTCCGCGCTCAGCGACAAGCCGGCGGACACGTGACGGCGGCGGGCGCACCGACCCGCGGCATGCAAGGGTTGTGCTGGCTCGCGATCGTTGCGCGTGCCGTCGTCGGCGGCGACAGCGGCATCGTGCCTAGCGGCACGCGCGCGAAAACAGCAGCGAATCGGCGTCGTTGAAGCGGATCCGCACCGGATCGGCATACCCGGCCTTCTGCGCGACGCGGATCGACGCGACGTTGGTCGGTGCGATCAGGCACACGCTGCGTTCGAACCGGTTCTGCGCATCGAGCCAGCCGAGCGCATGCGCCAGCGCCTCGGTCGCATAGCCCTTGCCGTGCGCCCAGCTCGCGAGCGCCCAGCCGGCTTCCGGCACGCCGCGAATCGGCGGCTCGACCGCGCGGTGGAAGTCGGCGAAGCCGAGATCGCCGACATAGCGGCCTGTTGCCTTCTCGCGGATCGCCCAGTAGCCGTAGCCGAGCAGCGGCCACAGCCCGCGATACGCGAGCAGCCTCATCCACGAGTCGCGCGGCGCCGACGGCTTGCCGTTGAAGATGTGCTCGACGACGGTCGGCTCGGTCCACATCGTGGCGAGCGCGTCGAAGTCGCCGAGCGGATGGCCTTCGAGGATCAGGCGGGGCGTGTCGAGAACCGGCGGGGACGTGACGGGCGGCAGGGCGCGGGAGGTCATCGGGCGTTCCATGAGGAAAGGAAGGCGAAGGCGGCAGGTGCGCCGCGCTTGGGTCCCGTACGATACCGCGGAAACCGCGGCGCGGCCGCAAATCCCCGCCGGCAGCGGGGCATGCGAATCGCATCGCCGGGATAGCCGTCGCCCGACGGGGCCGGCACGGGATGGCGGTCGCGTGGCAGCAGCGCGCCCGTGCCGGCCGTTTCCTGTTTCCTACTTCCGGCTTTTCAGGAAGTTGCGGCCGTGCGCGGTGATCGATGCTCCGGAACGGCCATGCGCGGCATGGCTGACGAAGCCCGCGCCGACGAGTTCCTGCTCGACCGACCAGCCGAGCGCCGGCGCATCGCGGCCGTAGCGCACGTCGGCGAGGCGCTCGAGCGCCCAGAGCGCGGACGCGGACAAGTTGGGGGAATTGGACGTGACGTTGTCGTTCATCGCTTCCTCGGGGACGGGTGATTCAGGGTGAACGGCACGAGGCCGTGGGATCGGGCGACGCGGCGCGCCGCGGCGTCAGCCCGCCTGCAGCAACGGCAACAGCGCCTGGAGCGCGGCTTCCTCGTCGGGGCCGGTGGCAAGCATCTGCGCGGACGTGCCGCCATGCATCTGCAGCGCCGCGATGGCCGTTGCGTCCTTCGCGCTGCCGCTGAGCCCGTTGGCGAGCAGCAGGATCTCGCTTTGGAAGCGGTGTGCCGCCGCGACGATCGCGTCGCGGGACGCGGCCGCACGGCCGCGGTTCCATGCGGGGCCGATTTCAACGTAGACGACGGTTGCCACGTGCGGATCAGCCTCGGGGAAAATCGCCGGAACGGCGTGCAATGGCCGGCCGGCAGCACGGCGCGAACGCGCGGCGCGCGGCTTCCCGACGGGGCGCCGCGCGCCGTGCATCGGGTGCCGGTGCGGCATTCATCTCGAACATGTCGACATCCTCAGCGAAACCGCCATCAAGTCCGGCGAATGATCGAAAGCTGACGATTATAATACGACAACTGGGTTATGTGTATTGCATTATAATGTCGTGTGCGCGTTGCGCTGCCCTGTCGATCCGTGGATCGCAGCGGTGCGCGCGCGGTCCGGGCCACGTGCTTGCGTGCCCGGTATTTTTTTTCGATTGACCTGAACCCCCACCGAATGGAAGCTGCAATGAACGCCGCCCCCGCCTGCCCGCAATGCGCGATGGAAAACACCTACCCGGACGGCACGCTTTACGTGTGCGCGGACTGCGGCCATGAATGGTCGGCCGGCGCCGGCGCCGAAGCGGGCGACGAACCGGCGGGCGACGTCGTCAAGGATGCGAACGGCAACGTGCTGTCGGACGGCGATTCCGTCGTGCTGATCAAGGATTTGCGCGTGAAGGGCTCGTCGATCACGCTGAAGATGGGCACCAAGGTGAAGAGCATCCGTCTGGTCGGCGGCGATCACGAAGTCGATTGCAAGACCGACATGGGCGGCTTCATGCTGAAGGCCTGCTACCTGAAGAAGGTATGACCGCACGCGGCGCGACCGACGCTCCGATCAACCGGGCCTGCCGAGCATGAGCGAGGATCGAGCGTCCTATGACGCATTCCTGCAGTTCCTGGCGATGCCGTTGAACGACGGCCGGCCGTTCGTGCTCGAGACGAAGCACGCGGTGTCGCTGCACTTCGACCACTTCGGCACGCAGAGCTTCATGTCGCTGCAGGATCCGGTCAGGCTCGAACTCGGTTATACGCGCGTGATGATGGGTTTCCTGCTGCTGCAGCCGGTGCCGGCGCGCATCTGCATGATCGGGCTCGGCGGCGGATCGCTCGCGAAATACTGCTATCGGCACCTGCCCGACACGGCGATCGACGCAGTCGAGATCCACCCGGACGTGATCGCGCTGCGCGACGTGTTCAGGATTCCGCAGGACGACGCGCGCTTCGCGGTGGTCTGCGCGGACGGCGCCGACTACGTGGCAAGGCCCGAGGTCCGGGCGGACGTGATCCTGCACGACGCGTTCGTCGCCGACGGCATGCCGGGCAGTTGCACGGGCGTGGCCTTTCTCGACGCATGCCGTGCGCGGCTGAGCGAAACGGGCGTGCTCGCGATCAACTTCATGGACGACGATCCGGCGTTGCCGCGGCATCTCGAGCAACTGCGCGCGGTGTTCGACGATTCGTATGCGCTGGTGCCGTGCGGCGACGACAACAACTTCATCGCGTTCGCATGGAAGAACGGCAACCCGTTGCCGTCGCTGCGGATCCTGCTCGAACGCGCGCTGGGGTTCGGTTCGGCCGGCGCGCTCAAGCTGTCGTCCACCGCCCGGCGCATGAAGGCCGGGGAGGGCATCGATCCCGCGCGGCTCGTGTGGCGCGCGCGTGAACATGCACGGTGGGAGATCTGCGCGTGACGGCGCCGGGTTCGGCCGGGCTTACTTCACCCGCTTGCCGAGCGTGCTCTTGGTCTTGTACGTGACGCCGTGTTTGTCGAGATACTCGCGGATCAACTGACGCACGACTTGCGACGGCGTGAGATCCTGCTCCGCGCAGAGCAGGTCGAACGCTTCTTTCTTCGCGGGGTCGATCAGGACGGTGAGGCGGGCGGTTTTCGTTTCCATCGTGAGGCGGGCGCGGTCGATATGTTAATCAAATTATAATCCATCCGTTTTCGCTGCTCTGTCCGAATGCGCGATTGTGGTGTGCGAGCGAACTCGCGACGCCGGCATTCGCGCGCTGAGAACGGATCGTCGATCGCGCGGCAAACATGATAACCGGATTATCATACCCTGTTGGTCGTATGGGGCTTTAAGTACAATGTCGGACGTGGCTGCCGGCAGCCGGGCTGCCCAAGCGGCGCCGGCGTTTGCGCGATGGGCGCCGGCCGCTTCCGTTTCCATGCGGCCCGTGCGGGCCGTCACCGCGGCGCTGCCTGGCCGCTGCTTCGCCATTACTACACGCCACTCCGCTACACGCCACTCCGATATCCGCCTCATGACCCCGATCAAGTTCGTTCTCCGCTATACGGCGATTCCGTTTGCAGCCATCGTGGCCGTCGTGGTGTGGGCCGTCGTGCCGTCGTCGAAAGAGATCGACGCGCGGCAATATGCCGCGCTGTCGCGCGGATACGCGAGCTTTCCGCTACCGTTTCGGCATGAGATATCGGAAGCGATGGACCAGGGCCGGATCAGCGACCGTCATTACCAGACGCTCGTGCGCGATTCGCTGGGTAATGGCGTGGCGCTGGACTGGCCGGCGTCGGGCGTCGCCGACGTCGCTGCCGAGCGGCAAAGGCTGGTCGAACTGCTGAAGACCGATTCGGGTCTGGAGGAACACAAACAATGAAGATTGCGCTGGTTTCGGCGGCTTTCGTGATGATTATCGGAAGCCTGGTTTTCGCGTTGTATTTCATGAATCACGACCGCGGCGGAAGCAAGCGGATGGCGTGGTCGCTGGCGGCGCGCGTCGGGTTATCGATCACGCTGTTCCTGTCGCTGCTGATCGCATACCGGCTCGGGTGGATCGAACCGACGGGGCTGCCGATCGGGCGGTGATGCGCGGCATTCGGTCGCGCGTCGACCGGCGCGCCGGGCGCCGGTGATCTGGATCGCCGATCCGATACGGGAGAAGGGAGAACCGGCTGATCGAGCCGATCGACCCGATCGCACCGGGCCTGCCGATCTTCACGCCGTAGCGATCGGGCATCCGCGCGACCTGGCCGGTGCGTTGCCGTGGCGAGCTCGCGCATTCGTGGCGGCGAACCGTCAACCCACGACCAGATGAACGACGATCAACAGCAGCGCAATGAATGCGCCAAGTGCAACGAACGCGGCAATGACTACCGCGAACGGGTTGAGTTGCGTGGCATCCGCTTCGAGATTCTTTCGTTTGTTGACGCCGAGAAACGCCAGGAAGACCGCGCGGAACGCACGAACGATCTGGTCTTTACCTTTTTCAGTCATACAGTTTTCCTTCGCCTCAATAAAAGTTGCAGGGATACCGATACCGCGCGTCGCGACGCGCGTGAGCCTCGCGTTTCCGTTTGCACGCGGATCGTTCGGTGGCTGTGCGCCGGGGCCGGCTTGCGTTCGAACGAGACGACGTCATGGATCCGGATATCCGTGCCTCATCGGCCGCCTGAAGGATTGCCACGGGCATCCGCTTCACGCTCCGCGTGATCGGCAGGCGGTCAGGATGCCGCGCAGCAAATCGACCGGAGGGGGCGGGCATCCGGGGATGGTCACGTCGACGGGCAGGACCGACGAAACGGGGCCGCACACCGCATAGCTGTCGGCAAAGATGCCGCCCGTGCATGCGCACTCGCCGGCCGCGACGACGAGTTTCGGCGCCGGCGTGGCGTCGTACGCGGCAAGCACGGCGGCCTTCATGTTCAGCGTGACGGGGCCGGTCACGAGCAGCAGGTCCGCATGGCGCGGGCTGGCGACGAATTTGATCCCGAGCCCTTCGATGTTGTAGTACGGGTTGTTCAGCGCGTGGATCTCCAGCTCGCAACCATTGCACGAACCCGCGTCGATCTGCCGGATGCACAAGGCGCGGCCGAGGAGGTCGAGTATGTCCTGACGAATCTGCTGCGCCTCGTGTCGCCATGCGGCTTCGGTGGCCGGCACGGGTTCGTCGGGAAAGTCGGTGCGCGCGAATTGACGGATGAGTTGCCACATCAGAGATCGTGCCCCGCGTAGTTCAGGTTGAACGACTTGTTGATCAGCGGGAAATCGGGAACGATGTTGCCGATGATCGCGTGCTCGAGCGCCGGCCAGTTCTGCCAGGACGGATCGTGGCAATGGCAGCGCGCGATGGCATCGCCCGATGCCGTCTCGAGCGCGACGAACACGTCGCCGCGCCAGCCCTCCACCCAGCCGATGCCCGCGGATGGTGCCGCCGCGGGCATGACGGCGGCGGCGATCGGCCCCTCCGGAAGATTCGCGAGCAGGTCGGTCATCAGGCGCAGCGATTCGTCGATTTCGGCAAACCGCACGGCGACCCGCGCGGCAACGTCGCCGCGCGCATCGCTGGCCGCCTGGACGGCCAGGTCGTGGTACGGGGCCGGCCGCAGGTTCGCGCGCACGTCGAAGCTCTGGCCGCTGGCGCGGGCGGCCATGCCGCGCACGCCGAAATGCGCGACGACGTCGGCGTTCAGGCGGCCGGTGCCGAGAAACCGGTCCTGCAGCCCGGACTGGTCCTCGTAGATCTTGCGCATCACGTGCACGTCGCGTGCAATGCGTTCGCACTGTTCGGTGAGGATCGCCGCGTCTTCCGGATCGATGTCGACGGCCAGCCCGCCCGGCACGATCCGGTCCATCAGGTAGCGATGCCCGAAGACGCCGCCGTTGGTCCGGATCCAGTTCTCCTTGAGCCGCGAGAACTGCGCGAGACCGAACGCGAATCCGGCATCGTTGCCGAGCGCGCCGAGGTCGCCGAGGTGATTGGCGATGCGCTCGCGCTCGAGCAGGAGGGCGCGCAGCACCAGCGCACGCGCCGGCACGGCCGTGCCGCATGCCTGTTCGAGCGCCATGCAATAGGCCCACGAGAACGCGACGGTCGAATCGCCGGCGATCCGGCCCGCAACGCGATGGCCGTTCGATGCGGCCGTCCGTTCGAACACCCGTTCGACGCCGCGATGTACATAGCCGAGCCGTTCCTCGAGCCGCAGCACCTTCTCGCCGACGACGGAAAACCGGAAATGGCCCGGCTCGATGATGCCGGCGTGAATCGGCCCGACCGCGATTTCATGCACGCCGTCGCCGGCAACCTGCACGAACGGATAATCCGCTTCGTTCGATTCGAATCGCTCGATGCCGGTTGCCTGCTTCTGCAGCGGAAAGTAGTCGTCGGGCCAGTTGCCGTGATTGAGCCACGGGCGCGTGTCGCGCGCATCGCGCGCGCGCAGGCCGGTCAGGTCGAAAATGGCGCGCTGCATGCGCGTCGCGGCGGGAAACATGCCGGCGAGATCGGGATAGTCGCCGTCGGCCCGCGGTTCCGGCCCGGTCGCGAGACGCACCCACAGGACGCCGTCGTCGCATTCGTACGCCGCATTGACCGAAAATACGCGCGCGCGCGTTTCGCCGCCCCACATCGCGACGAGCCGGCTTCGTTCGCTCCGCGCGGCATGCGCGATGTCGAGCCAGCGCGGTTCGTCCACGTCAACCACGGCAGCCGGAACCTGGCCTGCCGCGTGCCGCAGGCGCGTCGAGCCGTCCGCCTGAATCAAGTCGAGTCGCATCGTTCACCCTGCCAGCATCGTCGCCGCCTGGCGGTACCACATGGCCAGGTAAGGCGGCACGTACAGGCCCAGCATCAGGCCGAGTCCCAGATGCACGAACACCGGCAGCAGCGCCGGCCGGTGTTCGAGCGGCGTCGCCGTCGTCGTTTCGCCGAACACCATCCGCTGCACGCGCGCGAAGATCGCCGCGAACGCGACGGCGAGCCCGAGCAGCAGCAACGGCGCGGTCCACGGGAGCGTGTTCATGGCCGTCGTCAGGATCAGGAATTCGCTCGCGAACACGCCGAACGGCGGCAGGCCGAGAATCGCAAGCGCGCCGAGCATCATGGCCCAGCCGACCGCCGGGCTGACCTGCAGCAGCCCGCGAATGCCGTCGATCGCCTGCGTGCCGGCCTTCTGCGCGGCATGGCCGACCGCGAAGAAGATCGCCGACTTGACGAGGGAATGGACCGTCATGTGCAGCAGCCCGGCGAACGTCGCGATCGGGCTGCCGAGCCCGAATGCGAACGTCATCAAGCCCATATGCTCGATCGACGAGTACGAGAACAGGCGCTTCACGTCCTTCTGCCGGAACAGCGAGAACGACGCGACCAGGACCGACACGAGCCCGAACCCGACCAGCAGCCTCCCCGGCAGGCCATTGCCGAGCGCGCCGTCGGCCAGCACCTTGCAGCGCAGCACCGCATACAGCGCGACGTTCAGCAGCAGGCCGGACAGCACCGCCGAAATCGGCGTCGGACCTTCGGCGTGCGCGTCCGGCAGCCAGCTGTGCATCGGCACGAGGCCGACCTTGGTCCCGTAGCCGACCAGCAGAAACACGAAGGCGATCGACACGATCGTCGGGTCGAGCTGCGTCTTGACGGCGGCCAGGCTCGTCCACAGCAGCGCGTCGCCGTCGGTCAGCTGCCGGCTCGCGGCGAGGTACAGCAGGATCGTGCCGAACAGCGCCTGGGCGATGCCCACGCCGCACAGGATGAAGTACTTCCATGCGGCTTCGAGGCTCGCGGCGGTTCGGTAGACGCTGACGAGCAACACGGTGGCGAGCGTGGCGGCTTCCATGGCGACCCACAGCACGCCGACGTTGTCGGTCAGCAGCGCGAGCAGCATCGCGAACATGAAGAGCTGATACATGCTGTGATAGAGCCGCATCCGCGCGGCCGTCATTCGGCCGCGGGCTTCCTCGATCTGCATGTAGGGCCGGGAAAACAGCGAAGTCGTCCAGCCGACGAACGCCGTGAGCGCAACGAGATAGACATTGAGCGGATCGACGAAGAACGCGCGTCCGAATGCGAACGACGGGCCGTGCTCGACGGTGCGCGCGGCCAGCACCAGCGTCGCCGCGAAGGTCAGGAAGCTGAAGCCGACGTTCAGATGGCGCGCGACCCGGCTCGGCCGCACGCAGGCGAGGCACGCGGCGCCCGCGAGCGGCAGCCCGAGCACGGCGAGCACGACGTGGGCGTCATTCATCTTTGAGTTTCTCGAGGTGATGGATGTCCAGGCTGTCGAACTGCTCGCGAATCTGGAACATGAAGACGCCCAGAATCAGGATGCCGATCAGCACGTCGAGCCCGATGCCGAGCTCGACGATCATCGGCATGCCGTTGGTCGCGGCCGCCGCCGCGAAGAACAGCCCGTTTTCCATCGACAGGAAGCCGATCACCTGTGGAATGGCCTTGGCGCGCGTGATCATCGCCATGAACGACAGCAGCACGCACGCGAGCGCAATGCCGAGCGTGCCGCGCGCGACCGAGGTCGCGAGCTGGCTGATCGGCGCGGCGACGTTGAACGCGACGATCACGAGGACGATGCCGATCAGCAGCGTGGTCGGGATGTTGATGAGCGGTTCGACGTCGGTCTTGACGTCGAGCCTGCGCACGAGCCGATACAGGAACCACGGGATCACGCCGACCTTCAGCACGAGCGTCAGCCCGGCGGACACATACAGGTGCACGTCGGCCGTGACGAAGCCGAGGATCAGGTTCGCCGACACGAGCGCGACGCCCTGCAGCGTATAGAGATGGATCAGTGACAGGATCCGGCGCTGGCTCAGCATCGCGAACGACAGCATCAGCAGCACGGCCGCGAGGAAATTGATCAGTTGTGTGGCGTAGGCGTGCATTCATGCCCCCAGCAGCAGGTGGACGAGCATGCCGATCACGGCCAGCAGGAAGGCCGTGGCCAGGAATTCCGGTACCCGGAAGATGCGCATCTTCGCGTTGGCCGTTTCGACCACGGCGAGCGCGACACCGCCTGCGGTCAGCTTGATGAAGAGTACCGGCACCGCCAGCAGCAGCGCGACCGGATCGCCCGCATTCGCGATGCCCCAGGGCACGAACAACGCGAGACCGATGCACGAATACGCGAACAGCTTGAGGCTTGCCGCCCATTCCATCAACGCAAGGTGCCGCCCCGAATATTCGAGGATCAGCGCCTCGTGGATCATCGTGAGCTCGAGGTGGGTGGTCGGATTGTCGACCGGCAGCCGCGCATTTTCGGCCAGCGCGACCAGCGTGAACGCGATGCCGGCGAACGCCAGGCTCGGATAGATCGTGAGCTCGCCGCGGCCGAGCGTCGCGACGATGCTCGTCAGCAGCGTCGACTGCGTGATCAGCGAGGCCGACAGGAGCACCATCAGCAATGCCGGCTCCGCGAGGAAGCCGATCAGCATTTCGCGGCGGGCGCCGAGCGTGCCGAACGCCGTGCCGACGTCCATCGCCGCGAGCGACAGCGCGACGCGCGCGAGCGCGAACAGGCCGACGAGCGCGATCGCATCGGCGGCGGGCGACAGCGGCAACTCGGTCGACAGGGTCGGCACGATCGCGCACGCGAGCGTCATGGCGGCCCAGACGACATAGGGCGCGCCGCGGAACACGGGGCTCGCACCGTGCGCGATGACCGATTCCTTGTTGAACAGCTTGTGGAGCATCCGGTACGGCTGCCAGATGGACGGCGCGCGCCGGTTCTGAAGCCAGGCGCGGCATTGGTTGACCCACCCCGTGAGCAATGGCGCGGCCGCGATCGCTATCACGATTTCGAGAGTCTGCGAGATGACGCCGGACAGGGTTACCATCGTCTCACCAACATCAGCAGCACGATCAGCACGACGAAACTGTAGGTCAGGTAAACCGCGATCTTGCCCGTCTGCAGGCGGCCTGCCCAGTCGGCGGCGCGTTGCGTGAGCGCCGCGATGCGCGCGTAGAGCGCGGACCAGGTGCGATCGGTCACCGACACCCGGTAGGCCGGCTGGGTGTCGAACGGCGACGGCAATTGCCGCTCGATGTGCAGCAGCGGTGCGAAGATTTCGCGGATCGGCTGCCCGAATCCTTCCGCCGTATCCTGCATGCGCGCGGTCGTGAACGGGAAGCCGCAGCCCCACGGGGCCGCGCGGCGCAGCCGGCCGTGATAGAAACGCCGCACCAGCACCCACGCGAGCCCGCAGCAGGCGATGAAGAACAGCATGAACGCCGCCGGCATGTAGCTCGCGCGAGCGGCCGACACGGGCGCGAACAGCAGCCAGCCATGATTGTCCGCGCCGACGCCGGCGCCGACCAGCGTGTGCGTGACGCGATCCAGCAACTTGACGAACTGGGCGGGCATCAGCCCGAGCAGCACGCTGGCGGCCGCGAACCAGCAGAACGCGAGCCGTTCCCACGCGTTCGCGTCGCGGGCGCGGTTCAGCTTCGCTTCTCTCGGCTGCCCGAGGAACACGATGCCGAAGAACTTGACCATCGTGTAGCCGGCCAGCGCGGCCGACATCGCGATCAGCGCGGCGGCGATCGGCACCGTCATGGCGAGTACCGAATCCGGCAACCGCGGCGCGAACAGAAAGCCCTGCAGCAGCAGCCACTCGGCCACGAAACCACTGAGCGGCGGCAGGCCCGCGCTGGCCGCGACGCCCGCGAGCACGGCCCACGCGGTCCACGGCATGAAGCGGATCAGTCCGCCGAGCCTGCCGAGATTGCGCTCGCCGGTGGCGTGGAGCACGGCGCCCGTGCCCAGGAACAGCAGGCTCTTGAACGCTGCGTGCGCAACGATCTGGTACAGCATCGCGGTCAGCGCGAGCGCGGACAGGCTCGTCATCCCGTACGCGCGGAACAGCACCGCGAGACCGAGCGCGACGAGCATCAGGCCGACGTTGTCGATCGACGAATAGGCGAGCAGGCGCTTCATGTCGACCTGGATGGTGCTGAACACCACGCCGAGCAGCGCGGTGCCGAGCCCCAGCATGAGCAGCAGCACGCCCCACCACGCAATCTGCACGTGCAACAGGTCGAACAGCACGCGCAGCAGGCCGTACAGGCCGACTTTCAGCACGAATCCGCTGAGGAGCGCCGAGACCGGCGACGGCGCCGCGGGGTGAGCCTCCGGCAGCCACACATGCAGCGGGAAGATCCCCGCCTTTGCGCCGAACCCGACGAGCGCGAACAGGAAGGCGAACGACGCGGGCAACGCATCCAGCGACTGCGCGCGCAGGTTGGCGAAGGTGTAGTCGCCGGTGCGCGCCTGCAGAATGCCGAAGCAGAGCAGCAGCGCCAGCGCGCCGACGTGCGAGATCAGGAAATACAGGTAACCGGCCCGGCGGATCTCGCCGATCCGGTGGTTGGTCATGACGAGAAACGTCGCGGACAGCGTCAGCGTCTCCCAGGCGACCATGAATACATAGGCGTCGTCGGCGATCAACACCAGCGCGATGCTTGCGACGCAGACGTGGTATTCGAAGCAGATCAGCCCGGGCGCGGATCCTTCGCCCTTGCGGAAATAGCCGGCTGAAAAGGCGCCGATCCCAGTGCTGACGAGGCCGAGCACGAACAGGAAATAGCCGGACAGGCGATCGAGACGCAGATGAAAGGGCAGGCCGGGAAGCCCGATCGGCAGCACCGCGGCAGACGGTTCGGCAAGGATGCCGGCGAGGCCCGCCGCGCCGACGAGCAGTCCGACCAGCGCACCGAGCGGAAAGAGGCCGTGGGCAACCAGTCGCGTGCGGCGCAGCGCCCCGAGCCCCAGCGTGCCGACCGCGAGCCACGCGGCCACGGCCAGCAGGACGAAATGGACGACCGGCACGGGTGCCATCCGGAATGTCTCCAGTACGCTCGGGTTGGACGAGGTGATGGAAAGGCCGCTTCTTCCGCGACCTGTTCCTGCCCGCATTATGACACCGAAAGACGAATCAGGATAACAAGGTATGATAATGCCGTTATCATGAAAGTCTCATGGCACCCTGGATGGAACGGGCGACCGTGGCGGTGTGCCGCGGCGCGCCGGGCTCCGCTCGGGGCGTCGTTGTCTCCCGATCCGGGCGAATGAGGGAAGATCCTATGCCAGCGCAGTACTTCCGAAGCCTGACGGGAAAACACCGCAGCGCGGCCGCGAACCGCCAGCTCGGGTTTTCGCTTGCCTTCGTCGCCGGCGCGACCAATGCCGGCGGTTTCCTCGCAGTCAAGCAATACACGTCGCACATGAGCGGGATCGTGTCGGCGATCGCGGATCAGACCGCGCTCGGCGACATCCGGCTCGTGCTGGCCGGGGTGGGTTCGCTCGCGTCGTTTCTGGTGGGTGCCGGCTGCTCGGCCGTGCTCGTCAACTGGGGGCGGCGCCGCGGCCTGCAGAGTCAGTATGTGCTGCCGCTGCTGGTCGAAGCGGGGCTGCTGCTACTGTTCGGGCTGCTCGGCAGCCATCTCGCGCTGTGGGAAGCGTTCTTCATGCCGGTCACGGTGATCCTGCTGTGCTTCATCATGGGGCTGCAAAACGCGATGATCACCAAGCTGTCGGGGGCGGAAATCCGCACGACGCACATGACGGGCATCGTGACGGACCTCGGCATCGAACTCGGCAAGCTCTTTTACTGGAATCGTTCAAGTGCCGACGTGCACGCGCAGACGGTGATCGCAAACCGCGCGAAGCTCAGGATTCACGCGACGATGCTGGCGTCGTTCTTCGTCGGGGGGCTGGCCGGCGCAATCGGCTTCAAGCATGTCGGCTACGTGTCGACCGTGCCGCTGGCCGCGGCACTCGTCACGCTGGCGATCGTGCCCGTCGTCGACGACGTGCTCGACTATCTCTATCGGCTTGACCGCCGGTCGTGAGCCGGCACGAGGTGAAACGAAACCCGACCGTACGTTGGCGGCGGCCTATCCTGCTCGAGGCGCCGTCGCCGCGCGTGGGCCGCACGCGCGTGCCGAATGCTCTCCGGCGCGGTACGCAAGGGCCGATGCATTATAATTAAATTAGCATATCGCCGACTCTGCCCTGCAATGGAAACGAAAACCGCACGCTTGACCATCCTGATCGATCCCGCCAAGAAAGAGGCGTTCGACATGCTCTGCGCGGAGCAGGACCTGACGCCGTCGCAAGTCGTGCGGCAGTTGATTCGCGAGTATCTCGAACAACACGGCGTGAGCTACAAGACGAAAAGCGCGCTCGGCAAGCGGGTGAAGCGAAGCGCGGACTGAGTTCGCGAGCCGCCTGGACGTCGATTTCCCGGTGCGCATGCCGTGCGCATGCCAGGGGCGGTATGGGCATCCTTCCGTGTCACTTACTTCGTGCCATCCGCACGGGCCATCTTGAACCGGGCATCGTCTGCAGGAATCCTGAATACATCGCGTAGCGCGATCATGTCCGGATTGGTTTCGATCGCATCGATGATCACGCCGCGCAGATTCCGATAACCGCGCTCCATGCCCGATCGATCCCGGTAGATATGTTGTCGGTGGGGAGCGCGTGCAGCGCACTGCGACGACAAGCGGGTTCGCCGTAGGTAAGCGCGCGGCGTCACGCTTCCCGGCGAAAGCACGCCGCGAGCACGAAGCTGCCCGCGTCGGTCTTGCCGTCGATCTCGGGATCGCCGCAGACGATCCGGATGCTTTTTACCTCGGCGCCCATTCTCAGCGTGATCGATGGACCCCTCACGCGCAGATCCTTGATCCGCGCGGCCACGCCGCCGTCCGACAGCATTGCCGTTCGCGTCCTTGACGACTCGCCTGGCCGATTCGTCAGCGGATTCGATGCCGGCGCCCGCCGACCATTCATGACCTCAGTCCGCGCACAGATGCAGTGTGCCGTTCGGGCAGGTGTATTCCATTGCGCATTGCGGGCAGGCGGGGGCACCGTTCGCGGCTTCCATCGGACGGATTCGAGCCGGTCGGCGGCAAAAGCGGGCTGATGCCTGCCTCGCCGGAACGGGCGCCGTGCCGTCGGCTCGCAGGCGGGCCGACCACGGGGCGGGCGCACACAACATTATAATGAAATACACATTCGATGAATGCTGTCTTATAATTCAGCCTTGCCGCCGATCGCCGGAATTGAGGGCGGATTCGCGGAGGTAGCCGACATGTTCGATCTGGATGGGATGCTGCTGTTGCCCGATCGGCGGCCCATATCCCTGCCGGAGGTCGCGGGGAGCCGGGGGCTTGTCGTGGTGGGCGTCGGGCGCGGCGGCGAGCGCGGCTTCCAGATGGTCCACCGCTTCCATGATGTGGGCGAGCGGCTCGCGGCCGCCGGTATTCATCTGGCGTTCGTCTATCCGCGGGAATCGGCTCGGCATGTGATGGATCCCATCTCGGTGGCCAGTGCGCGGTTCCGGCACCACCCGCGCCTGCTGCTCGATGCGGATGGCTGCTGTTTCGCGCAGGGCGTGCCGCCTCGATTGCTCCGTGCCGTGTATCTGAGCGGCGCAATGCAGCGTCTCGCCGGTTTCGAAATCGACGTGCGCAACGCGGCATGGGAAACCGAGTTCCAGGCGTTCCTGATGGCCTGCCGGATCGGCCCGTCCCACTGAATACCAGCTCCATCTCACGCCACACGCGAGGAACATGGCAACCGTCGTCTATTTCGAAGCAGGTCCCGCCTGGAGCCGGAACGGTGCGACCGCCGTGCGCGATGCGCTCGTGGTCACGGCGCGCCGTTTCGACAGCGACATCCTGCTGATCGCCAATGGGCGGCGCGGGAATGCCAAGGACGGCATGGCCATGTCATCGCTGCAGGTGCGTCGCGGCGCATCCGCGCAAGTCCTTGCAAGCGGTCCGGACGAAGAGGCGGCGCTTCGTGCGCTCTTGCCCTTGCTTCAAGAGGGCTGACCCGCGTGCCGCCTGTCGATTTTCCGTTCCTGGGCCTGCGCGCGGCTTCCCCGGCCGAGATTGCCGACAAGCCGATCGTCGTGGAAAACGAGCACCTCGTCTCGCTGTGCTTCGACGGCCGTGGCATGCAAAGCACGATGCTGCGGGAGGCTCCGGACGCGCTCGCACTCGGCTACACGCGCACGATGATGGGGTTCCTGCTGTTTCAGCCGGAACCCGCGCATGTGGGCTTGATCGGGCTCGGCGGCGGTTCGCTCGTGAAGTATTGCTATCGGAACCTGCCGAACACCCGTCTCATAGCAATCGAAATCAATCCGGAAGTGATCGCGCTTCGCGACCGGTTCCACGTTCCACCCGATGACGCACGACTGACGATCATCTGCGCGGACGCGGCGCGGCACCTGTCGACGACCGCGCACACATTCGATGCGCTGTTGCAGGATGGTTTCAATGCGGACGGCGCGCCGTCCGAGCTCTGCAGCGCAGCCTTCTACGATACCTGTCGCGCGCGAATGAACGACGACGGCGTGCTCGTCGTCAATCTGCTCGGCGACGATCCGCGACTCGGTGATTGTCTCGCGAGGCTGCGTGAGACGTTCGGCCCTTCCGTCGCAATCGCACCGGCTGAAGACGGTGCGGGCAACGTGATCGCCTTCGCCTGGAAGAGCGACGCACCGCTGCCGTCGCTCGACGCACTCATCGAACGTGCGGATCGGCACTGCGGCCACCACGGCATCGACCTCGTCGATGCCGCCGTACGCATCGAGGTCGGCGCCCGTTACGACTGGACGCGCCTGAGTGCGTGTCTTGCCGATTGAGTCCGATACATGCGGCACCCTTGATCATGATCAAACACCTGGAGACGCCATGAGCGATAACCAAGCTTCGACCGTTCCGACCATCTCGGCATCCGCGATCTGGGCGCTGGAGCGCCTCGCCGATATTCGTTACGGTCGCGATACACCCGCACTTGGCTGGTCCATTACCCGCGAGCTCATCGGCGCAGGATTCGTGCGCCATCCGACGAACGGCCGCGGAAGCGTCTCGATCACGGCAGCCGGACAGACGTTCCTGAAGAACCGGAAATAGTTCTGGTCGGCGTCGCTCGCGAATCGCACGGTCGCGTCGATCCGGGCATCCATGCCGGGTCGTTCATGTCATGGGCGGTTGCGTTCGACAGGGGAAGCGTCAACGCGCCAGGGTGCGGCTGCGAATTGCGGTGGCGCGCGAAGATGAGCAAGCGTGCCGCTGCGGACATGACGAAAGGCTGAACGTGCTTTCCTACCTGCGGTTACTTTTTGCGCGACGCAAATTTCGCCGGCTTCCCGTGATTCGTTTTCAATCGACGCCGATCGATCTGGGCATCGACGGTGTGCCGCATTCGGGTTGGGAAGTCGCGATCCTCGCGGCATCCGGCGGTATCGTCGGCGCGGCGACATACAGCCTGGCGCCGCGAACCGATCGGGTATATGTCCATCGACTGGAAATTCTCCCGACGATGAGGCGCCGCGGCTACGGTCTCGCCTTCCTGTCGTATCTGCATCGAACGTACCAGTTGCCCATTACTCCCATCGACGACGGGCCCGAGGCCCGGTCGTTCTGGCGCGCCGCGAGATCCTTTCAATCCGGAGCGTGGCGGGTTACGTCCGGGCAATCATCCGACGAGTTCCGCGACGCGCTGCTTCAATGGCGGCATCGGCAGGCGGTCATGCTCGGCTTGCGTCCCCCGTCGGCGAGATCATCGGATTCCTAGGCGAACCTGCATGACGCCGTTCGCACAAGCGGCCTTGCTCGCCGGTCATGCGCGACATAGATTGTCTTCATCGAGGTCCGACTTTTTGGAGGGGCCATGGAACTGCTCGTGGAACGCGTTGACGTATGGGCGGCCACCATCGAGGACAAGCCGGGCGGTCTTGCACACGTGCTGAACGCGTTGCGGGATGCCGGCGTGGATTTGCAATTCATTGTCGCCCGGCGCACCCAGGAAGCACCCGGCAAAGGGGTGGTATTCGTCGCGCCGCTGCAGGGAGATCGGGAGACCCGTGCTGCCACGCAGGCGGGATTCAGTCCTAGCTCGAGCCTGCACTCGATTCGTGTGATGGGGCTGGACCAGATGGGGATCATCGCGGAGCTGACCCAGAAACTGTCGGACGGCGGGATCAATCTCCGCGGCGTATCCGCCGCCGTGCTCGGCTCGCAGTTCATTGCCTATCTAGCGCTCGACTCGCTGGCCGACGCCGAGCAGGCGACAGACATCCTGCAAAGGCCCTGAATTGCCGCTTCAGTCGACTGCCGGGTGAGGCGGGGCGCCTTTCACGGCTGAATCTCGCGTGCGTTGCATCGGGCGTGCGGCGTGGTCTGCCCCGATCTTCGGCCGGGTGAGGCCGCCGCGGAATATCGACGGCCAATCGATTGCGGCATGCGCGGGCGACGCGCCGCAGCGGCGCTTCGTTCGCGTGATTCGCCGCGTACGTCTGCCGTGTTCCTGTGTCTTCGCGTGCCTTCGCGTTTCGTCATGCCGTGTGAGGCAAACACGGGCGAGCGGGCAGGGGATTGATCGACCCGGCGTATTTGTTCGCGTTCGAGTTTTTAAGAAAAACAGATGCATTGTGATAAGAATACTTATCCTGTCTTATCCATTCAGCATCGCCGATTCCCCCGCTTGTCGCTTTCGTTCGCTGGTCACCACTGGCGGGAGTTCGCAGCCGTCCCTTCCACATTGGCTGGCTGACCGTCATCCATGGCTTCGTCGCGTTCATCGCCCATCGCAAGCCGCGTTTGTCGGGGGGCAGCGGATTTTCGGTTCCCGGTGGGCCGTACTGGATTCGAACCAGTGACCAACGGACAAAAAGTCGGCCGCTCCACCAACTGAGCCAACGGCCCGGTTCGTCCGATATCCGCCCGCCCCCACGGCACTTTTCGTGTTTGCCCTAGCGGATTTCGATCGTGCGACTCACGGTCTGTGTCGGCTCCGACTTTGGCACGGTCAACGTGAGTACACCGTTATCGAACTTTGCCAACGTGCGATCGGGGTCGGCGTAGTCCGGCATCGGGATCGTGCGGATGAAGCTTCCGTGGGCGCGCTCCAGCCGGTAACAGCCGTTTTCCTCGCTGCGTACGTCCTGCTTTTTCTCTCCGCGCAGCACGATTGCCCCGTCCTCGACGCTCACCTTCAGATCTTCGCGCGCCATTCCGGGCAGTTCGGCGGTCACGCGCAGCACCGGTCCTTCATCGACGACGTCGATGCGCGGCTGGAAGCGCGATGAACTGAAGTCGCCGAACCATCGTTCGAGCGCGCCACGGCCTGCGAGCGGGTCATGAAGGAATTCCTCCACCGCACGCCACGGCTCACGTGAGAACAGTCGCGGAATGTCGGGCCACGCGGCCCGCCACTGTTCGCTTGTCGGCGGGTTTTCCGGGCCTTCCGCGTCGGACTTGCGGGCAGTTCCGCGAAGGAACTTGAAGGGGTTCCACTTTTTCGGATCGGTATTCATGGCGTCCTCCGATTCAGCTTCAATCCGTTTCGAGCGTGGCGGCCAGCCCCTCGGGCAGCAAGCGTGCCCCGAGCCTCGACTGCGCCGGGCATGCCGCGATCGATCAGTTGCACCGCGTACTCGAGCGCATCGCGCTGCGTTTCGGCCGCGCTTGTGCAGCGCTCGCCGAAACGCGGCGGATGCCGGTCGGCCGACACCTCATCGTTCCGTTCGATCCGGACGATGGCGATGTAGCCATCCGGTGCGGACGTGCGTGTCGCGATCGTCGCATGGGCACGGTGCGGACAAGGACCGCATGCCCTTTCCAGGACTCCTGAGCGACATCGGAAACCGGTGCCTCCCGCGCCTGGTTCGCGACGGGCGGCGGCGTTTTCCCCGCCGCCCATCTTCCCGACCCGCCGTTGCCGCAGGGTCAGCCGGTCCTGACTTCGATGCGCCGTGGGCGAGCCTCGTCGCGACGCGGGATCGTCAGCTTCAACACCCCGTCCTGGAGGCTGGCCTCGATCTTCGACGTATCGAAGTCCGGTGACAGCGTGAACGTCCTCGCGAAGTGCGGCTCCCGGACCTCGGCATGCTGCAGGCGCAGATTGGCCGGCGTCGGCACCACCGCCTCGGCCTCGATCGAGAGGCTGCTGTCGTGAACCTTGACGTCCAGCTTGTCCTTCGTCACGCCGGGCAGATCTGCCCACAGTGTGACGCCCTGGTTGCTTTCGTAGATGTCGACGGCCGGGGTGAGGGTGATCCGGCGCGTAGCCTGTTCCGCGTCGCGGCGCGTGACTGCGGACGGGTCGCGTTCAGCCAGTTTGGTCATGTCGTTCATGATCGGCTCCTCGAGTTACTGGACAGTGATGGCGCGTGGCTTGGACGACTCGCGCTTGCCGATACTGATCGACAGGCAGCCATTTTCGTAGCGCGCCTGGACCTTGTCGGGATCGGCGGTGTCGGGCAGCTCGATGACGCGCCGGAAGGCGCCGACGAAGCGCTCCTGCGCATACGTACGCGTCTCGCTTTCAGTGTCGGGTTGCGTCGATTTGCGTTCGCCGCTGAGGGTCAGCAAGCCCTTGTCGATCGACACGTCGAGTTCGGCGGCGTTGACGCCCGGGGCGAAGGCGACGATCTCGATCGACTCGTCCGTCGCGCCGATGTTGATCTGAGGAAATGCGCCGAGCCGGCTCGCGCGGATGCTGGACGGGAAGCCGCCGAAGAGTTGCGCCATCTGCCGCTGCAGGCGGTCGAACTCGCTGAAGAGATCGGTTCCGAAGTAAAGATCGCTCATGATCGTATCCTCCTGGATGGCAATCGGGAGGCGAACGGGCCTACGCGCTCCAGTTCGCCTGCCGGACTGCCGGCAAACAAATCGAAACACGCAGCGCGCGGGATGAAACGGTTCGCGCGTCTGCCTGAGCGAAACTCAAGATAGGCACTCTGCGGAAAATTTCAAGGGGCGTCGGCAGATTTTTGCACTTGAAATTCCGGTGCTGGAACCTATCATCGCAGCGGCTTGGAACTGCATGCGGAGGACGCCATGGAATTCGATACGGACTGGCTTACGCTGGGCAGGCATCGTATCCGGCTGCGCTCGACGAAGGGCTTTCCGACCGAGACGATGCGCACCGTGACCGAGGTCGTCAGGCTCGCGATCGACAACAACATGAGCGCGCGGGCGCGACTCGTCGAGATCGTCTGCCGGCAGGAAAAGACCTACGACGTGCTGGTCGGCACGACGATGGCGGAGGACAAGGCTTGTGCACCGCAACTTGAAGCCGCGGTCGCGGTCGTGCTGGGCCTGTTGCCCGAGCAGATCAACATCAC
Source organism: Burkholderia sp. BCC1998 (assembly GCF_905339875.1). Classification (NCBI taxonomy): domain Bacteria; kingdom Pseudomonadati; phylum Pseudomonadota; class Betaproteobacteria; order Burkholderiales; family Burkholderiaceae; genus Burkholderia; species Burkholderia sp. BCC1998. The sequence continues at coordinate 234,365 of NZ_CAJPHE010000007.1, forward strand.
GGTCACCCCGGTCACGCAAAAGGAGGTCGATCTGCACTTTGGCGTGTACGAGCGGATGCTGTCGGAGAAGCTGAGTTCGACGCCGCCGATCCGCTGACCGAGCGGTTCGGCGCGCCGCCGTACGGCCGGCGCAGGTTCGCGTCTGCCGACATGCCGGCGCGGGGCGGGCACGGCGGCAACGATCGCGGAATGGGGCACCCGACCGACGCCGGACGTCGGATTGGCGATCCACCTGGACCGGCGCACCCATGTGCATGCTTCATGCCCGTCCTCAACCGTGCGTCGGCCGAAGCGCGCGCCCCATCTCCGCGATCGGCATCGCCGCGATCGAATTCAGCAGCCGCGTCTCGCCGGCGTCCGGGCGCGCGATTGCCCGCACTTCCTCGAGCGTCTGCGCGACATGGCGATCGAGCGGTTCGAGAAAGCGCTGCAGTTCGCTTGCCGCCGCTTTCGCCCTGAGCCCGAGCGCCTGACCGAACGCGATCAGCGCGGCCGCATCGATTTCGACAAAGCGCGTCGCGTTGCCGAGCGGCATCGTCAATTCGCAGTGCGGCCAGTGATCGCCGCGATGGTCGGGGCGGTGCGTCGGCGTGTGATACACGACCGTGCTGACGATGTCGTAGAACGGCGCGAGCCGGTAGCCGCGCGCGTCGACGAAGAACGACAGGTTCTTCAGGTGCGCGTCGGCATTGCCGACCACCACGTTGAACACGGTCCAGCGGAACACCGACAGGCGCGCCAGCGCGCGCGTGCTGGTGCGCTCGATCGCGCGGGCGAGCTCCTGCGCGTTCGCGCGCTGGTACTTGAAGCCGCGGTCGTAGTTGAGCAACTGCATCGCGTCGATCGTATGCACGCGTGCGGCCGGCGCCGACGCGACGTCGCGGTCGAACCGGTCGATCACGTAGCACGCGGACGGCGCGCGCAGGAAGTGCACGTCGGGCACGTCGAGCCCCATCTTCTGCGCGAGCTTCATGCAGAAGAATTCGTTGATCGCCGAGTGCGGGTAGCCGGCCGCGCGCATGTCCGGCTTGAGCAGGTGCATCGACGGCTCGCTGCCGACCGGCTCGTACAGCGCGTAGTCGGGTGCATCGCCGCGCAGCACCAACAGCAGCTTCTGCTGCGCACCGGCCGCCGACATGCGCTTGGGCGCGGTGGCCGTCAGCGCGCGCTCGGGCATCGCCCGGATCCGGCGTTCGAGCTCGTCGAGCGGCAGCGGCTGCAGGCTGCCGGGCGCTTCCCGTTCGCCGTCGGCCAGCAGCGTCAGCGCGCCGGCCGATTCGCGCCCGAAGTACGCGAGCAGGCCCCACGCGTCGGCGGCGTCGACCTTCGCCTCGCGCGCGAGCGAGGTGCGCATGCCTTCCTCGGGCAGCAGGTTGTCGAAGAACCACTGGACCGGGCGATCGGTCGACGTGTCGGTGTAGGGGCCGGCGCGCAGCGCGAACGCCGGGGACAGCGGATAGGCGGCCGGGGACGCGAGCCATTGCGGGTCGTACGCGAACGACCAGATGCCCTTGTCGTCGGTCAGCGTACCCATGCGCACGCCGTTGGCGGATGCGATCAGCGTTCTAGCCGCCATGGCTGCTCCTGCGGCGTTGCGCGGCCTTCAGCGCGGTGGCTTCCGAAATCTCGACCGACGACTCGGCGTAGAGGCGCACGCCCAGTTCGCCGAGCAGCAGCATGACCTTGCCGATTTGCGCGGTCGGCTTTCCGCCTTCCACCTGGCTGATGAATTTCGGCGACAGCCCGGTCGCGTTCGCGAGTTCGTCGCGCGTGAACCCCTGCTGGAGCCGCGCCGCGCGGATGAGGTGGGCGAGCGCGCCGATCGTGTCGACGGACTGGGACTCCGACATGACGTTCTCCATGCTTCGTATCTGATCGGGAACAGTATTGCACAACTCGCCGGCCGGGGCATCATTTCGTATCCGTACAGGAACGGAGCGGCGAACCGGGGAGCCGGTGCGCCGTTTCGTACCCGATCGGATACCGAGAGGCGCGAAATCGTGACGCAGGCGATTTTCGTATCCGAACGGATGCGGAGAAGGATGGGACCGTGACGGCGGCCCGGTCGCATGCGCGCGCGACGACTGAGCGGTCAGGGCGCTAGCCGTGCGCGCGGCGACACGCCGACACTGTGACACGCGCGCGAGCCGGGCCCGAACCTTGCGCGCCGCAAGCGTCGTCCGCGGCCACGCCGCGACGCATCACGCAAGAAGATTTGCAGGGAGGCGCGCATGGAGCCGATGCCGGTCGTACTTCAGTGGGATGCGGTCCTCGTCAGGATCGTCCTGGCGCTCGTCGCGGGCGGGCTGATCGGCCTCGATCGCAGCGAATCCGGCAAGACGGCAGGGCTGCGCACGACGATCTTCGTCTGTCTCGCCGCGTGCCTGGCGATGCTGCAGGTCAACGCGCTGCTGCTGCAGGCCGGCAAGCCGCAGGACGGGTTCTCGGTGCTCGACCCGATGCGCCTGCCGCTCGGCATCCTGACCGGGATGGGCTTCATCGGCGGCGGCGCGATCCTGCATCGCGACGGCCTCGTATCCGGCGTGACCACGGCCGCGACGCTGTGGTTCGTCACCGTCGTCGGACTGTGCATCGGCGGCGGCCAGCTGTCGCTCGGCGCGCTCGGGCTCGCGCTCGCCCTCCTGGTCGTATGGCCGCTGCGGTTGGTCGAGCAGCGCGTGCGCAGCGTCAGGACTGCGCTGGTCACGGTCGAGTACGAACTGGGCTCGACGGCGCGCGAGCGCCTGACGACCGGGCTGCACAATGCGGGCTTCGCGTGCCGCACGCGCGGTTTTCGCGAAACGGCCGCGCGTGCGTTGCGCGAGGAAGAACTGCTCGTGAAGTGGCGCGAACCGGCCGACGCCGATGCGATGCTGCGTCAACTGATCCGGATCGTCGAATCGGCCGGCCTGACGTCGATCCGCTGTTCCGAGGAGAACTGAGCCGCACGGCGCTTGCCGGAACGTCGGCGGGTTGCGTGCCTCGTGCCGCATTCGGCATTCAGGATCCGGCAGCGTTCAGCGTTCAGCGCCCGGCTTCCGCACCGGCGCCGTCGTGCGCATCGCCGTCCGTCCCCGGCCGGCTCATCGCGAGATGGAGCGCGGCCGGGTCGACCGGTTTCACGAAATGCTGCAGAAACCCGGTCGCGAGACAGCGTTCGCGATCCGCGTTGCGGCCATAACCGGTCAGCGCGAGAAAGATGCACGGCGTGACCTCGTTGATTGCCTTCAGTCGCCGCAGCAGCTCGTAGCCGTCCATCACCGGCAGCCCGATGTCGAGGATCGCGACGTCGGGACGGTAGGCGCGGTACGCGGCCAGTGCGGTGACCGGGTCGTGCACGACGGCGACCTCGTGACCGGCCTCGCGCAGCCATTGCGCGAGCGTCGACGCGGCATCCTCGTTGTCGTCGACCAGCATCACGCGCCGGCCGGTGCGGCCCGGCGCCAGGTCGCGGATGCCGGGCGGCGGCTGCGGCACGGTGACCGCCACCGTTTTCGGCCGGTATTCGGGCAGCGTGATCGTAAACGTGCTGCCGCAGCCGGGGCCGGCGCTGTCCGCGCGCACCGTGCCGCCGTGCAGCGTCACGAGGCTGCGCACGAGCGCAAGGCCGATGCCGAGGCCGCCATGCGCCTGTTTCGCTTCACCGTCGAGCCGGTAGAACGGCTCGAAGATGCTGTCGAGACGATCGCGCGGAATGCCGGCGCCGTTGTCGCACACCTCGACGATCGCGGTGTCGTCCGCGCCGCGCGCCGCGCGCAGCGTGATGTCGCCGCCCGGCAGCGTGTATTTCGCCGCGTTGGTCAGCAGGTTCGCGACGGCCTGCGACAGCCGCACCGGGTCGCCGTGGCAGCGCGCGTCCGGATCGGCGTCGACCTGCAGGCGGTGGCGGCGCTGCTCGAGCAGCGGGCTCGCGATCTCGACCGCGCGGTCGGCGATGTCGGCGAGCCGCACGGCCTCCTTCTTCAGCGTGATCTTGCCGCGCGTGATGCGCGACACGTCGAGCAGGTCGTCGATCAGCCGGACCATGTGATCGAGCTGGCGCTGGATGATCGCGATCTCGTTCGGCGTCGCGTGGCCGTCGCGGTTGCGGATCAGCTCCAGCGCGAGCGAGATCGGCGTCAGCGGATTGCGCAGCTCATGACCGAGCACCGCGAGAAACTGGTCCTTGGCCTGATTCGCGTCGCGCAGCTCACCCAGCAGCCGGTCGCGCTCCGCGTTCGCGGCGACGAGCTTCTCGCGCGCGGCGACGTGCTCGGTCACCTCGACCGCACTGACGATCACGCCCAGCCCGTCCGCGAGCGGCTGCGGATTGAAATGCAGCCGACACACGCGGGCGCCGTCCGGCTCGGGCCGGTCGCGGTGCTCGCCGATCGTCGTCGAGCAGCCCTGCGCGCGGGCGGCTTCCAGTGCCCGCACGATCTCGGGCGCATCGCCGCCGGGCAGCACCGCCGTCAGCGGCTGGTCGACAATGTCGGTCCGGCCGCACAAGGCCGAGAAGCGGTGATTCGCGAGCACGATCCGGTGCGCGGGGCCCGACAGCAGCGCGATCGGCAATGGCGCGTGCATCAGGACGCCGTTGCGTTGCTGTTCGGCATCCTCGCGGCGACGGATCTCGTCGCTCAGCGCGCGCGAGCGCTGCTGCGCCAGCGCCAGCGTCGGGTACAGCCCGCCTTCGTCGTCGCGCAGCGATGCGACGGGCAGGATGCGGCGGTGCAGCGCGCATACGTGGCGGAACGTCTCCGACTGCTCGGCGCTCGCAAACGCATCGTGCGGATAGCCGCAGTAGAGCGAGAAGCGGTACCGCTCGATCAGCGCGTTCCATAGCGCTTCCACCCGCAGCGCCGCGGCGTACCGGTTGCGCGCGCACAGCAGCGCGACCATTTCGCCGAACGCATGCACGGGCCGGCCGGCGCGGATCGCCGCTTCGACGATCGTGCCGATCGAGCGGCGAAAGCGCGCGGGGTCGGGCAGGTCGCCATTCATGAAGCTGTCGAGCAGCGCATGCGCGCTCGACATGAAGATGCGGCCGCGGGCCGCGCCGCCGGTCGATGCACCGAGCGTGTGCAGGCGTTCGTGCACCGCGGCGAGGCAGGCGGGCCGCGCGATCACGATCGCGCTGCCGCCGGCGCTCAGCGCCTGGGCCGCGAACACGGCGACTTCCGACATGAGCTGCGCGTCGGACTCGTAGAACTGGACGAAGTGATCGGCCCGCATTGGCGCCGATTCCAGCAGGGGAGGGACTGTTTTCATCGCTCACGACCAGGCAATGCCGTTGGCGGCCGGCGATTCCGTGCCGCGGCCATATCCGGTCCGGCGCGCGCAAGCTGCGTGCCGGACCGGCACCGATGCCCGGCGACGCCGCGGCATCGGCCCGGCCCACGCGGGCGGTGCCGGATGGCGCTGCATTTGTAAATACTGCAGAAAGCCCGCGTCGGGTGGCGGACGCCCGCCCGCCGGCCCCGCCGTCCGAGCAGCGATCTTTATCGCTGCAGCAGATAAACGTATCCGAATCGCTTCGTTGACGCAGTGCGGCACGCGCTCGTAGATTCGCATCTTTACCGAATCAAGGGTTGTACCGTGACGACTTCCGCCATCCGCGCCGCAATATCGACGCCCGCCGGCCATCGGCCGGCCCTGCCGCCGGAGGCCGGCGCGCAGCGATTCGACATCGTCCCGTTCGATGCGCCGCTCGGCGCCGAAGTCGTCGGCATCGACCTGTCGCAACCGCTCGGCGCCGCCGATTTCGCGCGCATCTATCGCGCGCATCTCGACCATCACGTGCTGGTGTTTCGCGACCAGCGCATCACGCCGGACGAGCACATCGCGTTCAGCCGCCGTTTCGGCCGGCTGCAGATCCACGTGCTGCACCAGTTCGCGCTGCCCGCGCATCCGGAAGTGCTGATCGTGTCGAACATCGTCGAGAACGGCAAGCCGATCGGGCTCGGCGACGCCGGCCATTTCTGGCACTCCGACCTGTCGTACAAGGAAAAGCCGAGCCTCGGCTCGCTGCTGCATGCGCAGGAGCTGCCGGCCGAGGGCGGCGACACGCTGTTCGCGAACATGCATCTCGCGTGGGACACGCTGCCCGCGCACCTGCGCCGCGCGGTCGAAGGGCGGCGTGCCGAGCACACGTATCTCGCCCGCTATGCGGAGCTGCAGGCGCGCAGCCCGTGGCGGCCGAACCTGTCGGCCGAGCAGATCGCGCAGGTCGAGGCGGTGGTGCATCCGGTCGTGCGCACGCATCCTGAAACGGGCCGCAAGGCGTTGTTCGTCAGCGAGCATTTCACGACGCGCATCGTCGATCTGCCCGAAGACGAAAGCCGGGCGCTGCTCGACGAACTGTTCGCGCACAGCGTGCGCGCGGAGCATCTGTATCGGCACCACTGGCGCGAGCACGACCTCGTGTTCTGGGACAACCGCTCGCTGATGCATCTCGCGGCCGGCACGCCCGACCATCTGCGCCGCAAGCTGTACCGCACCACGATCGAAGGTGACGCGCCGTTCTGAACGGCACGTCCCGGTTCGCCGCCTCATTCTCACTGGAGTTCCGATGTCGTTTCCGCTTTCGCCGGCCCTGCGCCGCACGACCCTGGCCGCGCGCCGCGCACTGGCCGCCACGCTCACCGCGGCGCTCGCACTGGCCGCCGCCGGCACGCCGCAAGCCGCGCACGCGGAAGGCCGCATCCGCATCGCCGAGCAGTTCGGCGTGGTCTACCTGATGCTGAATGTCGCGCGCGACCAGCAACTGATCGAGAAGGAAGGGCGCAAGGCCGGCCTCGACATCAAGGTCGACTGGGTGCGGCTGTCGGGCGGCGCGGCCGTGAACGACGCGCTGCTGTCGGGCGCGGTCGACGTCGCCGGCGCGGGCGTCGGGCCGCTGCTGACCGTGTGGGATCGCACGCGCGGCCGGCAGAACGTGAAGGGCGTCGCGTCGCTCGGCAATTTTCCGTACTACCTCGTCAGCAGCAACCCGAACGTGAAGACGATCGCCGACCTGGGCGCGAAGGACCGCATCGCGGTGCCGGCCGTCGGCGTGTCGGTGCAGTCGCGCGTGCTGCAGTACGCGGCCGCGAAGCAGTGGGGCGACAAGCAGTTCGACAAGCTCGATCCGCTCACGCAGGCGATCCCGCATCCCGACGCGACGGCCGCGATTCTCGCGAACAGCAACGTGATCACGGGCCACTTCGGCAATCCGCCGTTCCAGGAGCAGGAACTCGCGGGCAATCCGAACGCACACATCGTGCTGAATTCCTACGACGTGCTCGGCGGCCCGAGTTCCGCGACGGTGCTGTACGCGACGGAGAAGTTCCGCGATGAGAACCCGAAGACGTACCGCGCGTTCGTCGCCGCGCTCGCCGACGCCGCGCACCAGATCGCGGCCGATCCCGAGCGCGCGGTCGATACCTATATCCGCGTGAACGGCTCGAAGATCGATCGCGCGTTGCTGCTGAAGATCCTGCGCAATCCGCAGGTGCAGTTCAAGACGGCCCCGGAGAACACGCTGAAGCTCGCGCAGTTCATGTATCGCACCGGCGCGATCCGCAACGAGCCGAAGTCGTGGCGCGACTACTTCTTCGACGATCCGGCGACGGCCGGCGGCAGCTGAGCGGGCGTGGCGCTGCGGCGCCGCGATCGACGCTTATGCGTCGACGCGGTTTCGATATGTGCAATCGTTGGTTGGGCCGCGCGCGGTGCCGCCGTATGTTGATGCTTTACCCGCAAGAGTTTCGATCGTGAACGCCACTTCTCCCCGAATCGGGCTGCCGCCGTACGCGGCGCGCGGCGCCGCCGTACCGCCCGCCCAACCCGTCACCGACACCGACGCGGCGAGCAGGCCGGCATCCGCGTCCGCGCCGGCCGGCGCGCACAGCGAGCGCCTGCTGGCGATCGATCGCGTGAGCCTCGAATACCGGAGCGGCGCGCGGATCGTGCGCGCGACCCATCAGGTCAGCTTCGACGTGTATGGCAGCGACCGTTTCGTGCTGCTCGGCCCGTCGGGGTGCGGCAAGTCCACGTTGCTGAAGGCGATCGCCGGCTTCATCGAGCCCGTGTCGGGCTCGATCGCGCTCGACGGCCGGCCCGTGCAAGGGCCGGGCCCCGACCGCATCGTCGTGTTCCAGGAATTCGACCAGTTGCCGCCGTGGAAGACGGTCGTCGAGAACGTCGCGTTTCCGTTGCGCGCGGCCGCGAAGCTGTCGCGCGCCGAAGCACGCGAGCGCGCGCTGCACTATCTCGACAAGGTCGGCCTCGGTGCGTTCGCCGATGCCTATCCGCACACGCTGTCCGGCGGCATGAAGCAGCGCGTCGCGATCGCGCGTGCGCTGGCGATGCAGCCGCGCGTGCTGCTGATGGACGAACCGTTCGCCGCGCTCGACGCGCTCACGCGCCGCAAGATGCAGGAGGAACTGCTGCGCCTGTGGGACGAGTTCCGCTTCACGCTGCTGTTCGTCACGCATTCGATCGAGGAGGCGCTCGTCGTCGGCAACCGGATCCTGCTGCTGTCGCCGCATCCGGGCCGCGTGCGCGCGGAGCTCAACAGTCACGACTATTCGCTCGACAGCGTCGGCAGCGGCGACTTCCGCGACCGCGTCGCGCGCATTCATCATCTGCTGTTCGATACCGATGTAGCGGACGAAACGCGTGCAGCACCGGCCACGGAGGGCATCGCATCATGAGCACGATCGATCCGGTCCTGCCGCCGCTGCCGCCCGTACGCGCCGAATACGTGCGCCCGCTCGACCCGCCGCCCGACGCCGAACGTGCGGCGCCCGCACCGCTGTGGCGCCGCATCGTCGGCGCGAGCGGGTTTCGCCGCGCCGTCATCGCGCTCGTGCTGATCGCCGCATGGGAAATCATCGCGCGCATCGTCGCGAACGACCTGCTCGTGCCGACCTTCGGCGCGACGCTGGCCGCGTTCGTGCAGGGCATCGCGTCGGGCGAACTGCTGGTGAAGACGGGCATCTCGATGTCGGTGCTGCTGCGCGGCTATGCGCTCGGCGTATTGCTCGCGTTCGTGCTGACCTCGCTCGCGGTGTCGACGCGCATCGGCCGCGACGTGCTGTCGATGCTCACGTCGATGTTCAATCCGCTGCCGTCGATCGCGTTGCTGCCGATCGCGCTGCTGTGGTTCGGGCTCGGCACCGGCAGCCTGCTGTTCGTGCTCGTGCACGCGGTGCTCTGGCCGCTCGCGCTCAGCATGTACACGGGGTTCGCCGGCGTGCCGGCCACGCTGAAGATGGCCGGGCGCAACTACGGCCTCACCGGCCTGCGCCAGATCGCGCTGATTCTCGTGCCGGCCGCGCTGCCGTCGATCCTGTCGGGGCTGCGCGTCGGCTGGGCGTTCGCGTGGCGCACGCTGATCGCGGCCGAACTCGTGTTCGGCGCGAGCGCGGGGCAGGGCGGGCTCGGCTGGTACATCTTCCAGAACCGCAACGAGCTGTATACCGACCGTGTGTTCGCGGGCCTCGCGGCCGTCATCGTGATCGGCCTGCTCGTCGAGCATCTCGTGTTCGATACGCTCGAACGCGTGACGGTGCGCCGCTGGGGCATCCCGCACTGACCGTATCGATGTGCGTGCGCATTCCCGGCGCACGCATAACCAAAGCTGAAATCGGTTTTTCACGCGCACCGGATGCGTCCCTATACTTTTCGGTGCTGCCTGCGGGCTGCGGCGACGGCCTGCGCAATCGTGCGGCGAGCCGTCGCTTTTCGACGATGAGGAACCGCTGCATGAATGCCCGTCATGGTGCCGAACCGCACGACGCGTTGCGCGCCGCGCTCGCCGCACTGCCCGAACTCGCGACGGCGATCGGGCGCGACGCCGCGCAACGCGAGGCGCGTCGCGAACTGCCGTTCGAAGGCTTCGCACTCTTTCGCCGTTCCGCGCTCGGCGTGCTGAGGATTCCGGTCGAACGCGGCGGCCTGGGCGGCACGCTGGTCGACCTGTTCGAGACGATCGCGACGCTCGCGGCCGCCGATTCGAATCTCGCGCATGCGCTGCGCATCCACTACGACCTGACCGAGACGCTGCGGCTGTCGCCGCGCACGCCGTTCAACGACGTGCAGCTCGAGCGCGCGCTGGCCGGCGCGATCTTCGGTGGCGCGTCGACCGAGCGCGGCACGTCGCGGCCGGGCGAGAACACGACCGTGCTGCGCCGCGACGGCGCGCACCATCGCGTGACGGGCCGCAAATACTATTCGACCGGCACCGCGTTTGCCGATTTTGCGCGCATCAACGTGGAGAACGAGCAGGGCGACGCGCTCGCCGTGATCATCCCGGTCGCGCGCGACGGCGTGCAGGTGCTCGACGACTGGGACGGCATGGGCCAGCGCATGACCGCGAGCGGCAGCCTGTTGCTGCACGACGTGCAGGTATTCGCGGACGAAGTCGCGGCCCGCGACGGCTCGACGCTCGTCGGCCGCCATTGCGGCGCGCTGCGGCAGCTTCATCTCGTTGCGACGGGCGCGGGCATCGTGCGCAACGTGGCGGCCGACGCGCGTCGCTACGTGCTCGAGCATGGCCGGCCGGTGCTGCACAGCCCGGCGGCGAGCGCGCGCGACGATCATTTCATCCAGCAGATCGTCGGCGAGCTGTCGGCGCACAGCCACGCGATCGACGCGCTCGTGCGCGACAACGCGCGCGCGCTCGACCGCTCCGCGGACGCGATCGAGGCCGGCGCGGCGGACGCGCACGAACGCGTGCTCGACAGCGCGCTCGCGACCGCGCGCACGCAGCTGATCGTCGGCAAGCTCGCGCTGTACGCGGCCGAACGGCTGTTCGAAGTGGGCGGCGCGTCGGCGACCGCGCGCGTGCACAACCTCGACCGGCACTGGCGCAACCTGCGCACGATCTTCAGCCACAACCCGCTGCTGCACAAGGCGCGGGTGATCGGCGACTACGACCTGAACGGCGTGACCACGCACCTGACCGAAGGACGCGTGTTCTGATTCCGCTGCGCCCGCAGCCCACTTTCCGGGAGCTCCCCGATGACGACCCGCACCGGCCACCTGCACCTCGGCGCGTTCCTGTATCCGACCGGCCATCACATCGCCGCGTGGCGCCATCCCGGCTCGCAGGCGGACGCCGGTGTCGACTTTCGTCATTACGTGCGGCTCGCGCAGGCGGCCGAGGCCGCGAAGTTCGACCTCGTGTTCCTCGCGGACGGCGTCGGCACGCGCGGCGACGACGTCGAATTCCTGAGCCGCACCGCGCACAGCTACGTCGCGCAGTTCGAGCCGCTGACGCTGCTGTCGGCACTCGCGGCCGTCACCGAACGCATCGGCCTCGTCGGCACCGCGTCGACGAGCTTCAACGAGCCGTTCCACATCGCGCGCAAGTTCGCGTCGCTCGACCACATCAGCGGCGGCCGCGCCGGATGGAACCTCGTCACGTCGTCGAGCGCGCACGAAGCGCGCAACTTCAACCGCGATGCGCATTTCGATCACGGCGAACGCTATGCGCGCGCGGAGGAATTCGCCGACGTCGTGCGCGGACTGTGGGACAGCTGGGACGACGACGCGTTCGTGCGCGACCGTGCCAGCGGCCGCTTCTTCGACCCGGACAAGCGCCACGTGCTCGCTCATCGCGGCCGCTTCTTCCGGGTGGACGGGCCGCTGAACGTGCCGCGCGCGCCGCAGGGGCAACCGGTGATCGTGCAGGCCGGCTCGTCGGCGGCCGGCACGCGGCTGGCCGCGCGCACGGCCGAGGTGATCTTCACCGCGCAGCAGACGCTCGACGACGCGATCGCGTTCTACGCGGACGTGAAGGGGCAGCTCGCCGCGTTCGGCCGCGACCCCGACACGCTGAAGATCATGCCCGGCGTCTTTCCGGTGGTCGGTCGCACCGAGAGCGAGGCGAAGGAGAAGTTCGACGCGCTGCAGGCGCTGATCGACCCGAAGGTCGGACTCGCGCTCGTGTCGGGCCTGACCGGCGGCGTCGACCTGTCCGCCTATCCGCTCGACGGCCCGATCCCGCCGCTGCCGGAAACGAATGCGAGCAAGAGCCGGCAGACGCTGACGCTCGAGCTCGCGCGCCGCGAGAACCTGACGATCCGCGAGCTGTACCTGCGCATCGCGGGCGCGCGCGGTCACTGGCAGCTCGTCGGCACGCCGGAGCAGATCGTCGATGCGCTCGAGGAACGGTTCGTGCATTACGGCGCGGACGGCTACAACGTGATGGCGCCGACCCTGCCCGGCGGCCTCGACGATTTCATCGCGCTCGTGCTGCCCGAATTGCGTCGTCGCGGGCTGTTCCGCAGCGACTACGCCGGCAGCACGCTGCGCGATCACCTCGGGTTGCGGCGCCCCGCGGCGCGGCGCGAGTCGGCCGTGCCCGGCGCGGCGGCGGCCTGAGTTCAGCGCCGCAGGCCGGCGTCGCGCAGCAGCGGCAGCACGCGTGCGCCGAAGAAGTCGAGATCCGGCCTGAAGTCGTAGAAGCTCAACTGGATGCCGTCGATGCCCGCTCGATGCAGCCGCACGATGTAGTCGGCGACTTCCTCGGGCGAGCCCGTGATCGAGATGTTGCCGCCGATCGCACGCGCGGCCGCCTGCGCGCGTTGTTCGAAGCCGCCGCGCCACGCATGGGCGTCGCTGTCGAAGCGGTGGAAGCTGCCTTCGTCCGCATGCGCGACGATCGCGTCGCGGTACGCGCGCGCCTCGGCCGCCGTCTCGCGGCAGATCACGAGCGGATTGAGCAGCGTGCGGATCGTCCTGCCGCGCGCGGCGGCGGCCGCCTTCACGCGGGCCGTATGCGCGGGCAGCGCGTCCAGCGCGAGATCGACGTCCGGGCCGGCCGGGCTCGTGACGAACACGATGTCCGAATAGCGGGCCGCGAAATCGATGCCGGCGTCGGAGCCGGTCGCGTTGATCAGCAGCGGGCGGCCGTAGCGCGGCTTCGGCGTGACGAACGCGCCGGAGAGCCGCCAGCTCGACAGCGCGGGCGCATAGCTGAAGTTGTCCGGCTGGGCCCACAGCTGGCTGACCGCGTCGACGAACTCGGCGGCCATCTCGTAACGCCGGTCGTGCTCGATCCGGTTCCAGCCGAACATCTCGTGTTCGATCGCGCGGTGGCCGGTCACGACGTTGATGCCCCAGCGTCCGCGCGAGATGTGATCGAGCGTCGCCGTGAACTTCGCGAAATGCAGCGGATGCCACGGCCCGTAGAGCACGTGGCTCGTCGCGACGAGGATGATCCGTTCGGTGCGCGCGGTGAGCGCCGCGAGCGTCATGAACGAGTCGAGCGCCTGGCCGTCGAACACGCCGCCGTAGCCGCCTTTCGGCAACCACTGCGACAGCGCGAACACGAGATCGAAGCCGAGCGCCTCGGCGCGCGCGACCAGGTCGGCGTTGTAGTCGAACGTCCAGTCGGTCGAGCGCGGCAGCGTCGAGGCGCTCCAGCCGCCGGCCTGGATCGGCAGGAACAGCCCGAGCATCAGCGGCTGCGCGAGCACGCGCGACGCGGGGCTGTCGGGGAAATCGGCCGGCGAACGGACGTCGACGAACGGCGACGCCACGAGCGGCGCGTCGGCCCGGGCCGCGGCGGATGTGTCGGTCAAGGTAGGCTCCTCCCTGCGCAGCGCGCTGGCGCCGAACGAAAAAATCCGGCACGCGATGCCGGCAGTCTTGCCGGGCCGTTCTGCGTCGTGCCGGCCGGTGGATCGCGTCGCGTCACAGTCGTCCCGGTCGCGGGTCGGGCACGAAGCCGTCGCGGTTCGGCATCCTGACGCGCGGCAGCGTGCGCGCGTCGAGTGTCGTGTCGTCCGGCACGATGCCGTTCAGGTGCAGCACGTAGGCCGTGACCGCATAGACTTCGTCCGCGCTCAGCGACTGCGGCGCGTTGTACGGCATCGCGCGGCGGATGTAGTCGAACAGCGTCGTCGCATACGGCCAGTAGCTGCCGACCGTCTTTTTCGGCTTCGCGCCGGCCAGCGAGCCGAGGCCGCCGACGAGCGGATCGCCGACGCCGCCCTGGCCGCCGGCGCCGTGGCACATCGCGCACTTGTCGGCGAACACGTGCGCGCCGCGCGCGACCGTGCCCGCGCCGGGCGGCAGGCCGCTGCCGTCGGGCGCGACGTCGATGTCCCATGCGGCGAGCGCCGCGCGGTCGACCGGCTGACCGAGGCCGAAGCCGGCACCGAACGCGGGTAGCGCAGACAACGCGAGCGCGCCCGACACGACCGCGCACGACGCGAGCCGACGCACGATCGTGTTACGCATTGCGCACCTCCCCGTCCGCGCCGACGCGCCAGTTCTGGATGCCGTTGTAGTGGTATTGGGAATTGACGCCGCGCGCGGCGACGAGCGCGTCGCGGGTCGGCTGCACGTAGCCCGTTTCGTCGGTCGCGCGGCTTTGCAGGTCGGCGGGCTCGCCGTTCCAGACCCAGTCGACTTCGAAGCGCGTCAGCGCGCGATCGCGCACGTCGCCCGCGAGCCGCGCGGCGCGCCAGGTGCGGCCGCCGTCGGTCGAGACGTCGACCGCGCGCACCCGGCCGCGCCCCGACCACGCATAGCCGCTGATCGGGTAGTAGCCGTGCGATGCGAGCCGGTGGCCGGCCGACGGGCGCGTGATCACCGATTTCGCGTCCATCTCGAACACGAACTGGCGGGCGCAGCCGTTCGGCAGCAGGCTCGTGTACTTCGACGTTTCCTCGCGCGTCATCTCCGGCGCGCGCACGAGCTTCAGCCGCCGCAGCCACTTGATGTTCGTGTTGCCTTCGAAGCCCGGCACGATCAGCCGCACCGGGTAGCCGTTCTCGGGGCGCAGCCGCTCGCCGTTCTGCGCATAGACGACGAGCGCGCGTTCGAGAATCCGGTCGAGCGGCAGGCTGCGCGTCATCGCCGCGCCGTCCGCGCCTTCGGCGAGCAGCCACTGCGCGGCCGGATCGACGCCCGTTTCGTCGAGCAGCGTCGACAGCCGCACGCCCGTCCATTCGCAGCACGACAGCAGCCCGTGCGTGAACTGGACGGGCAGGCCGCTCGGGCCGTTCCATTCGCTGCCGGTATTGCCCGAGCATTCGAGGAAGTGGATCCGCGATTCGGACGGAAAGCGCAGCAGGTCATCGAGCGTGAAGCTGCGCGGCTCGCGCACGAGGCCGTGCACGACGACGCGGTGGCGTTGCGCATCGATATCGGGCACGCCCGCGTGATGGCGCTCGTAGACGAGGCCGTTCGGCGTGATGTCGCCGAACAGGTCGGCGAGCGGCGTCATCGACGAGCCGGAGCCGGGCAGCGCCGGCGTGCGCGCGCTGCGACGGATGACGTCGCGTTCGTGCGCGCCCGGCAGGCCATACGGTGGCGACAGCAGCGGCGCGCCCGGCGTACGCGTCCACGGCGGCACGTCCAGCGGTGCGAGCGGGGCGAGCGGCTGGCCCGCGAGCGCGCCGCCGGCCGGCAGCATCGCGGCGGCCCAGCCGCCGGCGAGCTGGCGCAGCGCCGCGCGTCGGCCGGTGCGGCGCGGGCGGGAAGGAGAGTCGGTCATGAGAGAAGCCGTGCCGCGCGCGGGCGCGGCAGCATCCGGAAAAACGGACATTCTCGGCAACCGGGCGCGACGCGGCAAACAACGATTCCCGCTTTGCTTATCGCGCCGCGCCGGCTGCGCGAACGCTCAGAACTTCACGCGCAGCCCGCTGACGAACGCGAGTTGCCGATTCGTCGACGATGCGCTGCCGATGTTCGAGATCGCCGCGATCCGGCGATAGCCACCGGACGTCGCGGTGCTCGCATCGCCCGCGGCCAGCTGGTAGATGCCGGACAGGTAAATGTCGGTGCGCTTCGACAACGCATAGTCGAACCCGAGCGTGAACTGGTGCCAGCGCGGCTTCAGCGTCTGGCCGCCGGTGCCCGGCAAGCCGCTCGCGCGTCCGTCGGTGAACGTGTAGACGCCGATCAGCGTCGCCGCCGGCGTGATCTGGTAGCGCCCGTTCACGTCGTAGTTGTTGAACTTGCGCGACGAGCCGTCGACATAGTCGAGCTGCGTGTGGCTCCACGCGAAGCCGAGCGTCGCGCGGCCGAGCGCGTAGTTCGCGCCCGCGACGCCGATCTGCTGCTTGCGCACGCCGCCGTTCAGCCCGTAGAAGAACGCGCCGCTGTAGTCGTTGCCGGTCGTCGTGGTCGCGCCGCCCACCGCGCCGCTCGTGTTCGACGTCGCGTTCGGGTGGTTGAGCCGCACATAGCCGGCGCCCGCCGACAGCGGGCCGTTCACGTAGTTCGCCGACACGCCCCATGCGTTGTTGTTCGAGAAGCCGGTGCCCGCGCCGCCGTTCGCCTGGTTGCTGAACGCGTACAGCGCGTCGGCGGTGAAACCGGCGATCGTCGCGCTGCGGAACTTCACCGCGTTGTTGATCCGGAAGCTCTGGTTCAGGTTGTCGTTGTCGCCGACATGGGTGGCCGGCGACCAGAAACCGGACCCCGCGTACTGCGCGACGAGATCGGTGATCGGCTCGTACTGGCGGCCGAACGTCAGCGTGCCGAGGTCGGCCTTGCTCAGGCCCACGTACGCGGAGCGGCCGAACAGGCGGCCGCCCTGGCCGAGCCCGCCGTCGCTCGGCCGGAAGCCGCTTTCGAGCGTGAACACGGCCGCCAGGCCGCCGCCGAGATCCTCGTTGCCTTTCAGGCCCCAGCGGCTGCCGCTCAGCTTGCCGCTCGTCTGCTGGATGTTGCTCGCGCCGCCCTGGCTGTTCGTATAGGCAAAGCCGGCGTCGACGACGCCGTACAGCGTGACGGAACTCTGCGCATGCGCGCCGATGGAACCGATCGAAACCAAAGCCAGGACTACCGATTTCTTGATCATGAATAACCTCTGTTTTTATGGGTACGTCTGCGAGGATCACGATGCTATTGACGTCGGTCCGGTCGACGAACGTTCGATCCGTGGTTTGCAATTCGCTGCGCGAGCGAATTGCAATGCGTGCCGCTGCACATTCGACGCGTGCGCCGCGATCGCGTCCGGCGCGCGTGCTGCAGCGGACGTATCGGCATGGATGGCGAACATCGCGCGACGGCCATGCGCGGTCGTGCGCATATCGATCGATGAAATCGTTGGATATCGCGACGAGATCCGTTCGGATCACGATGTTTTTATGCAACGCGGCTCTGTGAGACGCGCGGCCGATGCGGTAGGCACACCTGCATATCGATTCCGCAAAACGTTGGTAGGGCCGCGCGATGCAAGGCAGTAGAGTCGGGCATCCGGCCGCGAGCCGGCCAGCGCCGGGCGCAGCGCACGCAGCGTGCAGCCCGGTTGAACCACGAATATGGGAGCCGTGTGAAATGAGTCGGGATGTGTTGTTTCTGCTGGAGCCGGGCTTTGCCGATCCGAAGTATCCGGGCCGACACTTCGTCTGTCCTCACGGACTGGCGATCGAAGGCCTGCTTGCGAGCGCGCCCGAGCGGGCCGGCCGCCTCGACGTGCGCCGGGTCGGTTTCGAACGGCCGCGGCACGCGGTGATCGACGTGCTCGACGACGCGCATCAGGGCCTGCCGGTGCTCGTGCTCGGTAGCGCGCAACCGGCGCCGGACGATGCGCAAGCGCTCGGCACGACGCGCTTCGTCACCGACCCGCGCCGCATCCTCGATCTGCTCGCCGAGCGCCACGGTTTTCCTTCGCTGCATTGACGCACGTCGGCCGTCGCGCACGGCGGCTTCCTTTTTCCCTTTACCGTTCAATCGACAGGAGTATCCGATGGCGTCAACTTCGGCGGCACGCCGCCGCCTGCTGCTCGCCGGCGCCGCGATCGCGGCGGGCCCCGTGGTCGCGCGGGTCGCGTTCGCCGCGCCGACCGTCAACGCCGATCTTGCCGGCACCACGCTGCGCGTCGCGACCTACAAGGGCGGCTGGCGCGCGCTGCTGCAGGCGGCCGGCCTGAGCGACACGCCGTACCGGATCGAGTGGCGCGAACTCAACAACGGCGTGCTGCACATCGAGGCGCTGAACGCGGATGCGCTCGACATCGGCTCGGGCAGCGAGATTCCCGCGGTGTTCGCCGCACGCCAGAAGGCCAGCGTCCGGTTCATCTCGCGTACGCGGGAGGATCTGAACAACCAGGTCACGCTCGCGCGCAAGGACACGCCGATCCTCGGCATCGCGGACCTGAAGGGCAAGCGCGTCGGGTATGTGCGCGCGACGACGTCGCACTATTTCCTGTACCGGCAGCTTGCGGAGGCCGGCCTCGGTTTCGACGACATCCATCCGATCAACCTGTCGCCGGCCGACGGGTTGTCCGCGTACGACCGCGGCGACCTCGACGCGTGGGCGATCTACGGCTACAACGGCCAGCTCGCGCGCAATCGTTACGGGGCGCGCGTGCTGAAGACGGGCAAGGGCTATCTGTCCGGCAATTTCCCGATCTATGCGAACCCGCGCACGCTGGACGACCCGCGCCGGCGCGCGGCGACCGGCGATCTGCTGCTGCGGTTCCAGCGCGCGTACGCGTGGGCGAACGGGCATTTCGGCGCCTATGCGCGCGTGCAGAACGGCGAGACGCGCGTGCCGGTTGCCGATCTCGAGGCAATGTTCGCGCAGCGCAGCGACGACTACGCACTGCTGCCCGTCACGCCCGACGTGATCGCGCAGCATCAACGAGTCGCGGACGTATTCGCGCGAATCGGCGTGCTGGATGGGCCGGCCAACGTCGCGCCGTTCTGGGATACGTCGTTCAACGCGCTGGTGGCGTCGGCGTGATGCGCGACCGGCGCTTCAAACGCCGGTAGGTGACTGTCGCGCGGATCGAATCAGGCGAACGTCGTCGCGACCATGATGCCGAACACCAGGCCGAGCGCGATGCCGGTCAGCCGGCCGTAGATCGACGCGCGCACATTGTCGTCCAGCTCGAACGGCGAGCGCTTGTGCTTCCATACGGTGCTGAATGCCACCGGGCGGGTCAGCAGCACGGTGCACGCGATCAGTACCGGCGTCGCGACGAGCATCGCGATGCGCGGCCCGGTCCAGTCGACGCCATGCATCATCAGCGAAACGAGCACGGCGAGCGGCACCTCGACGCACAGGCCGAGCAGCGAGCCGCCGACGAAGGAGTCTCCTGGTGATTGGAACATGGTCGGTCCGTCCGTTCGAATGAAAGCCGCGCCCGTTTTCGCGCCGTTGAAAATGGTGACCGCGGTCCTTGCTGAAGCCCGTGGTCGATCGTGTGGCCGGATGTTAAGGCAAATTGTCGACCGGTTGTCGGCTATTCAAGCTATTTAACAAATGTTCGCCGGAAACCGGGTATCGTGCGCGGATCGGGACGATTCGCCGCGGTAGCCGTCGGCCACGCCGTTCCGGCAGACGGCGCCGGGGCGCCGGGGCGACGTGACCGAGCGGGTGGCGCGTACGCCTGAAGCCAACCAGGGGACTGCAACATGATTGACATTCCGGCCAACCATCCGGCGACGATCGCCTGCAAGGTGTGCGGTGCCGACGCGGACATCTGCGGCGTGGTCGATTTTTCGCGCTGCGGCGCCGACATGATCGCCGGGAAAAAGGTCGATCCGTTCGTGGGCGTGCCGATCTACTACTACGCGTGCCGGCAATGCGGATTCACGTGTACGTCGGCCTTCGACCGCTGGACGCACGACGATTTTGCGCGTCACGTGTACAACGACGACTACGCGCGCCACGATCCGGAGTATCTCGAGCATCGTCCGCAGCAGCACGCCGACCTGATCTGCACGAGCTTTCCGTCGATGCGCGAGACCCGCATTCTCGATTTCGGCTCGGGGCTCGGGCTGCTGGAAAAGAAGTTGTCCGCGCGCGGCTTCGCGGATGTGACTTCGTATGATCCGTTCAGCCATCCCGTCGCGCCGCAGGGGCAGTTCGATTCGATCCTGTCGTTCGAGGTCTTCGAGCATCATCCGGATCCGCGAAGCCTGTTCGCCGACATCATCCGCTACCGGGCGCCTGCCGGCGCACTGCTGTTCCAGACGTCCCTGATCACGCCGGAGATCCTCGCGCGCGGGATCGAGCAATGGTGGTACTGCGTGCCGCGCAACGGGCATATTTCGTTTTATACGAGCCAGGCGCTGACGCTGCTGGCGACGCGGCACGGGCTTGAATTCGGCTCGTTCAGCCCGGAGCTGCACGTGGTGTTCGATCGCGCGGCGGCGCCGGGGTGGCTTGCGAAATTCTTTTAGTGAAAGGGGCGCGTCGCGTCGATCGCGACATCGGCCGCGGACGTGCGCTTCGTCTAGAAGCGATCGATCACGCCGAACTGGATACCGCGCCCCGACGCACCCGGCCACGAAGGCGTGAGGCCGGTCACGTTCACACCTCTCAGCGTGTAGGTGGCCTGGCCGCGGTTGTGAAGCCACGCGGCACTCGCATAGACCAGCACCCGCTTCGACACATCGTATTCACACGCCGCGCTGAACTGGTCGGCATCGTTGTCGCGGCCCGACCGGTCGCGCAGCCACGTATAACCCAGCGACGCGCGAAAACGCGCGTTCACCGCGTAGCGTGCGGAAGCCGACACGCCGTCGCTGTGATATCGCGGCGTTCCGCCGTCGCCATTGAAGTACGACAGGAAAGCCGTCACCGGGCCGAACGCATAGGACACGCCGCCGAGGTTGGCGCGCAGTGCGCCGCTGCCGTGGGTTTGCTGGTGTGCGTACGAAATGCGCAGCGGGCCGTCATGCCAGGCGAACGTCTCGATGTGGCCTGCCAGCCCGTTGCCGTCGCCGTCCTTCGCGTCGCGCAACGACGCCATGATCGTGGTCGAAAAGCCGTGCACCTCGGGGGACAGGTACGTGATCGCATTGCTTTCGTACGGCGTGATTTTCGACAGATTGTTCAGCCCCGACGCGATCGTGCCGGCCCCGAACGCATCGAGCTGCCCCTTGAACGGGATGTAGATCGGCGAATACTGACGGCCGACCCGCACCGTGCCGTAGCGTGAGCTCACGCCGATCCAGGCCTGGCGGTTGAACAACGTGTTGGCGGCGGCCAGGGTGCCGTCCGCCGAGCCGAAGCCGTTCTCGAGATCGAACAGGATCTTCACGCCGTTGCCGATATCCTCCGCGCCGCGCACGCCGATGCGCGAGCCGCGATACGCGCCGGAATCCATCCGGGCGACGTAACCCGCACCGGGATTCGTGATCTCGATGCTCGTGTCGATCGTGCCGTACAGCGTCACGCCGCTTTGCGCATGGGCCGCCGACGCGTGTGCGGCAATGGCCGTTGCGGCCGCACCGATGCGCAGTGCGAAACGTGTGACGGCCGCCGGCCGGCGCGATCGGCGGCGTCCCGGCGTGAGGTCGTGATTTCGGGTGCGGGAAGCGGGAAAGGAACGATTCATGGACAACGGTAGCATGCAGTCAAGACAGTGAGGTGACGCGCTGAATGCGGGACGGTGCGGCAACCCTCGCCGCACCATCCCGCACGCGATCCGGTCGATTCCGGCGCTTACTTGCTGTCGGGCAGGGCGTAAGCCACCACGTAGTCGCCCCGATCGGGCGACTGGCGCGCGCCGCCTGCCGAGATGACGATGTACTGCTTGCCGCCGATTGTATAGCTCATCGGCGTGCCCTGGCTCCCGACCGGCAGCCGTGCCTTCCACAGTTCCTTGCCCGTCGAGCTGTCGAACGCGCGCAGGTAGTAGTCCTGCGTTGCGGCGAAGAACACGAGACCGCCGCCGGTCGTCAGCGAGCCGCCGATGGTGGGCATGCCGATCGGTGACGGCATGTTCATCTGCACGCCGTGAAGGCGCGTGTCCTTCACGCTGCCGAGCGGGACTTGCCATGCGATGCGGCGGGTTTTCAGGTCGACCGCGGTGAGGCTGCCGAACGGCGGCTTCTGGCACGGGATGCCGATCGGCGAGAGGAAGCGGTCCTTCAGCACCGAGTACGGCGTGCCGCCGAGCGGCACGGCACCCATGCCCGCGTTCACCGATTCGTTGCCGTCGGAGGCGCCGCCGCGGTTCTTCTCCTGCTCCAGATGGACCCAGAGGCCCAGGCGCATGTCGTTCACGTAGATCATGTCCGCGTTCGGATCGTACGACAGGCCGCCCCAGTTCATGCCGCCGAGCGAACCCGGGAAGCTGAGCGAGCGATCGGTGTCCGGCGCGGTGAAGAGGCCGTCGTAGCGCATGCCGCGGAAGATCACGCGGCACATCAGCTGGTCGATCGGCGTGACGCCCCACATGTCCGAATCCTTGAGCACGTCGGCGCCGATCTGCGGCATGCCGACGGACAGCGGCTGGGTCTTCGAATACGGCTCGTTCGGAATCGACGCGGTCTTGACCGGATGTTCGACGACCTGAGTCAGCGGCTTGCCGGTCACGCGGTCGAGCACGAACAGCTGGCCCATCTTGGTGCCGACGATCAGCGCCGGCACGCGCTTGCCGCCTTCCACGGGGAACTCGATCAGCGTCGGCTGCATCGGCACGTCGTAGTCCCAGAGGTCGTGGTGGACCGTCTGGAAGTGCCACTTTTCCGCGCCCGTCGTGGCGTCGAGCGCGAGGAGGGAAGCGCCGTATTTCTCGTCGAGCGCGGTGCGCTTCACGCCCCACAGGTCGATCGCCGCGTTGCCCACCGGCATGTAGACCGTGTTCGACGTCGCGTCGTAGGTCATCGGCGCCCACACGTTCGGCGTCGAGCGCACGAAGGTCTTGCCTTGCGCCGGCTGCGCGTGATCGTCCGGATTGCCTGGATCGAACGCCCACTTCATCTTGCCGGTCATCACGTCGAAGCCGCGGATCACGCCGCCGGGCATGTCGAGCGACACGTTGTCGGCGACACGGCCGCCCGTGACCACCGTCGTGCCCGCGACCGTCGGCGGGGACGTGAGCTGGTACAACGGGCTCTTCGCGTTACCGAGGCCGGCCTTCAGGTCGACGATGCCGTGATCGCCGAAGCCGTCGCACAGCTTGCCGGTGTCCGCATCGAGCGCGACGAGCTTCGCGTCGATCGTGTTCATGAAAATGCGGCGGCGGCACACGGCCGGATCCCCGGACGCGGCGACCGGCAGGACCGGCGTCGATCCGGCGACGGTCGGCTGCACGAGCGGCTTGTCCGCATCGAAGTACGCGAGGCCGCGGCAGCGCACCCAGACCGTCGTTTTGGTCGGGAACGCATGGCGCCATTTCTCCGCGCCCGTCGCGGCATCGACGGCGATCACGGTGTTGTGCGGCGAGCACAGGAACAGCGTGTTGCCGACCTGCAGCGGGGTTTGCTGATCTTCCGAGCCGCCGCCGTCCGGGCTGAGCGGCGTGTCGCCGGTGCGGAACGTCCACGCGACCTGCAGATGCTTCACCGTGTCGCGATCGATCTGCGCGTAGCGCGTGAAGCGGTCGCCGCCGTCCGAGTGACCGTAGGCCGTCCAGTCGTCGGTGCCTGCATTGCCGGCCGCCGGCACGGGCGTCTCGGTGCCGAACGTGCCGTGCGGCACGAACATGCCGTAGACGAACGCGCCGTTGCAGGCGAGCAGGAGTGCGGCGACGCCCCATGCCATGCCGCGTGCGGGTGCCTTGCCTTCGGCACGGCGCAGCAGCGGCCAGGCCGGCGCGAGCAGCATGCCGATCATCGAGAACATGAAGATCCGCGCGTTGAGCGGCCAGAACGCGAAGCCGACTTCCCACACGGCCCACAGCGCCGTGGCGATCAGCATCACGAGGTAGATCGCGACCGCACTGGCGCGGCGCCGGGCGAGCTGGACGCCGGTCGCGCACAGGGCGAGCCCGGCCAGCAGGTAGTACGCGCTCCCGCCACGGGCGACGAGCATGCCGCCGCCGATGACGAAATAAAGGCCGAGGAGCAGCGAGACCGCGCCCGCGGCGGTCAGGGCGATGCGGGCGGAAGCACGAATCGGCTCTGCAGGGGATTGCTTGGACATGAGTGTCTTCTTATCCGTTTGCGCCGGGCTGCATCGAAAGGCGGGAAGAGGGCGCCGTGGGTGGCCCCGTTCGAACACGTGGAGAAGGCGCCGCACGGCATGCATGCGCGGGCTTCGCAGGTCCTGATCGTGCAGCCTGGTTAGCTGTAGAAATTAACCAAGCGGTGCATTTTAATGGCGAACCGGAGATTTTGCTCGCCCATTTTTTCGTCGATTCTTGTTCGATTGGTTGAAAGTGTGTTGCAGATTAGTGCGACGGGCGATCGAACGGAAACCCGGTCGATTTCTTGCAGCAAGTGAACGAACCGCAGCGGGGGGAAACTGCCCCGGGCGAAGTTGGGGGCGAACCACCTCGAAAGCCGAGCGAGCCGCCTTCGTGCGGGCGGATCGCGCCATCCTGGCGTCCGGCACGAGCCGCGCCGCTTCCCGCAGGGATTCGCGCCGCGTGCCTACGCGTGCCTACGCGTGCAGCGCGGCGAGCAACGGCGCCCAGAACGCGCCGCTTTCATACGCCGCGGCATCGCAATCGGTGTCGAAACGAATCGCGATCGCTGCTTCGGCTTCGGTCAGCGGATCGGTATGCTCGATCTGCCGGGCCAGCACGGCGGCATCGGCATCGGAGGCATCGCGTCCGCGTGCCGCCCGGGCAGCGACACGCGCGGCGAGCGTTGCCCGGCTCGCGGTGAAATCGAGCATCGCGACGCGCACGCCGAGCCGTGCGGCGAGCGCGATGAACGCCGCCCGGTTGCGCCGGCGCAGGAACGTCGCATCGACGATCGCCGTGTAGCCGCTGTCGATGACCACGCGAGCCTCCGAAAGCAATCGGTCGTAGATCTCGTCGACCGCCGTATCCGAATAGGCAACGGCGGGCAGGCGGGTGCCGGCCGATGCCCCGGCCAGGCGCTTGCGCTCGACGTCGCTGGACAAGCGGATCGCGCCGAGCCGCTCGGCCAGCGCACGGCTCGCCAGCGACTTGCCCGAACCGGAAACCCCGTGACACAGGAGCAACGCCGGCTGCGCATCGCGTCGTGCGTCGGCCATCGCCGACGCAATGCGCAGATAGCGGGCGCGTGCCCCTGCGTCGCCGCGCAGCCGGGCGGTCAGCGCGCGCACCAGCGCACGGTAGACGAAGTAGCACGGCAGCACGCCGAGTGCAGCATGGTCGCCCGTACGCGCCAGCCAGCCGGAAAGGAGGCGGTGGGCGCAATCCTCGCGTCCGTGGGCGGAGAAATCCATCAGCGCGAACGCGAGATCGCTCGCCACGTCGATCCAGCGCAGCGCGTCGTCGAATTCGACGCAGTCGAACATCAGGATCCGGTTCCGCCAGCGCACGATGTTGTCGAGATGCAGGTCGCCGTGACATGCACGCACGAAACCGAGCGCATGCCGATCGGCGAGCCGCGGTGCGATGCGGGTCAGTTCGGCTTCGTACCAGGCGCGCAGCACGGCTTCGTCCGGCACCGCGACGTCGAGCGTGTCGAGCAAGGGCCGGCACTGGGCCGCGACGCTCGCCGCGCTGCCGGGATGGCCGCGCGGCGCGCGGCGCGACGCGTGCAGATGATGGCGGGCCAGCGTATCGGCGAGGGCGTCCGCGTCCGCGAGACCGTCGTCGTGCGATGCGCTGCGAACCGACAGCATCGCGTGCGCGTCGAACCGGCGCATGCGCACCACGTACTCGCCCGGCGCCGTCCGCTGCCGGCGCCCGCCGGTCGGCACCGGTGCACCGAACGCGCACCGCCGGCCATGCGTGACGAGCGGCCAGACGCCCAGGTACAGCGGGCCGGCGAACGGCCGGTTGAGCGTGCACTCCGCGAGCGCGCAGCG
The DNA here is from genome assembly GCF_905339875.1 of Burkholderia sp. BCC1998. NCBI lineage: Bacteria > Pseudomonadati > Pseudomonadota > Betaproteobacteria > Burkholderiales > Burkholderiaceae > Burkholderia > Burkholderia sp. BCC1998. The sequence goes on from NZ_CAJPHE010000007.1 coordinate 260,004, forward strand.
GCGCCGCCGCGCCGGCTGCACGAGATCCACGAAGGCGAAGCGCACCGGCTTGATGCGCTTGTACGCGTAGCGCCCGGCCAGATAAACGACGGACAGATGGGTTTCGATCCGCTCGATCCGGCCGGCGGGATGGGGATAGGTATCTGGCCGGCGCAACGCGCGATCGAATTGTCTCGACTTTCGTCGTGCGTTTCCGCGGCTCGGCGCGAACGGGACATGCGGCGCTCGGGACATGATGAACGGATCGGTTATACGGGGCGCGCGTACGCGTTGCCGCGCCCGGCGGGTTGGATACGAAACGAGTATGCGCGTTCTCGTTCGCCCGATGTCGCCGGATCCGGCCGGCAGGCCCGGAATTGCCGACGCGACGAACCCTATTGCAGCCGACCACGGCGTATCGCGACTTGATGCCGGTCAAGCCGGACGCCCGACAGACGCGCGAGCAGACGCTTGACGCAGGTCAACCGCATTCCCCGGGGCGGCAATACAGTCGGTTCGAGCGCCCGCGCAAAGCGGCGCGTGACCGTATGCGGAATTCACGGCCGGACGAGGCATTGACGATGAAACGACGGGCGTTGGCGATGGCTGTGCTGCTCGCGCTGGGCGCATGTGCCGGTGCGGAGCGAACCGGGACCTTCAGGACGATGGAAATACGACTGCTCGAGATGCGTCAGGCCACCTCGCTGCAGTGTTCGACGCCGTCCGAGTGCGACCGTGCGTGGAGCCGCACGCGGCGCTACGTCCAGGATCATTCGTCGACCCGAATCACGCGATTCAGTGCGGACCGGATCGAGACGGCGCAACCGTATGTGGCCGGAGAAGTCTATCTCTGGGCGTCGCGCGCGGAATCGGGTGGCGGCGGCTCGGTGATCCGGCTCAAGGCGATGTGCAAGGGCATGTATGACAGCAACGGCGGCCCGGGATGGCAATACGACGCGTGCGCCAGGAAGATCCTTGAAATCGAGCAAGGCTTTCGGTCGGACGAGAACCCGCCGGGCTAGCGGCGGATGCCGTCGGTCTTCGGCAATGCGGCGCCTCGCCTCCCGGTCGGCCGGACGCCGGCCAACGGCCGACCGCCGACCGCTTCGGCCCGCATGCCCCGACGAGCGCCAGTCGCCACGCGTGCCGGTTTCGCGGCGGCTCCCGACCGTTGACCTTGGTCAACGCCTGCCCGCGGCGAGCGCCGATGATGGAAGCGAAGCCGAACGCCGCCGGCGCGTCCGTTCATCAGCGAGGTTCGCATGTACACGAATATCATGGTTGCCACGGACGGTAGTCCTTCGGCGCATCGCGCGCTCGACGAAGGTCTCAGGATGGCCAGGCTGTGCGGCGCCCGCCTGTTCGCCGTGTTCGTCGTCGACAAGTCCACGCTGTTCGCCTACGGCGGCCGGATGGAGCCGGAAGCCTTGCTCGACGAGATCCGGCACCACGGCGCCGCGATCCTGCGAGACGCCGACCGGACGATCTCGCGCGCGGCAGTCAACGGCGAGACGGACCTCATCGAGACCGATTTCGGCCAGGACGTCGCGGCGCGCCTGCAGCGCTACGTCGTCGATCGTTCGATCGATCTGGCCGTGGTCGGCACGCACGGTCGGCGCGGGGTCCGGCGGCTGGTGCTCGGCAGCGTCGCCGAACGTTTCCTGCGCGCATCGAGTTGCCCGGTCCTGCTCGTGCGCGGTGAGGATGCCGCGCCCGCGACGGTCGCGGCGGCCTAGTGTCGCCGTCGGCCAGCGCCTACCTCCGCAGGTGATCATCATGCAGATATCGTTTCCTTCCGAACAGCCGACGTATTGCGGATTCGACCCGGCGTTGAGCTTTCCGGCGCTCGTGGAAGGCCGGCGCGTACGCTGTTCGATCACTGCGGCCGCGCTGGAAGATCACTTCCGCGCGGCGTCGCCTCGCGAGCAGGATCTCGTCGACGCGTTTGCGCGCCATCGTCCCGCCATCGAGCGCGCTGCCCGCTGCCTGCTCGAGGAAATCGGCGGCCGGCCGGTCCTGCTTCACAGCGGCTATTTCCGCTTCTGTACGTAACCGGCCGCAGCCCTTGACGCGCGTCAAGCGCGCGCCGGGGCACGTAGGTACGCTGGACTTCCAAGGATCAATCGTCCCATGCGCGACATGGGGTGTCGCGCCCTCCGATCTTCATTGCGGCTGCTGCTGTCGGGACGAGCGAACCGGCCGCATGTCACCATATGAGGAGTACGAACCATGAGCAACATGACGCGTTACGATCCGTTTTCGATCGAACCCGTATCCGACCTGTTCCAGGGGCTGTTCAGGCCGCTGCGCGGCATGGCGCTGGCAGACCAGCCCGATCTTGCATCGATGAAGATCGACGTCACCGAAAACGACAAGGCGTATACCGTCAATGCGGAACTGCCCGGCGTCGCCAAGGACGATATCGACGTCCAGGTGACGGGCAATACCGTATCGATCCACGCGAAGATCGAGCGCAACAACGAGCAGAAGGAAGGCGAGCGCGTGATCCGGCGCGAGCGCTACAGCGGTGCGATCAGCCGCTCGTTCTCGCTGTCCGGCGATATCGACGATGCGAGCGCGACGGCGACGTATCAGGATGGCGTGCTGTCGCTGACGCTGCCGAAGAAGGCGCCGGTCGGGCAGAAGAAACTCACGATCAGCTGATCGGACGACGGGCAGCGGGCGAGGCAGGCACGCGTCGCCCATCGGCAGGAGCCGGCGCGCGGAGCGATCCGCGCGCCGCTTCGCCGCGCTACGACGTGCGGCATCCGTTGACCTGCATCAGCGATCGAAAGCCGCGCGTGTGCAACGCTGGCTGCGTGCGGCCAACAGGCACGCCGCGGGCTCACAGGAGAGCAGACGATGAAAACCGACAAGCAGTTGAAAGAGGATGTCCAGGACGAACTGGAGTCCGACCCGGCGATCGATTCGACCCGCATCGGCGTCGAGGTGGCCGACCGGATCGTGACGCTTTCCGGGCACCCGCCGAGCTACGCGGAGAAGCTGGCAATCGAGCGCGCGGCGAACCGCGTGGCCGGCGTCAAGGCGCTCGTCGTCGACATGACCGTGCATCTGCCGGACGACGACGTGCGCACCGACGAGGACATCGCGAAAGCGGTGCGTTCGGTGCTGCACTGGACGGTCGGGCTGCATGACGACGCGGTCAAGGTGCAGGTCGAACGCGGCTGGATCACGTTGTCCGGCAAGGTCGACTGGGCGTACCAGAGCCACCTGGCCGTGCGCGCGATCTCGCAGATGCGCAGCGTGACGGGCGTGACCGACCACATCGCGGTACAGGGGACGGTCGGTTCGGCCGACATCGGCGGCAACATCAAGCGCGCGATCATGCGCCATGCGGAGCGCGAGGCGAGGCACATCGCGATCGACGTGCACGACGGCACCGTGCGGCTGTCCGGCAAGGTCGGCTCGTTCTCCGAGCGCAAGGCCGTGCGGGGTGCCGCGTGGTCCGCGCGCGGCGTGCGTGCCGTGATCGACGACTTGGTAGTCGAGTAAGTCCGGCACGCGCAGGAGCGGTTCGCGGGGATCCGGGAGGGCGGTCGGATGACGCTTTCAGGCGAACTTCACGACGCCGCGTATCACCCCACCTTGAGCGCGGAAAGCTGCAGCGCCTGGGCGAAGCGGGCCAGTGTGGCGATCGATCCCGTCACGCTTTCGTACCGCTCGCGCCCGATCTGCCCGTCGAGTGTCACCAGCATGCCGGCGTCCCGCGCGAGCGCGACGAGTGCCAGCGTGTCGAGCGCGGCCGTGCTGGCCGCGTCGGCCGTATCCGATGCGGCGGCCCGCATCCCCGAATCGGAACGATAGTCGGCGTGTGACATGACGCTTCTCCTGGTTGTTGTGCGATCGGCGTGCCGGTCGACCGGTATCCGTGGCTTCAGTATCGGTGGGGCGCGCCCCCGATTCAATCAGCCGGCCCCGAAGTCGAGGTAGGAATCGCACCCGTTTCGTCGGCGGATTCCTACACGGCGGGGGCCGCGAGAAACGCCAGGTCGACCGCGCGGCGCCAGTACGCCTCGCCGGCGAAGACGACCGGCAGCGGCGCGATCTTTCGCGTCTGCAGCAGGGTCGGCACTTTGAACAGCTCGTCGAACGTGCCGTAGCCGCCGGGGAAGAAGACGGCGGCTTTCGCGCGCTCGAGCAGGGGCAGCTTGCGGATCGCGAAATGGTGGAACCGGAAGCAGCGCGCTCGCGTGATGTACGGATTGGGGGCCTGTTCTCGCGGCAGCTCGATATTGAAGACAATGCTCGCCGCGCCGCGCGGGAGCGACTAGCCTTGGATGGCGAAGCGCGCGAAACCGGTCGCGCAGGGAGGCGAGCATGCTTGCGATGATGTTTGACGGCACGACGCCGCATTTGCGCGAAGCGCGCGTGCCGGAGCCGTCGCCCGCGGCGGGCCAGCTGCTGATCGACGTCCACGCATGCGGCGTCTGCCGGACCGATCTGCACGTCGTCGACGGCGAGCTCGCGCACCCGAAGCTGCCGCTGATTCCGGGTCACGAAATCGTCGGGACGGTGCGCAGGCTGGGCGAAGGCGCGACGGGCTTCGCCGTCGGCGACCGGGTCGGCGTGCCGTGGCTGGGCTCGACGTGCGGGCATTGCGCATATTGCACGTCCGGCCGCGAGAATCTGTGCGACACCCCCGGATTCACCGGCTATACGATCGACGGCGGCTACGCCGAGTGCGCGCTCGCCGACCATCGCTATTGCGTGCATCTGCCGCAGCGCTACTCCGATCTGGAAGCCGCGCCGCTCCTGTGCGCGGGCCTGATCGGTTATCGCACCCTGCGCATGGCGGGCGACGCGCGCCGCATCGGCATCTACGGCTTCGGTGCGGCGGCCCATCTCGTCGCGCAGGTCGCGCATTGCGAAGGACGCAAGGTGTTCGCGCTGACGAAGCCCGGCGACACGGCCGCGCAGCAGCTCGCGCTGTCGCTGGGTGCGGCGTGGGCCGGCGGCAGCGACGAAGCGCCGCCGGAGCCGCTCGATGCCGCGCTGATCTTCGCGCCGGTGGGGGCGCTGGTGCCGGCCGCGCTGCGCGCGCTCGACAAGGGCGGGATCGTCGTGTGCGGCGGCATTCACATGAGCGACATCCCGGGCTTTCCGTACGCGTGGCTGTGGGGCGAGCGCCGCATCGCGTCGGTGGCCAACCTGACACGCGCGGATGCGGTCGAATTCATGCGGATCGCGGCCGCGATGCCGCTGCGGGTCGAGGCGGTGCGCTATGCGCTGACCGACGCGAACCGCGCACTCGACGACCTGCGCGGCGGCCGCGTATCGGGCGCCGCCGTGCTGGGCATGCGCGGTTGAGCTGCTCGACGGCGCCGCGGCGCGCTCAGATCTGCTGCAGGCCTTCCGAATCGACGATCCGGATCTGCTTGCCTTGCGTCGCGACGAGCCCCTTGTGCTGGAACTTCGACAGCATGCGGCTGACGGTTTCGAGCTTCATGCCGAGATATTCGCCGATCTCGTCGCGCGTCATCCGCAGCACGAATTCGGCGGCCGAGTAGCCGCGTGCCTTGAAGCGCGCGGACAGATTCAGCAGGAACGCGGCCACCCGCTGTTCGGCGCTCATCGTGCCGAGCAGCAGCATCTGCGAGGATTCGCGCACGATCTCGCCGCCCATCATCTGGTACACGTGGTGCTGCATCGGGCGCACTTCGCGGCACATCTGCTCGAGCTGGCCGAACGGGATGATGCAGACCGTGCTGTCCTCGAGCGCGATCGCGTCGCCGTTGTGGTGCCCGGTGTACACGCCGTCGAGCCCGAGCGACTCGCCGACGATCTGGAAGCCGGTGATCTGCTCGTCGCCGTCGCGATGCATCACGATCGTCTTGAACGACCCGGTTCTCACTGCGTAGATGCTGTTGAACGCATCGCCCGCGCGAAACAGCGTTTCACCGCGCTTGACGTGGCGCGTCGTGCAGATCATCGCGTCGACGCGCGCGAAATCGTCGGGCGACAGATCGGACGGCATGCAGACGGTACGCAATGCGCACGTCGAACAGCGGGACGCGGCGCGCTTGGGTTGATCCGCCGCTTCGACGCGATGCAGCGGGATGAACGGGCGCATCGGCATGGTCGTCGTGGCTTCGGCACTGCTCTGCATGATCGGCTCCAGTTCGGGGACAGCGGCGGCCCGCCGTCGGGCGGGGTCGTGCTGGCCGTTGTACCGGCGGCTTTGGTCTCTGCCGCCTTCCTCTCGGAAAAGCCCCCCCGGACGCGCCGGGAGACCGATACGCCGGTCTCGACGATGATGCGGCCGTTGCTCCGGGAGGCACGTTTGCTCGTTTTTACTGATGCCAGTATGGATGTTGCGCGGCGTCAAGAAAATCAGCCGGAATTGAAGTTGCGGTAGGTGAGACGGAAGTCTTGTAGGACGTTTCCTACAGGGGTGCGGCAACTTGTCGCGAGCGTCGCGGGCGGGTGCCGGACGCCGATGAAGGGCGCGGCGCCGCCCGCGCCGGCCCGGCCGCCGTCAACGATGCCGCCCGGTGCATCCTGGCGGGGGCGACCGCGCCCGATGCCGCCGTCAGAGCTCGTCCGGGTCCTCGAACAGCTTGTGGCGCATCGCGTAGCGTACGAGTGCCGTGTCGTTCGGCATCTGCATCTTCTCGAGGATCCGCGTCTTGTACGTGCTGACGGTCTTGACGCTGACGCACAGCGCCTGCGCGATTTCGGAAATCGACTCGCCGGTGGTGACGCGCCGGAACACGTCGAACTCGCGGTCGGACAGGCGCTGGTGCGGCAGGAGATCGGTCGGCTCGTTCAGGCTCTGCGCGAACTGCTCGGCCATGGTCAGGCTGACGTAGACGCCGCCGGCCGCGATCTTGGTCAATGCGGCGACCAGTTCGGCGCTGGCGCTTTCCTTGGTCATGTAGCCCGAGGCGCCCGCGCGGAATGCCCGCACCGCGTACTGCTGCTCGGCATGCATCGTCAGCACGAGGACATGCAATCCCGGCTTCTCGTCCTTGATCTGCTTGATGAGTTCGACGCCGTTGCGGCCGGGCATCGACAGGTCGAGCACCAGCACGTCGGCATCGGTGCCGCGCATGAGCGCGATCGTCGACGCGCTGTCCTGCGCTTCCCCGACGACCTCGAAACCGCTCGCGCTCTGCAGGATGTGCCGCAGGCCGTCCCTGACGAGCGCGTGGTCGTCGGCAATGAGTACCCTGATCATGAAGGCACTTCTCCTTGCTGGATGGCGTGCAGCGGCAACGCCACGATGATCGTGAAACCCGCGCCCGGCCGGTTGTCGATCGTCACCGTCCCGTCGAGCATGTGCGCGCGCTCGCGGATCCCGATCAGGCCGAACGACGGGCGGTCCTGCCCGTTGCGGGCGGGCTCCGGCGCGCCGTGACCGTTGTCCGCGATGCGCAGCATGCAATAACCGTCTTCCACTTTCAATGCCAGTTTCACGTTCGTCGCGTCCGAGTGCCGCGCGACGTTGGTCAGCGCCTCCTGCACGATGCGGAACAGCGTGGTCGCGCCGGCGCTGGTGAACGCGGTATCGACGGGCGGCAGCTCACGGTCGACCGTGATCCGGTAGCGGCGCGTGAAATCGTTTGCAAGCCATTCGATCGCCGGAACGAGACCCAGGTCGTCGAGCATCACCGGCCGCAGGTCGGCCGCGATGCGCCGGACCGACGCGACGATCGAATCGATCAGGCGATGCATGCCGCCCAGCCGCTCGCGCACGCCGGTGTCGGGGGCGACGATGCCCGCGAGCCCCAGCTCGACGGCCGACAGATCCATCTTGAGTGCGGTGAGCTGCTGGCCGAGGTCGTCGTGCAGTTCGCGCGCGATCCGTGTCTTCTCTTCCTCGCGCACGTTCTGCAGGTTGGCGGACAGCTCGCGCAGTTCCTCGCGCGACTGCTCGAGGGCGTTTTCCGCGCGTACCCGCTCGGTCACGTCGCGCAGCATGACCGTGTACAGCTTGCCGGTGCCGTCGCGAATCTGCGAGATCGACGCCTCGATCGGGAACTCGGTGCCGTCGGCGCGCAAGCCGAACAGCACGCGTTGCCGCCCCATCTGGCGCTCCGACACACCCGTCACGCCGAACTGCTCGACGTGTCGCGCATGCGCGGCGCGAAAGCGCTCGGGGATGAAGCGGGACAGCGGCGTACCGACCGCCTCCATCGCGCTGACGCCGAACACGTGTTCGGCGGCCGGGTTGAAGATCACGATCGTCTGGCGCTCGTCGACGGTGATGACGGCCTCCATCGACGACCGGATGATGCCCATCATCCGCGCCTCGGTGAGTTGGCTGTCGCCGGCGCGGGCCAGCGCGCGTTTCGCGACGACCTGCCGCACGAGCGCGGCCAGCGTCAGCGAGAGCACGGTGCCGGCCAGCAGGACGGCCGTCGCGGCGCCGGCCGGGGCAGCGCGCGGCGCGCTGTAGCGCAGCGACAGCGGCGTGCCGCCGAACGTCAGCGTATCGGTTCGCGTGAGCACGTCGCGGGCGCCGGCGGCGCCGCCGACGACGAAGCCGGAACCGCCGGAATACGCGGGCGCCGCGGGATTGTCGGCCACGATTTCCACGCGCAGCGGATCGAGCAGGGAAGGATCGACGAGACGATCCGGATTCAGCGCGGCATAAACGTACCCGGTCGCCGTTGCGTGCCGCGGCCCGGACGCCGTGCCGTCCTCGGCATTGGCGTAGATCGGCAGGTAAAGCGTCAGCTCCATCCGGACGGGCGTCGCACCGGTGCCGTCCTGGATCGCGTTCGCGGCAAGCGCGACCTCGCCGGTTTCCGCCGCGCGCTGCAGCGCCTGCCGGGTCGCCTGATCGTCCTCCGCGATGCTCGGCTCGATTCTCCCGATGCTGTGGACCGGCGACTGCAATCCGTCCAGATCGAGACCGGTGAGATAGCGGCGCCATGCCGCGCCAGATGGCGGCGCAGGCAGTGCCGATGCGAACCCTCGGGCGCCGTGCAATACGGCAGCGGCGCCGAGAAGACTGCGGCGGAGCGCGGCCGTCGCGCGCGTCGCGGATTGCTCGAACCTTGCGTGGGCGGCGTGTTGTGCGTCGTTCTGCAGTACCCGGGATGCGGCAAATGTCGCAACCAGGCCGAGCGCCAGCGTCAGCACCGCGGCCATGGCGGCATATCGCCCGGGCCGGATCCGGTGCGGACCCGGCCCGGCCTTGAAGGGGGGCGCATTCACTGTCATTGCCGTTCATCCTGACGGATTTCGTCGACGGCTGGCTGGCGGCGGGCCCGGACGCGGGGCACGAAAGGCGGGGCAGGCCGCAACTGCGATATCGCCCTGAATTGTGCGCGTTTTGCCGAAGTTCGCCAATCGGGACCGACGCGCAAGGGGGCGGCGCCGCGCGTGTTTGACCCGCGTCAACGGAGCGTCGCCTGCGAGGATCAGACTGGCTTCACGAACCGGTCGACCCCTGACGACAACTGGGAGGCGTCATGTACCAAAGGATCTTTGCGGCGCTCGACGCCAGCCGTGGCGCGCGCCTCGCGCTCGACGAGGCGATCTCGCTCGCCCGCGAGTCGGGCGGTCTGGTCATCGCCATGTGCGTGGTGTCGGATGCGCCGCGGCTGGCCGACCAGCGCGACCTGGCCGGGCTGGACACGAACGAGGCCGCGGTCGCGGTCTCGGACGCGGAAACGGCGTTCCGGCTGTCCGGCGTACGCGGCATCGCGCACACGATCGACGCGCGCGGAGAGAACGTATCGGACGTGCTGGCGCGTGCCGCCGCCGAATGCGACGCGGACCTGATCGTGATGGGCACGCATGGCCGGCGCGGTTTCCGGCGCATGTTCGTCGGCAGCGTCGCCGAATCGCTGGTGCGCATCGCGGACCGGCCGGTGCTGGTCGTACGGGAGGGGCCGGGCGCGTGTGCCGGCATGTTGTGACGGTCGTGACGGGACGAGGGCAGCCGCGCGCGGCTGCCCCGTTTTCGTTCGCTCAGTGAGACAGCAGGACCGGCACCGTCATCGTTTCGAGGATCGTGCGCGTCGCGCCGCCCAGCACGCGTTCGTGCATGCGCGCATGGCTGTACAGGCCCATCACCAGCAGATCCGCATGCAGGTCGGTCGCCCGGTTCAGCAGCGTCGCGCCCACGCTCACCGGCCGTTCGCGCGGCGTGCTCGAGAACGACGCGCGAATGCCGTGCCGTTCGAGATACGCGGCGACGTCGACGCCCGCCGGCGTCTTGTCCGGATCGGGTTGCCCGCGGGTGACCGTCTCGACGTTGACGAAGCGCGCGCGGGCGAGCAGCGGCAGCGCGTCGGCCAGCGCGCGGGCGGCTTCGCGCCCGCCGTCCCAGCCGATCAGCACGTTCTCGCCGAGCGTGCGCACGTCGCCCGCGTAGGGCACGACGAGCGCCGGGCGTCCGCTGCCCATCACGACGTCCTCGACGAAATGACGTGCGACGTAGGTCAGCCGGTCGTCGGGGTCTTCCTGGCCGAGTACCAGCAGATCGGCATGGCGCGCGTGCAGGACCGCGGCGGCGGTCGCCTCGCCGGCCGGCGCCTGCCACTCGACTTGGTTGTGCCCCGCGCGCTCGGCGGCCGCGAGGAATCGCTCCTCGGCCTGCTTGCGCCGCTGTTCGCACAGGCGTTCGTAGACGGCCAGCTTCAGCGGTTCGTCCGGCCGCCGCAGCGGCTCCAGGAGGTCCTGGCAGACCACGTAGAGGCCGATCAGATGGGCGTTCCAGCGTCGCGCGAGCTGGAGCGCGAGGTCGACGCGCGTCGCACAGCGCTCGCTGTCGTCGAGATGGACGAGCAGGGTCTTGTAGCTCATGACGGCTCCTTTTCGGTTGATGCCGCGGTGGTTTCGGCGGGCGCCTGCACGGCGCAGCTCGCCGGTATCGTCAGGACCGGGCACGTGGCCTGACGCAGCACGCGCTCGGCCACGCTGCCGAGGAACATGCGCCGGAACCCGCGCCGGCCATGCGTGCCGATCACGACCAGGTCGGCGCCGATCTCGCCGGCGAGACCGACGATCCGGTGCGCAACGTCTTCGCCGGCCGGCGCGACGTTGGAGATCTGCGGCGTGCCGGCCACGTCGCGCGCTTTCATGCGGCGTGCCGCGTCATCCGTGACGCGCAGTCCTTCCTCGCGGAATGCATCGATCAGGATCGACGGATCGTATCCGTACGTGTCGTAGGCCGGCACCAGGAAGTCGACGACGTAGACCGGGGTCAGCCGCGCACCCGTCTCCGCCGCGAGGTTCAGCGCGGCGTCGAGTGCGCGGGACGACGTATCGCTGCCGTCGAGCGCGACCAGAATGTTCGAGTACATGACGTTTCCCTTCAACGGATGCCGATGGAACCATCATCGGCGCGTATGCGCCGCTCGCGCTGATCTGGATCAAGCGTCGCGATTGGCGCGCAGCACGCGCACCGCGGCGCGCGCCGCGACCCACGCCTCGTTGGTCGGCTCGACGACCACCGTGACCGCACTCGACGCGCACGACACGACGTGCGCATGATCGGCATTCGCGCGCGCGTCGAGCGCGATGCCGAGCCAGCCGAGCGACGCGCAGATCCGCTCGCGCAACACCGCCGAGTGTTCGCCGATGCCGGCCGTGAAGACCAGCATGTCGAGGCCGCCGAGCAGCGCGGTCAGCGCACCGGTCTCGCGCACGATGCGATGGACGTACAGCGCCAGCGCATCGCGGGCAGCTTCGTCCCCGGCCGCCTCGCGCGCGAGCAGCACGCGCGGGTCGCCCGACGCGCCCGATACGCCCTTGAGCCCCGATTCGTGATACAGCATGTGTCCCAGCTCGTCGCCGGACAGCTTGCCGGCCGCGAGCAGGTGCAGGACGACACCGGGATCGAGTGTTCCGCAGCGGGTGCTCATCATCAATCCGTCGAGCGCGGAGAAGCCCATGGTCGTCGCGACGCTGCGGCAGTCGCGCAGCGCGCACAGGCTCGCGCCGCTGCCGAGATGGGCGGCGATCACGCGGCCGTGCGCACGGGCGCCGAACGACTCGTCGAGCGCGACGGACAGGTATTCGTACGACAGCCCATGGAATCCGTAGCGGCGCACGCCCTGGTCGAACCATACATGCGGCAGCGGCAGCAGCTGCTCGACGCGCGGCAGCGTGCGATGAAACGCCGTGTCGAACACGGCGATCTGCGGGACGTCCGGAAACGCGTCGCGCAGCACGTCGATCGCATCGAGGCTGTGCGGCTGATGCAGCGGCGCGAGCGGCGTCAGCGTGCGCAGCGCGTCCAGCACGTCGTCGTCGACGACCGTCGGCTCCACGTAGCGTGCGCCGCCGTGCACGACGCGATGCGCGATCGCGCCCAGCGTGACGTGCGGCAACTTCACGCGGATCCACGCCGCGATCCGCGCGAGCACGGCGCGGTAGGGATCGTCCGCCGTGCCGAGCGGCAGCGAACCGTCCGGCTCGGCGTCGAAGCGGATCGACACGCTGTTGCCGGCCGCGACCGCTTCGCCCTCGTGCAGCGGCCGCCGCGCGGGGTCGCCGTGCGGCGGGCAGGCAAAGAGCGCGAACTTCACGCTCGACGAACCGGCATTGACGACGAGCAGGGCGAGCGTACGCATCGGCCGGCTCAGTGCGACATCAGGACCGGCAGCGTCATCGACGCCAGCACCGTGCGGGTGGCGCCGCCCATCACCAGCTCGCGCCAGCGCGGATGGCCGTAGGCGCCCATCACGAGGAGGTCGGAACCCGTTTCATACGCGCGCGACAGCAACGTATCGCCGACCGCGGGGCCGGCGCCGGCATCGATGTCGAGCACGTTCACGTCGCGTGCGTGGCGCGCCAGCATCAGCGCGGCGTCGGCGGCCGGAATGCGCGTGGCCGCCGCTTCCGAAGCGCCGTCGACCACGGCGGCGACCGTCGTGCGCTTCGCGTGTTCGAGAAAGGGCAGCGCGTCGTGCGCGGCGCGGGCCGCTTCCCGGCTGCCGTCCCACGCGATGAACACCCGTTCGCCGACCGACGGGAATTCGCCCGCGCACGGCACGAACAGCACCGGGCGGCCGGCGGACAACACGAGGTTCTCCGGAAACTGGTCGTCGATGTAGGTCTCGGGATCGTTCGGGTCGCTCTGGCCCGCGATCACGAGGTCGGCCAGGCGTGCGGCGCGCGGCACGGCCAGGTTCGCGCGCTCGTCGGCTCGCACCCACGCGGCCGGCACTTTCGCGCGGGCCGTCTCGGCGTGGAACAGGCGTTCCAGCGCGGCGAGCCGCTCGTCGCGCTGTTCGCGGCGCTCACGGAAGTAATCGGCGGACCCGGCCATCACGTAGAACGAATGCGGCTCCGGCGTGTAGACCGCGAACAGGCCGGTCAGGTGCGCACCGAAGCGCCGCGCGAGGCGCAATGCGAACTCGAGGCGCGAATGCGCGCGGGCGCTCGTATCGAGGTGCACGACCATGCTCTTGCAGCTCATCGGAATCGCTCCATCGACGGGGGAACCGCCAGTGCAATCCAGTCTACGGAGCAGGGTTTCCGCGTACTTGACTCAGATCAACGGCTCCCCTGCGCGATGCCCGCACAGTGAAGCGGTCGCGATGCCGATCCCGGGCAGGCGGCACGAGGCGCGATGCCAACCCATTGACCGGATCGAACGAGGGACGCCGATGAGTACGTACGCTTTGACGACACCGAACGACGCTTGCCGCGCGGGCTGCGATCTCGCGCTGCGCATGGTCGCGCTGAATAGCGACTGTCAGCATGAATGGCATGCGCTGGCAGGGCGGCGCGTCGAGCGGGACCGCGCCGCGGTTCGCCACCTGCAGCAGGCGCTGGCTGACACGAACGAGTGGCCGGCCTTCGGCGAGGCGACCCGGCAGGTGATGCGCGACTACGCGATCGCGAGCGTCGCGATCTGGCAGGATGCCGCCGAGCTGTTCATGCGTGCGCAATACGAGAACGCCGGCGCATGGCGCACCTGGTTGCGCGAATACGGCGCGGGCGCGATGTCGCGTTATCAGACCGACTGGCTGCCCGACCTTGGGCGACTGGCCGTGGTCAACGAAGCCAGCATGCCGTGGGCCGACTGGATGACGGCGCTGGAGCGCGGGATCGAGGACGCGAACGACGGGGCGCCGGTTGCCGCCCGCCGCCTGAACGGCACGACCGGCGCGCAGGAGAACGACCATGTGCGCTGACCGGGTCGCGTTCGTCACGGGCGGCATGGGGGGCCTCGGCGCCGCGATCAGCCGTCGCCTGCACGATGCAGGCATGACGGTGGCGGTGTCGCATACGGAGCGCAACGACCACGTCGCGACGTGGCTCACGCACGAACGCGAGGCGGGCAGGACGTTCCACGCGTTCGAGGTCGACGTCGCCGACTACGATTCGTGCCAGCACTGCGCGGCACGCGTGCTGGCCGAGTTCGGGCGCGTCGACGTGCTCGTCAACAACGCCGGCGTCACGCAGGACGCCACCTTCGTGAAGATGACCAAGAGCATGTGGGACGCGGTGCTGCGCACCAACCTCGACGGCATGTTCAACATGACGAAGCCGTTCGTGCCGGGCATGATCGAGGCGGGCTTCGGGCGGATCGTGAACATCGGCTCGGTGAACGGTTCGCGCGGCGCATACGGGCAGGCGAACTACGCGGCCGCGAAGGCCGGCATCCACGGCTTCACGAAGGCGCTGGCGCTCGAGCTCGCGCGCCACGGCGTGACGGTCAACACGGTGGCCCCCGGCTATCTGGCGACCGCGATGCTCGAGACGGTGCCGAAGGACGTGCTCGACGCGAAGATCCTGCCGCAGATTCCGGTCGGCCGCCTCGGCAATCCCGGCGAGATCGCCGAGCTCGTCGCGTTCCTGTGTTCCGACGCGGGGGCGTTCGCGACCGGCGCGGAATTCGATGTCAACGGCGGCATGCACATGCGATGAACGCGTCCGTCATGCGCATGCCGATCGAGCACGAGTCGATGCGGCCAACGGCTACGAACGCACCGGCGTCGAGTTCGGCCGGATGCACGCCGGTCCGGCTGTCGCCCGCCGAACAATGGAACCGCGCCGCGCATGCGAACGTGGCCGCGATGACCTTCGGGCTGTCGCCCGTGTCGCTCGCGCTGGCCACGCTCGACTGGGGCGCGCATCTGGCCGTGTCGCCGGGAAAATGCTACGAGCTTGCGACGCAGGCGTGGCTGGCTGCCGTGGCACCCGCGGCCATCCGGGAAGGCGAAGGCGAGGGCGAGGCCGACGATGCCGGCGCGGGCGGCCTGGCCGTGCACGCCGGGCAGGCCGATGCGCGCTTCGCCGCGCCCGCGTGGTCCGGATGGCCGTTTCGCGCGTACCGCGACGGCTTCCTGTCGATCCAGCGCTGGTGGCGCGACGCGACGCGCGGCGTGCCGGGCGTCGAACGGCACCACGAGGAGCTGGTCGGATTCGCCGCGCGACAGTGGCTCGACGCATGCTCGCCGGGCAATTTCCTCGCGACCAACCCGGTCGTGCTCGACGCGACGATGCGCAGCGGCGGCGCGAATCTCGCGGCAGGCTGGCGGCACTGGCTGGAAGACGCGAACGCGCTGCTCGAACGCGCGCGCGGCACGCGGGCCCGCGACACGCGCACCTATTTGCCGGGGCGCGACGTGGCGATCACGCCGGGCCGCGTCGTCTGGCGCAACGCGTTGTGCGAGCTGCTGCAATACGACCCGACGACGGCCGGCGTGGCACGCGAGCCGATCCTGATCGTGCCGTCGTGGATCATGAAGTACTACATCCTCGACCTGCAGCCGCACGATTCGCTGATCCGCTTCCTGGTCGATGCCGGCTACACGGTGTTTGCGGTGTCGTGGCGCAATCCAGGTGCGGAAGCGCGCGAGCTCGGGCTCGACGATTATCTGCGCGACGGGTGCATGGCGGCGCTCGACGCGGCCCGCTCGATCTGCGGCGAAGCGGTCCACGCGGTCGGCTACTGCCTCGGCGGCACGCTGCTGGCGATCGGCGCGGCGGCGCTCGCGCGCGACGGGCGGCAGCACGAGGCGTTGCGCTCCGTCACGTTGCTCGCGGCCCAGACCGATTTCAGCGAACCCGGCGAACTCGGCCTCTTCATCGACGCGAGCGAACTGTCCGCGCTCGATGCGCTGATGTGGCGGCAGGGCTACCTGGACGGCGCGCAGATGTCCGCCGCGTTCCAGTTGCTGAACGCGCGCGACCTGATCTGGTCGCGCATGATGAGCGAATACCTGCTCGGCACGCGCACGAAGCCGAACGACCTGATGTCGTGGAACGAGGACACCACGCGCATGCCGTACCGGATGCATACGGAATACCTGACGCGCCTCTTTCTCGACAACGATCTCGCGGCCGGCCGCTACTGCGTCGACGGGCGGCCGGTCGCGCTGTCGGATATCGACGTGCCGACATTCGTGGTCGGGACCGAGCGCGATCACGTGTCGCCCTGGCATTCCGTCTACAAGCTCCATCTGCTCACGCACCACGCGCTGACGTTCGTGCTGACCTCCGGCGGCCACAATGCCGGGATCGTGTCCGAACCCGGCCATCCGGGACGCCACTATCGCTGCGCGACGCGCGAGCCCGGCGCGCCTTACCGCAACCGGCGCGACTTCGTGAGCGAAACGCCCGCGCTCGACGGATCGTGGTGGACGTGCTGGCGCGACTGGCTGCACGCGCATTCGTCGGGCGAGGTGCCCGCACGCGTGCCGGCCGCCGGCTTCGGCGCGGCGCCCGGCAGCTACGTGCTGGAGACCTGAACATGAACCTGAACCTGCATCCGGATCCGTCCGCCGGCGCGTGCCTGCCCGGCCTGTTGCCGCGCGCGGACGGCGAACTGCCCGCCCTGATCGCGCGTGCGCGCCATGCGCCGCCGCTGACGGTGGCCGTCGTGCATCCGTGCGACACGGCCAGCCTCGTCGCGCTTGCCGCGCTCGATGCGTCGCCGCTGGGCGCATCGATCGAACCACTGATCGTCGCGCCGCGCGCGAAGGTGTTGCGCGTGGCGAGCGAAGCG
This sequence comes from Burkholderia sp. BCC1998, assembly GCF_905339875.1. Classification (NCBI taxonomy): domain Bacteria; kingdom Pseudomonadati; phylum Pseudomonadota; class Betaproteobacteria; order Burkholderiales; family Burkholderiaceae; genus Burkholderia; species Burkholderia sp. BCC1998. The sequence continues at coordinate 276,922 of NZ_CAJPHE010000007.1, forward strand.
GGCGTCGATCTCGCGAAATGGACGATCGAGGACGTTCCCCACAGCCACGCGGCGGCGGCCCGCGCGGTGGCACTCGCGGCGTCGGGCCGCGCCGGCGCGCTGATGAAGGGCAGCCTGCACACGGACGAGCTGATGGGGGCCGTCGTCGCCGCGGAATCGGGCCTGCGCACCGACAAGCGCATGTCTCACTGCTTCCTGATCGAGGCGCCGGCGTATCCGCGGCCGTTCATCCTGACCGATGCCGCGGTGAACATCGCACCGGATCTCGCGCAGAAGGCGGCCATCACGCAGAACGCGATCGACGTCGCGCATGCGCTGGGCGTCGCGCGCCCGCTCGTCGCGGTGCTGTGCGCGGTCGAGACCGTCAATCCGGCGATGCGTTCGACGCTCGACGCGGCGGCCCTCGCGAAGATGGCCGAGCGCGGGCAGATCACGGGGGCGGTCGTCGACGGCCCGCTCGCGTTCGACAACGCGATATCGCAGCGAGCCGCGCGCGAGAAGGGGATCGACTCGCCGGTTGCCGGCCGTGCCGACATCCTCGTCGTGCCCGATATCGAAGCGGGCAACATGCTCGCGAAACAGCTCGAATACCTGGGCGGCGCCGCGAATGCGGGCGTCGTCGTGGGCGCGCGCGTGCCGATCGTGCTGACGAGCCGCGCCGACGGCGTCGCCGTCCGGGTCGCGTCCTGCGCGCTCGCGGTGTTGCTGGCGCAAGTCCGGCATGACGCCGCCCCGATGCCTGAACAGGCCCCCCTTTCGATGGAGGAATTGCGATGAAAGCACTCGTGTACCACGGCCCCGGGCGCAAGGCGCTCGAACGGCGGCCCAAACCGGAACTGCAGTCGCCCACCGACGCGATCGTCCGCGTGACGCGCACGACGATCTGCGGCACCGATCTGCACATCCTCAAGGGCGACGTGCCGACGTGCGAACCGGGCCGCGTTCTCGGCCATGAAGGCGTGGGCATCGTCGAGCAGGTCGGCGCGGCGGTCGATTCGCTGAAGCCGGGCGACCACGTGCTGATTTCGTGCATCTCGTCGTGCGGACGCTGCGAGTATTGCCGTCGCGGACTGTATTCGCATTGCACGACCGGCGGCTGGATCCTCGGCAACCGGATCGACGGCACGCAGGCCGAGTTCGTGCGCATCCCGCATGCGCCGACCAGCCTGTACCGGATTCCGGCCGGCGCGGACGAGGACGCGCTCGTGATGCTGTCCGACATCCTGCCGACCGGATTCGAATGCGGCGTGCTGAACGGCAAGGTGCAGCCGGGCTGCTCGGTCGCGATCGTCGGCGCGGGGCCGATCGGGCTGGCGGCGCTGCTGACCGCGCAGTTCTATTCGCCCGCGCGGATCATCATGATCGACCCGGACGGCAACCGGCTCGAGGTCGCGCGGCGCTTCGGCGCGACCGACTGCATCGACGGCCACGGCGTCGACCCGGTCGCGCAAGTGATGAAGCTGACCGACGGCGTGGGCGTGGACTGCGCGATCGAAGCGGTCGGCATTCCGGCGACGTTCGAGATGTGCACGGCGCTCGTGGCGCCTGGCGGGGTCGTCGCGAACGTCGGCGTGCACGGCGTCAAGGCCGATCTGCACCTCGAGAAGCTGTGGGATCGCAACATCTCGATCACGACGCGGCTCGTCGACACGGTCAGCACGCCGATGCTGCTGAAGACGGTAGGCGCCGGGCGCCTCGATCCGGCGCGCCTGATCACGCACCGGTTCTCGCTCGACGACGTGGAAAGCGCGTACGACACGTTCGGGCGCGCCGCGCAGACCCACGCGCTGAAGGTCATCATCGAAATCGGCTGAATGCCGGGCCGCGCGTGGCGGAAACCGGGTGCTTCCGCCGCCCGTCACGCGCGGCCGGCGCTGCGCCGGCAGTCAGGACGACAGCGCGGTGGGTTCCTGCGTGTTGTTTGATTCAATCGCGTCCAGATCGACGCACTGCTCGTAGGTCGGCACCTCGCACGGCCAATGCAGGCGCTCCGAGATGCGCCGGCGCATCGCATCCGCGGCAGCGGGTTCGCCATGCGTGACGAAGGTCCGCACGGGCGCGCCCTGCATCGTGCCGAGCCACTTCAGGATCTCTTCGTAGTCGGCATGGGCCGACAGCGTCGTGATCGACTCGACCTGCGCGCGCACGCGCACGTACTCGCCGTGAATCTTCAGCGTCGGCTCGTGCGCGGCGAGCGCCGCGCCGCGCGTGCCGGCGGCCTGGTAGCCGACCAGCGCGATCGTGTTGCGCGCGTCGGGCGCATGGCGGCTCAGGTGATGCAGCACGCGCCCGCCGGTCGCCATCCCGCTGCCGGCGATGATGACCATCGGGCCGTGGTGTTCGGCGATCGCCTTGGACTGCTCGACCGAGCGGATCATCGTGGCCGCGTGGCCGAGCGCATTCGCTTCGGAGGCCGTCAGCCGGTGTTCGAGGATATGGTGGCGATAGATTTCGGTCACGTCCGTCGCCATCGGGCTGTCGACGAACACCGGGACGCGCGCCATGCGGCCGGCCGCCTTCAGCCGCGCGATGTAGTGCAGGATCTCCTGCGCGCGGCCGACGGTGAAGCAAGGCATCACGACGACCCCGCCGCGCGCGAAGGTCTTGTCGAACATCCCGGCCAGCTCGTTTTCGGGATCCGACGCCGGATGCAGCCGGTCGCCGTACGTCGATTCGACCACCAGGTAGTCGGCATGCGCGGGCGGGCGCGGCGGTTGCATGATCGGGTCGTGATACCGGCCGAGATCGCCGGAGAACGCGAGCACCTTGTGGTCCCAGTGCATCACGACGCTCGCCGCGCCGAGGATGTGCCCGGCCGGCAGCAGGCGGAACGACAGGTTGCCGCCCAGCGCGGTGCATTCGTCGAACGCGACGGGTTGCAGCAGGCGCAGCGCGCGCTGCGCGTCGTCCAGCGTGTAGAGCGGTTGCGCGGGATGATGCTTCGAATAACCGTGCCGGTTCGCGAAGTCGGCTTCCTCCTCCTGCAGCCGCGCGCTGTCGCGCAGCATGATGTCGCAGAGTTCGGCCGTGGCCGCCGTGCAGTACACCGGCCCGCGATAGCCTTCGCGCGCCAGCACCGGGAGATAGCCGGTGTGATCGAGATGCGCGTGCGTGAGCACGACCGCGTCCAGCGTGTCGGGCGCGAACGGCAGCGCGCGCCAGTTGCGCAGCCGCAGGTTCTTGGTCCCCTGGAACAGGCCGCAATCGACCAGGACGCGCCGGCCGCCGTGCTCGAGCAGATATTTCGAGCCGGTCACGGTTTCGGTCGCACCGAGAAAAGTCAGTTTCATGGGTTGCCTCCCCGGGAGTCGACGGAACAGTAAGTCGATTACATCCCGAACGCGCGCGCGGCGGTTGACCGAAATCACGAATGGCGGGATTCCGATGACGAACGGCTCGAACGCGACGCGTAAGATGCCGCTTGCGATACCCCGAATGCAATGCGTCCGGGCGGTGCCGCTAGCCCCCGGACGGCGCCGGATCCAGCTGCGCGACGAACGCCACGATGCCCGACACCAGCGCAACGATCGCGTACGGCACGACCCGCTCGTCGATCAGCATCGCATGCACGACGCCCAGCAGCGACGCGAGCGCGATGAATACGCAGAGCGTCGCGAACGCGTTTCGGTATCGCAGGCCCATCATGACGTTCTCCCGGGAAGCGGCCGCCGTGGACGGCGTTGCCGTCGGCGCATGCCATCGGTTGCGCAAGACATGTGCCATGATCGCGTGCCGCGCGCCGGCGCGATTGATCTGTATCAACCGACGAATCCCGGCATCACGGAATCGACGCGCCGCTCAAGTCATCTGACCAATCGTCTTGCGGAAGCGCGTCAGCGACAGCAGGAACAGCACGCAACCGATCGCGAACAGCGCCGCGAACTGGGCCCACACCGCATCGAACCCGGCACCGCGATACAGGATGCGTTGCGCGAGTTCGACGAAATGCGTGGTCGGCGCGGCCAGCATGATGTCCTGCACGACGGGCGGCATGCTTTCGCGCGGCGTCAGGCCGCCCGACAACAATTGCAGCGGCAGCAGCACGAGGACGAGCAGCATGCCGAACTGCGGCATGCTGCGCACGAGCGTCGCGAGAAAGATCCCCATCGACGTCGTCGCGAACAGGTGCAGCGCCATGCCGGCCACGAACAGCGGCACGGATCCCGGAATCGGCACGTGCAGCGCGCCGCCCACGACGAACGTCAGCGACGCGACGGCCGCCGCCGCGACGACGAGCCCCATCGACCAGACCTTCGCGAGCATGATTTCCGCCGCGGTCACCGGCATGACGAGCAGATGCTCGATCGTGCCGTGCTCGCGCTCGCGAATCAGCGCGGCGCCGGTGAGGATCATCGACAGCATCGTCACGTTGTTGATCAGTTCCATCAGCGCGCCGAACCAGACTTCGTCGAGATTCGGGTTGAAGCGCATCCGCATCGCGAGATCGACGGGCGGCAAGGACGTGCCGCGCTGGCGCCGCACGAACGCATCGATCTCGCCCGACACGATCTGCTGGACGTAACCGCCGCCGGTGAACGCCTGCGTCATGCGGGTCGCATCGACGTTCAGTTGGACCGTCGCGTGACGGCCGGCGAGCACGTCGCGCTGGAAGTCGGGCGGAATGTCGAGCGAGAACGTGTAGTCGCCGTTGTCGAGCCCGCGATCGGCCGCGCCGGCGTCGACGAGCGGGGGCGGCGCGAACTGCGGCGGGAAGAACGCCGCCGCGATGCGCGCCGACAGCGGCGACGCATCCTCGTCGACGATCGCGATCGGCACCTTGTGCAGCGTTTCCGGGCGCGCGGTGGCCGCGACGTAGATCGACGCGCTGAACGTGTAGACGATCAGCGCGAGCAGGATCGGGTCGCGGGCGAGGCTCCACAGTTCCTTGACGCCGAGCCGGAAAATGACGAGCAGGCGCGACATGGTCAACGCTCCTGCTTGCGCAGCAGCACGCCGGTCATGACCAGGATGACCGGCGCGGCCGCGAGCATCGGCCAGAACTGGGACGACAGGTCGGCCAGCCCGAGCGCCTTGTTGTAGACGCCGCGGCTGATCGCGAGCATGTAGGTGGCCGGATAGACGGTGCCGACCCACTTGCCGCTGCCCTCGAGCGACGACAGCGGCGTGAGCAGGCCCGAGAACTGCACGACGGGAATCAGCGTGCCGACGATCGTCATGAAGATCGCGGCGATCTGGCTGCGGGTAAACGTCGACGCGAACAGCCCGATGCCGGTGGCTACGACATTGAATATGAGCACCGCGGCCGCCAGCGTCGCGAAACTACCCTTGATCCGCACGCCGAACACGAGGTCGGCGAGCACGACCATCAGCAGGAAGTTCAGCATGGCCAGCATCACGTACGGCGCCTGCTTGCCGAGCAGGAATTCGGCCCGCGTGACGGGCGTCACGTACAGGTTGACGATCGACCCGAGCTCCCGTTCCCGCACGACGGCGAGCGCCGTCAGCATCGCGGGCAGCATCAGCAGCAGCATCGGCATGATCGCGGGAATCATGGCCGGCAGGCTCTTGACGTCCGGGTTGTAGCGATAGCGGATCGCGATGTCGACGGCCGGCGCGAGCGACACGCCGAGCCGGCGCTTCGCCTGGTCGCGCAGCCAGTTTTCGTGCATGCCGGCCACGTAGCCGCGGATCGTCTCCGCGCGCATCGGCATCGCGCCGTCGACCCATGCGCCGATCTCCACGCGGCGGCCGCGCGCGACGTCGCGCGCGAAACCGGGCGGGATCTCGAGCGCGAGCGACAGCTGGCCGTTGCGCATGCGGCGCTCGATGTCGCGGTCGTCCGCGAGCGGCGCGCGCGGCACGAAGTAGCGGGAACCGGCGAGGTTCTGCGCATAGTCCTGGCTCAGGATCGACTGATCGCGGTCGAGCACCGCGAACGTCAGGTTGTCGACGTCGAGACTGATCCCGATGCTGATCACGCACATCAGCACGAGCGAGCCGAACAGCGCCAGCGTCGCGCGCAACGGGTCGCGTCGCAGCTCCAGCACTTCGCGCCACAGATAGCTGCCGGCGCGCGCCGGGCTGAACCATGCCGCCGCACGACCGGCGCCGGCCGCCGCGGGCGGCGCGGCGAGCCAGCCGGCGTCGGACCGCGCATCGGCCGGCGCACCGTCCGCGCCATCCGCTTTCTGCGCGTCGCTCAGGTAGCCGATGAACGCGTCCTCGAGCGTGGCGGCGCCGCGCAGGCGCACCAGTTCGTCGGGCGCGGCGCTCGCGAGCACGCGGCCCGCATGCATCAGCGAGATGCGGTCGCAGCGCGCGGCCTCGTTCATGAAGTGCGTCGAAATGAAGATGGTGACGCGATCGTTGCGCGCGAGCTCGATCATCAGCCGCCAGAAGTCGTCCCGCGCGACCGGATCCACGCCCGACGTCGGTTCGTCCAGGATCAGCAGCTCGGGCTTGTGCACCATCGCCACCGCGAGCGAGAGCCGCTGCCGCATGCCGAGCGGCAGGCGCTCGGGCAGCGCGTCGAGGGCGTCGGCCAGCCCGAAGCGCGCGACCATTTCAGTCACGCGCGCGGGCACGTCCGCCTCCGGCACGCCGAACAGGCGCGCGTGCAGCACGAGGTTCTGCCGGACGGTCAGTTCGCCGTAGAGCGAAAACCCTTGCGACATGTAGCCGACGCGCCGGCGCGTGTCGATGTCGTTCGCGGCGACCGGCCGGCCGCACAGCGTTGCGGTGCCTTCGGATGCGGGCAGCAGGCCGGTGAGCATCTTCATGGTCGTCGACTTGCCACAGCCGTTGGAGCCGAGAAAGCCGAAGATTTCGCCGCGGCGGATCTGCAGGCTCACGTGGTCGACCGCGACGAAATCGCCGAACCGCATCGTCAGCCCGTCCGCCTCGATCGCGTAGCCGGCCGCCCGATCGGCCTCGAACGGCGCGATCACGACCGGCTGGTGTCCGTGCCGGCGCGCCTCCGGGAGCAGCGCGATGAACGCGGCTTCCAGCGTGTCGCAACCGGTGCGCTCGAGCAGCTCGCCGGGGCTGCCGGTTGCCAGCACGCGGCCGGCGTCCATCGCGATCAGCCGGTCGAAACGCCGGGCCTCGTCCATGTACGCGGTGGCGACCAGCACGCTCATCGCCGGGCGGGCCGCCCGAATGCGGCCGATCAGCTCCCAGAACTGCGCGCGCGACAACGGATCGACGCCGGTCGTCGGCTCGTCCAGGATCAGCAGGTCGGGATCGTGGATCAACGCGCAGCACAGGCCGAGCTTCTGCTTCATGCCGCCGGACAGCTTGCCGGCCGGGCGGTCCAGGAACGGCTGCAGCCCGGTGCTGCGCGTCAGCGCGTCGATCCGTCGGCGCCGCTCCGCCGCATCGTGGCCGAACAGTCTCGCGAAGAACTGCAGGTTTTCCTCGACCGACAGCGTCGCGTACAGGTTGCGGCCGAGGCCTTGCGGCATGTAGGCGATGCGCCGGCACACGCGCGCGCGATGGCGGCGCGACGACAGGTCGCCGTCGAGCGTCCATACGCGGCCCTGCTGGATCGCGCGCGCGCCGGAAACGAGCGCGAGCAGGCTCGACTTGCCGACGCCGTCCGGCCCGATCAGCCCGATCATGCGGCCGGCCGGGATATCGAGCGTCACGTCGTCGAGCGCGGCCTTGTCGCCGTAGCGCAGCGAGACGCCGGACAGCCGTGCGACCCAGCCCGGATCGGCCGACACCGGCGCAGCGCCGGTCGCGCCGGCATCCGTCTCGACGGGCGGCGCCGCCTTCATTGCGGCACCCTGATCGCGAGACGATCCGGCCAGCCCGCGTGCGGGTCGGTCTTCAGCCACGCCACGCCCGGCAACCCGGTCTTGACGAGCTTCAGGTGGCGCTGCAACAGGTCGCGATCGATGCGTGCCTTCACCCGGAACATCAGCTTCTGCCGCTCGGTGGCCGTTTCGACCGTCTTCGGCGTGAACTGCGCGGTGCTCGACACGTAGGACACGCGGGCCGGAATCACGTATTCCGGTGCCGCATCGAGCACGATCCGCACGTCGGCGCCGAGCGGGACCCGGCCGACGACCGCTTCGGGCAGGAAGAACGTCATGTACACGTCGGACAGGTCGACGACGTTGAGCACCTTGCCGCCTGCCGGCAGGACTTCGCCCGACTCGGCGATCCGGTACTGGACGCGCCCGTCGCGCGGCGAGGTCAGTTCGCTGTCCGAGAGGTCGGCCCGCACGCGTGCCACGGTCGCCTGCGCGGCCGTCACGGCCGAGCGCGCCGCGACGAGCTGGGCCTGCGTGGCGTCGATCGCGGCCTGAGCGGCTTGCACCTGGGCCCGCGCGGCGTTCACGGTCGCGCGCAGGCTGCCGGCGCGCGCGCGATCGTCGTCCAGTTCCTGCATCGACGACGCGCCGTCGCGCGACAGCGTTTCGGACCGCGCGAGCCGCCGCGTGGCCGCGTCCAGCTCGCTTTCCCGCTGCACGACGACGGCCGCGGCCTTGTCGCTGCGGCGCTGCGCGACCTGCGCGTCGATGCTCGCCGCGGTGTTCACCGCCTGCTGCTCGCGCGCCCGTGCCTCGTCGAGCTGCGCCTGCAGGACGACGACGTCCATGCGTGCGAGCGGCTGGCCGGCCGTCACGAAGTCGCCTTCGTCGACGAGCATCGCGGTGACGCGCCCCGGCAGCTTGGTCGCGACGTCGATTTCGGTCGCCTCGATGCGGCCGTTGCCGCTGACGAGCCCCGCGTCCGCCTGGCCGTCGTGCCAGCGCGTCCACCCGTAATACGCGAGGCCGATCGCAAGCACGGCCGCACCGGCACCGATCAGAAGAGGGCGCGGGATGGTTTTCATGGTGTGTTGTCCGAGTCTGTCGAAAGGGGCGCCGTTGCCGCGGCAGTCTTGCCGGTGTCGATCACGCCGCCGCCGAGCGCGCCGTACAGCGCGACGCGGCTCGACAGCAGCGCACGACGGGTCGTGACCAGCTGCTGCTCGGCGTTCATCAGGTCCCGCTGCGCATCGAGCACCTCGAGGAAGCGGGTTGCCCCGCTGTCGTAGCGCAGCTTCGCGAGGCGCGCCCGCTCGGCCTGCGACGCCAGCGTGGCGCGCTCGATGGCGACCTGGTCGGCGAGCCAATGGCGCGCGGCGAGCGCATCCGACACGTCGCGGAACGCGCGCTGCAGCGTCTGCTCGTAGCGGGCGAGCGCTTCTTCGCGTTGGGCGCGCGCCAGTGCGAGATTCGACCGGTTGCGGCCGCCGTCGACGAGCGGCAGCGTGACGTTGGGAATCACCGACCACACGCCGGACCCCGACGACAGCAGGTCGTGCAGCGCGCTGCTTCCCGACCCGATCGCACTCGTCAACGCGATGCGCGGAAAGAATGCCGCGCGCGCCGCGCCGATGTTCGCGCGGCTCGCCTGCAGTTCGCGCTCCGCCGCGATCACGTCCGGGCGCCAGGTCAGCAGCGAGGAGGGCAGGCCGGGGGTTAGCGACGGCAGCACCGCGCCGTCGTCGAGCGCGAGCGGCGTGGCGCCCAGCGCCGGTGGCGCACCGACGAGCAACGCCAGCGCATCGGCCGCCGTCGCGCGGGCCTGCTGCAACTGCACGCCGAGCGATTCCGCCTGCTGCAGCAGGATCTCCGATTGCGTGAGATCGAGGCGCGAGATCGCGCCGGCCGCGTGACGAAGCCGGAAAATCCGCAGCGATTCGCGGCGGGTGTCGATCGTCGCGCGGGTCAGCGCGATGCGTTCGTCGATCTCGCACAGGGTCAGATACGCGTCCGCGACACCGGTGACGACGCTCAGCGTCACCGCCTGCCTGGCCGCGTCGCTCGCGAGGTAGCGCTGAAGCGCTGCTTCCTTCAGGTTGCGCACGCGGCCCCAGAAATCGATCTCCCATTGCGTCTCGGCCAGCTGGACTTGATAGACCTGGCCGATGACGGGCGCCGGAGCGAGAAAGCCGCCCGGCGTGCGAAACCGCGCGTAGGCCGCGCCCGCACCGATGGTCGGCCATTGATCCGCGCCGCGGATGCCGTACACCGCGCGCGCCTGCTCGACGCGGGCAACCGCCGCGCGCAGATCCCGGTTGTCGGCGAACGCCTGGCCGATCAGTGCGCGCAGGCGCGGGTCGACGAAGTAAGCCTGCCAGTCGGGCACGGGCGCCGCGGGTGTCGCGTCGGCGGACGGCTCCGGAAAGGACGCGGGAATCGGTGCGGCGGGACGCTCGTCCGGTGGCGCAAGCGACAGGCAGCCCGACAGCAGCCCGATGCCCGCCGCCAGCGCAATGGCACGCATGCGCCGCACGACGGCAGGATGACAGCGAACGGGAGGCGCGGCAGCGCGCATGGAATGCCTCGTCGAATACGGAAATGCGGGAATTCGGGATGGCGCCGCCCGCGGGGCGTCGCCGCTTCGGATTCACTTATATCCGACGATTACCGGGTTTCCCCTTGATCTGTGTCACTTGGGCGGGGATGCGTTTCGAGGGGCCGCTCGCTTGACGCGCGTGCCCGATCAATGCCCAGTAACCGGCATGCGCCCCATGCACCGCCGGCCCCGCTTCGCGGAATGAACCGGTTAGGTAATTTGGTGCGCCGGCGCGCGCTGCGAGGGCAGCCGCTGGCGCCGGTACCGGCCCACGCACCGAAATGGGGAATGTGGTGCGCCGGAATTTCCGTCGACTGCCGGTACGGCAAGCGTTTCACACCGGTGGCCCGGTTTTTGCTGGAGTACCCGCGGCCGCGCAACGGTTGCGCGCTGCCCTACGACATACCAGACAAGGAAGATTCACCGTGAGCCCGACGACTCGACCGTTCCCCCGACGCACCTGGCTGGCTGCGCTGATCGCCGCCCCCGTGATGGCGCTGTTCGCCGCTGCGCCGGCGCATGCCGACGCGCTCGACACCATCGCGAAAAACGGCGCGCTGCGCGTCGCGGTGCCCGAAGACTATCCGCCGTTCGGCTCGGTCGGCACGGACATGCAGCCGCAGGGCTACGACATCGACATGGCCGAACTCCTCGCCAAGTCGCTCGGCGTGAAACTGAAGCTCGTGCCCGTGAACAGTGCGAACCGGATTCCGTACCTGACGACCAACAAGGTCGACATGGTGATCTCGTCGCTCGGCAGGACGCCGGAGCGCGAGAAGGTCATCGACTTCTCTAGCGCGTACGCACCGTATTTCCAGGGCGTGTTCGGGCCGGCCGACGTGAAGGTGAGCGCGCCCGCCGACCTGAACGGCAAGACGGTCGGCGCCACCCGCGGCGCGCTCGAGGAGATCGCGCTGTCGCAGCTCGCACCGAACGCGACGATCAAGCGCTTCGAGGACAACAACGCGACGATCCAGGCGTTCCTGTCGGGGCAGGTGCAATTGATCGCGGCCGGCAACATCGTCGCGGCGGCGATTCTCGCGAAGAATCCGCCGCGCCGGCCCGAGGTCAAGTTCGTGATCAAGAATTCGCCGTGCTTCGTCGGCGTCAACAAGAACGAACCGCGCCTGCTCGCGAAGATCGACGACACGATCGCCCATGCGAAGCAGGACGGCACGCTGGGCGCGATGTCGAAGAAGTGGCTCGGCCAGCCGTTGCCGGCCGGACTGTGACGAATCGCAGTGTCGCCTGATACATCGCCGCGGCCGGCACCGCCGGCGCGGCGGGTGTCGTTGTCCGAACCCGACTTTACTCCATCGTCATGAGCTACCAGCTTCAATTCGGCGAGCTCGCCGAATACGCCGGCGTGTTCGCGAGCGGCGCGGCGATCACGCTCGCGCTCACCGCGGTCGCGACCGTGCTCGGCGTGGCGCTCGGCGTGCTCGGCGCGGCCGCGTACAGCGCCGACGCGCGCGCGGCCGTGCGGCTGCGCCCGCTGATCGGCGCGTACGTCGAGGCGATCCGCAACACGCCGTTCGTCGTCCAGCTGTTCTTCATCTTCTTCGGCTTGCCGGCGCTCGGCGTGCACATCGACGAATACACGGCCGCGATCCTCGCGATGACGCTCAATCTCGGCGCGTACTCGGTCGAGATCGTGCGCGCGGGCGTCGCCGCCGTCCCGAAAGGGCATCTGGAGGCGGCGTCCGCGCTTGCGATGTCGCGCGCGCAGATGCTGCGCCACGTCGTGCTGCCGCAGGCGCTCGCCAAGGTGTTTCCGGCGCTGTCGAGCCAGATCGTGATCACGATGCTCGGCTCGGCGGTCGTGTCGCAGATCTCGGTGGCCGACCTGACCTATGCGGCCGGCTACATTCAGTCGCGCAACTTCCGCGCGTTCGAGACGTACTTCGTCATCGCGCTCGCGTATCTGGCGATGGCGCTGCTGCTGCGTGCCACGCTCGGCTCGATGGGGCGCCGCCTGTTCTCCCGTCGCGTGCGAGGTGCGCGATGATCGACTTCACGTTCGGGCAGATTCTCGCGAACCTGCTGCTGGCCGCGCGCTGGACGATCGTACTGTCGATCGTGTCGTTCCTGTCCGGCGGCGTCGTCGGCCTCGGGCTGCTCGTGATGCGCGTGTCGAGCTTCACGCTGCTGCGCGGCATCGCGAAGCTGTACATCGAGATATTCCAGGGCACTCCGTTGCTGATGCAACTGTTCATCGTGTTCTTCGGCCTGCCGCTCGTCGGGCTCGACGTGCCGCCGTGGATCGCGGCCACCGCAGGGCTCACGTTCTTCACCAGCGCGTATCTCGCGGAAATCTGGCGCGGCTGCGTCGAGGCGGTGCCGAAAGGGCAGTGGGAGGCGTCGGCGAGCCTGGCCATGAGCTACGTCGAGCAGTTGCGTCACGTGATCCTGCCGCAGGCCGCGCGCATCGCGATCGCACCGACGGTCGGCTTCGGCGTGCAGGCCGTGAAGGATACGGCACTCGTGTCGATCATCGGCTTCACCGAGCTGACGAAGGTCGGCATCGCGATCTCGAACGCGACGTTCCGGCCGTTCGTCGTGTACGGCCTCGTCGCGCTGATCTATTTCGCGCTCTGTTATCCGCTTACCCGTTATGCGCGCACGTTGCAAAGGAGATGGCATGCCGCTCGTTGAAACCCGTGGTCTCGAAAAGAACTTCGGCACCCATCATGTGCTCAAGGGCATCGATTTCTCCGTCGAGCGCGGGCAGGTCGTCTCGATCATCGGCCGCAGCGGCTCGGGCAAGAGCACGCTGCTGCGCACGCTCAACGGACTCGAGAGCATCGACGCGGGCACGATCTCGATCGACGGCGAACGCGTCGATGCGCGGCACGCGGACCTGCGTGCGCTGCGGCTGAAGGTCGGCATGGTGTTCCAGCAGTACAACCTGTTTCCGCACCTGAGCGCCGGGCAGAACGTGATGCTCGCGCAGTCGGTCGTGAAAAAGTCGCATCGCCAGCAGGCGCGCGCGATCGCGGAACTGATGCTCGAGCGCGTCGGCCTCGGCGACAAGTTCGACGCGTTTCCGGAACAGCTGTCGGGCGGTCAGCAGCAGCGCGTCGCGATCGCGCGTGCGCTCGCGATGAAGCCGAGCGTGCTGCTGTGCGACGAGATCACGTCCGCGCTCGATCCCGAGCTCGTCGGCGAGGTGCTGGGCGTCGTCGCGCAGCTTGCGCGCGAGGACATGACGTTGATCATGGTCACCCACGAGATGAACTTCGCGCGGGCGGTGAGCGACCGGATCGTGTTCATGCACCAGGGCAGGGTGTGGGAGAGCGGGACGGCCGAAGAGATTTTCGAGCGGCCGCAGACGGTGGAGCTGACGCGGTTTCTGGGCAGCGTGCGGAACACGGAAGCGGTTGCGCGCTGATTCGCGATGCCCGCGGGGTGCTGACACGGTCGCCCCGATCGTCGACAATCCGGCTCGTGCGCCGCGCCCGCGTGTGCCAAGCCAGCCAGCCGAGAGAGTCTTCCATGTCCGTAATATCCGTCAGGTCTGCCCACCTCGACGATGCGCAGGCGATCGCCGATTTTCACGTCAAGGTCTGGCGGCATACCTATCGCGATCTCGCGCCGGCGCAGGCGCACGCCGTCCTCGACGAGCGCCATCGCGGCAGGACATGGCGGGAAAAGCTGGCGTCGAACGCGGGCGACCAATTGGTGCTCGTGGCGGAAACGGACGGCACGATCGTCGGCATCGGCGCGGCCGGCGCGCCGTCGGAGCCGATCTTCGGCGGCCGTGGCGAGATCAAGTTCCTGTACGTCGATCCCGGGTTCAAGCGTCGCGGCATCGGCCGCACGCTGCTCGCCCGGCTCGCAACGCATCTGCAAACGATGCGGTACCAGGGCGCGGCGTTGAGTGTCGTCAAGGGAAACGACGCCGCGATCGCCTTTTACGCGTCGTTGAACGGCCGGCTGGCCGGCGAGTACGTCGACGCGGGGCCGATCTGGCGATCGCGGAACATCGTGATGGTGTGGGACGACCTGACGAGTCTCGTTTCCTGACTTCCCGCCTCGTCGCAAACACGTGCGCGCATCACGCGACGCGCGCGCGCAGCCACGCCGTGAACGCGGTCACGAGCGGCGCCTCGGTCATCTCGTGACGCGCGACGAGATAGTACGCATGGCGTGACGGCACGGTTTCGCTGAAGGGCCGCACGAGCGTGCCGTCGATCAGGTCGTCGCGCACCGACAGGCTGTCGCCGAGTGCGACGCCCTGGCCATGCACCGCGGCTTCGACACCGATGTGCGCGTTGCCGATCTCGAGGATGCGGATGCCCGGCAGCCGGTCGGCTTTCGCTTCGGCCAACCAGCGCATCCACGAGCCCGCATGCTCGCAGAACAGCGTGCGCCCCGCGAGATCCTGCACCTTGCGGATCGCATCGGGCCCGTTCATCAACGCCGGGCTCACGACCGGGAACAGCGCCGGATGCGCGAGCATCTCGACCGCCCGGTTGCGCCAGTTGCCTTCCCCGTAGCGGATGCAGACGTCGACGTCCGGCGAATAGACCTCGCGATCGTCGTTCGACGGAACCACCTTCAGGTGGATGCCCGGATAACGCTCGACAAAGTCGCCGATATGCCGGGCAAGCCAGCGCGACGTCAGCGACAGCGGCGTCGACACGACGAGATCGCCGGCGGCCACCGGCGAATCGAGCCTGACGGCGGCGTTCGCGATCAGGTCGAACGCGGCGCCGACCGGTTCCAGCAACGCCTCGCCTTGCGGCGTGAGCTTCACGCGGGCCTTTGATCTGACGAATAGCGCGACGCCGAGCGTGCTCTCGAGAATGCGAATCTGGTGGCTGACCGCGCTCGCGGTGACGTGCAGTTCGTCCGCGGCCGCCGACACGCTGCCGCGCCGCGCAGCGGCTTCAAACGCACGAAGAGGGTTCAGCGGCGGCAGGCGATTGCGCATCGGGAAGCTCGTCGGACGCGACGATGCTGAGAAAAATTTCATTAAAGCGGATTCAATTTCTCGCTACAACAAAAAAAATTGAATGCCTACAGTAGGGGCAATCCAACCGAGTCGAGGTCGACCGCAATGAGCCTTACCGAACCGATCGAGCGCCTGTGGGGTGGCCGCTTCCAGTCGAAACCGTCGAACGCGCTGCAGGACCTGTCGCGCTCCGATCCGAGTTTCTTCCGCCTCGTGCCGTACGACCTGGCAGGCTCCCGCGCGCATGCGCGCGAATTGAACCGCGCCGGCATCGTGAACGACGACGAGCTCGCGCAACTGCTGACCGCGATGGACGGCATCGCACGCGACTACGCGGCCGGCGCGATCGCGCCGTCGCTCACCGACGAGGACGTGCACACCTTCCTCGAGCGCGTGCTCACGCAGCGGCTGCCGGCGCTGGGCGGCAAGCTGCGCGCCGGGCGCTCGCGCAACGACCAGGCGGCGAACGACCTGCGCCTCTACCTGCGCGACAAGGCGCGCGCGCTCGTGCGCGGCGTGCTCGATCTGCAGGACGCGCTGGTCGGCCAGGCGAGCCGGCACGTCGACACGGTGACCGCCGGATTCACCCATCTGCAGCCGGCGCAGCCGATCGTGTTCGGCCATCAGTTGCTCGCGCATGCGCAGTCGCTGTACCGCGACGCCGACCGGCTGGTCGACTGGGACCGCCGCACCGCGCGTTCGCCGCTCGGCGCGGCCGCGCTCGCGGGCTCGGCCATCTGCGTGCGGCCCGAGCTGTCCGCGCAGGAGCTCGGTTACGACGCGCCCTGCGAGAACTCGATCGATGCGGTGGCCGCGCGCGATCACGTCGCCGAATTCGTGTTCGTCACGAGCATGCTGGCCGTGAATCTGTCGCGCCTGTCGGAAGAGGTGATCCTGTGGACGTCGCGGCAATTCCGCTGGGTGGAACTCGACGACGGCTACGCAACGGGCAGCTCGATCATGCCGCAGAAGAAGAACCCGGACATCGCGGAACTCACGCGCGGCAAGGCGGGGCGCCTGATCGGCAACCTGACGGGGCTGCTGGCGACGCTGAAGTCGCTGCCGCTCGCGTACAACCGCGATCTCGCGGAAGACAAGATCGCGGCGTTCGATTCGATCGATACGCTCGAGCTCGTGCTGCCCGCGATGGCGGGAATGATCCGCACGATGCGCGTGAACGTCGACGAGATGCGTCGCCAGGCGCCGCTCGGCTTCACGCTCGCGACCGAGGTCGCGGACTGGCTCGCGTTGACGGGCGTACCGTTCAGCGAAGCGCACGAGATCACCGGCACGCTCGTGCGCGCCTGCGAGCGGGACGGCATCGAGCTCGCCGATGCGAGCGCCGAACAGCTGCAGGCCGTCGACACGCGCCTCGCGCCGGCGGTGCGCGCGCATCTGACGCTCGACGCGGCCGTCGCGGCCCGCGGCGGTGCGGGCGGCACGTCTCCCGCGCGCGTGCGCGAGCAGATCGGCCGCCTGAGCGCCGCGATCGAACGCCAGGCCGCGTGGGCCGCCGACTACCGGGGGCCGTCATGCTGAGCGCCTCCGATTCGAGCCGGCTCGACGGCGCATCGGGGCCGGCCGCCCGCGCCGCGGACGACATCACCGGGCTGGTGCGCGTGCGCCGGCGCTACTGGGGCCGCTATGTCGCGTCGATCGCGATCGTTGCCGCGCTCGCCTATGTGGCGTTCGCGTTCGCGCGCGGACAGATCGAATGGCGCGTCGTAGGCCAGTTCCTGACCGCGCGCTCGATCCTGACGGGGCTCGGCAACACGATCGTGATGACCGTCCTCGCGATGACGCTCGGCATCGTGCTCGGCGTCGCGACCGCGGTGATGCGGCTGTCGTCGAACCCGGTGCTCGGCGCGATCGCGCAGGGCTACATCTGGCTGTTTCGCGGCACGCCGGTGATCCTGCAGCTGCTGCTGTGGTTCAACCTCGCGCTGGTGTTCCCGACGCTGGGCATCCCGGGGATCGCGGAATTCCGCACCGTCGACGTGATGACGCCGTTCCTCGCGGCGGTGCTCGGACTCGGCATCAACCAGGGCGCGTATACGTCGGAAGTCGTGCGCGCCGGACTGCTGTCGGTCGACACCGGCCAGTACGAGGCGGCCAAGTCGATCGGCATGGCACGCCTGCAGGCGCTGCGCCGCATCATCCTGCCGCAGGCGATGCGCGTGATCGTGCCGCCGATCGGCAACGAGCTGATCGGCATGGTCAAGCTGACCTCGCTCGCGAGCGTCGTCCAGTACGCGGAGATGCTGCACAACGCGCAGAACATCTACTACGCGAACGCTCGGGTGATCGAGCTGCTGATCGTCGCCGGCATCTGGTATCTCGCGGTCGTCATCGTGCTGTCGCTTGCGCAGGCGCGCGTCGAACGGCGCTTCGCGCGCGGCGCGGGCCGGGCGGCGGGCCGCAAATGAACGACACGATCCAACCCCATCGGGAGAACGTCATGACGAACGCAGTCGTTCGCGCGATAGACGTACGCAAGTCGTACGGCGATTTCCAGGCGCTGCACGGCATCACGCTCGACGTCGTGCAGGGTGAAGTGCTGTGCATCATCGGACCGTCGGGTTCGGGCAAGAGCACCTTCCTGCGCTGCATCAACCAGCTGGAGACGATCAGCGCCGGTGCGCTGTGGGTCAACGGCGAGCTGGCCGGCTACCGGCGTGCCGGCGACCGCCTGCACGAGCTGTCGGAGCGCCAGGTCGCGCGGCAGCGGCTCGCGACCAGCATGGTGTTCCAGCGCTTCAACCTGTTTCCGCACAAGACCGCGCTCGAGAACGTGATCGAGGGCCCGGTACAGGTGCTCAAGCGCCGCCGCGCGCAAGCGCTGGAAGAAGGGCGCGCGCTGCTCGCGCGCGTCGGGCTCGGCCACAAGTGCGACGCGTTCCCCGTCGAGCTGTCGGGCGGCCAGCAGCAGCGCGTCGCCATTGCGCGGGCACTCGCGATGCATCCGCAACTGATCCTGTTCGACGAACCGACGTCGGCGCTCGATCCCGAACTCGTCGGGGAAGTGCTGGCCGTGATGCGCGATCTCGCGAAGAGCGGGATGACGATGATCGTCGTCACGCACGAGCTCGGCTTCGCGCGCGAGGTCGCCGATCGCGTCGTCTTCATGGACGGCGGCCGGATCGTCGAGAGCGGGCCGCCCGACCAGGTGCTGTCCGCGCCGACGCAGGCGCGCACCCGCGACTTCATCTCGGCCGTGATTGCCTGAACGGACCGGGCGCACCGCACCGCGGCGCTCGACCGAGCGAACCGTCGACGAGACGGGCAACGCAGCCCTGCAGTACCCATTACACCACCACGACAAGGCGACATCCCCATGAAAGCATCCGTCCTGACCCGCACGCTGGCCGCTGTCGCATTCGGCGCGCTCGCGCTCCATGCGTCGTTCGCGGTCGCCCAGGCCGCGAACGCGAAGCGCACGCTGAACGTCGCGATCGTGCCGAACTATCCGCCGTTCGAATACAAGGATCCGGCGACCGACAAGCTCGCGGGCTTCGACGTCGATCTCGGCGAGGCGCTCGCCGCGAAGATGGGCGCGAAGCTGAACTGGGTGGAGACGAGCTTCGACCAGATGATGAGCGCGGTCGCGACGCAGCGCGTCGACATGATCCTGTCCGGCATGACCGACCTGCCGACGCGCCGCGACGCGGTGACGTTCGTCGACTACATCGAGACGGGCCCGCAGTTCTACGTGCTGAAGACGCGCGCCGGCGAGTTCGCGCAGATGAACGCGCTGTGCGGCAAGCGCGTCGGGTCGAGCCGGCGCACGTCGTTCCCCGACAACACGACCGCGTGGAGCGCGGAGAACTGCGTGAAGGCCGGCAAGCCGGCGATCGTCGTCGTCGGCACCGACGGTTCGTCGGACGCGCGCATGCAGTTGCGCCAGAACCGCATCGACGCGGCCGTGCAGGGCGGCGAGACGCTGCCGTACCAGAACAGCCTCGAGCAGAACGCGTACGCACCGGTCGGCAAGCCGTTCCTGTCGCAATACACGGGCATCGGCGTCGCGAAGAGCAATACCGCGCTGAGCAGTGCGCTGACGACGGCGCTCAACCAGATGATCGCGGACGGGTCGTATCACAAGCTTCTCGCGAAATGGGGGCTGCAGGAACACGCGGTCGCGAAGGCGACGATCAACGGCACGCACTGAGCGCGCGATGACGGACCTGGCTCCCCGCTGGCCGCACGCGCGGCGCGCGTGTGTCGCGCTCGCGTTCGACCTCGACGGCCCGACCGGCGACGCGATGCTGAACGGATCGATCTGGCGCAACCCCGCGTATTTCACGCTCGGCAGCTACGGGCCGTGGCGCGCGCTCGGCCGGCTGCTCGACGTGCTCGCGTCGTTCGACCTGCCCGCGACGTTCTTCGTGCCCGCATGGATCGCGCGGACGTGGCCCGCGCAATGCGCGGCAATCGTCGAGCGCGGCCACGAGATCGGTTATCACGGTTACCGGCACGAAGCGTTCTGGACGCTCGAACCCGCGCGGCAGCGCGAGATCATGGCACAGTCGGCCGACGTCTTCGCGCGCACGCTCGGGGTGCGGCCGGTCGGATTCCGCACGCCGTCCGGCGACTGGAGCGCGGCGACGCTGGGCGTGCTGCGCGAAGCCGGCGTGCGCTATTCGAGCTCGATGCGCGGCGACGACCGTCCGTACCTGCTGCCCGGCGCCGACGGCGAGCCGCCGCTCGTCGAGATTCCCGGCCGCTGGGAGACCGACGATTACGCGTCGCTCGCGTATCACCGCAACCCCGACTATCCGGCCGGACTCGACCGGATCGCCGGCTACGATGCGACGCTCGACAACTGGACACGCGAATTCGACGGCGTCTATCGCGAAGGGCTGTGCCTGACGACCCTGCTGCATCCGAAAGTCTGCGGCAAGCCGGGGCGCCTCGCGCTACTCGAAGCGTGGTTCGAACACATGCGCGCGCAGGATGGCGTCTGGTTCGCGCGCTGTCGTGACGTGGCCGACTGGTGGCTCGCGCAGCACGCGCACGGCAGGCAAACGACGCAATCGACGCAATCGACGCAACGGAGCAGCCCGTGACGACACTTCCAGCCTGGCCGGACGGCGCGCGCTGCGCGGTCGCGATCACGGTCGACTTCAACGACATACACGGCATCGAGACGCGCGAACCGCGCATCGTCGGCCGCGAGAAATCGCTGTCGGCATGGCGCTACGGCGCGACGCGCGGCGTCGATCGGCTGCTCGCGACCTTCGACGAATTCAGCGTGCCGACGAGCTGGTTCGTGCCCGGCCGCGTCGCGCAAACGCATGGCGCTGCCGTGCGCGCGATCGCGGCCGCCGGGCATGAACTCGGCGTGAGCGGCTATCGCTGCGAAGACTTCGACGTGCTGCCGCTCGCCGCGCAGATCGACGCGTGCCGTATCGGGCGCACGGCGCTCGCGGACACGATCGGCCGCGACGTGGAAGGGTTTCGCTCGTTCACCGGCAACTGGGCCGACGGCTTCGCGGACTGGCTCGTCGCGGAAGGCTTCACGTGGTCGTCGTCGTGGCGCGGCGACGATCTGCCGTACGTGCATCCGCGCGACGAGGATCGCGCGGACGGCGCCCGGCTCGTCGAGCTGCCGCTGCACTACGAGCTCGAGGACGAGCCTTACTTCGAGTTCAACCTGTCGCCACCCGTACCGGCCGGCCAGCCGCGTATCGCCGCGTACCGCGACGTGCTCGACAACTGGCGGCGCGACGTCGACGGGTTTCGCCGCTTCGGGCTCTGCTGCGTGCTGCGCCTGCATCCGGAGGTCATCGGCACCGCGGGGCGCATCGACTTGCTGCGCGCGTTGCTTGCGCATCTGCGTGACGCGGGCGACGTCTGGTTCGCGACCGGGCGCGACATCGCACGCTGGTGGCGTGCCCGGGTGCCCGTCAATCCGCCGGGCCATCCGGTCGACGTATTCGCGCATTGCTTGGCGGAGGCGTCGGCGCGATGAAGACGGTGACGCAAACGCGCGCCACGCGGCTTGCGACGTTCGTCGCGCAGACGGCCGCCGACGCAATGCCGGACGACGTGGTCTCGAAAGCGAAGCGTCATGTGCTCGACACGTTCGGGGCGGCGCTGGCCGGTACGTTCGCCGTCGAGACCTGCAGTGCGCGGGCGCTGACCGGCACGGTCGGGGATGGCGGCGCGACGCTGTGGGGCACCCGGCGGGCCGCGGGCGCGCGCGATGCGGCGTTCGTGAACGGGATCGCCGCACACGCGCTCGAGCTCGACGATTCCGGCGGCTGCGATCATTCGGGCGCGGTCGTGCTGCCGGCCGTGCTGGCCGCGCTGTCGTGCGCGGGCCGCCCGGTGGCCGGCCGGGAATGCGTGGCGGCGGTCGTGCTCGGCTACGACGTCGGCCGGCGCGTGCTCGAGGCGGCCGGCGGGTACTCCGCCCACAACGGTGCCGGCTGGCACTCGACGCTCAGTTGCGGCGTGTTCGGCGCGGCAGCAGCGAGCGCGCGCGTGTTCGGACTCGACGCCGCGCGCACGCGCGACGCGCTCGGCCATGCGGCGAGTTTCTCCGGCGGCTTGTGGGGCTTCATCCACGACGGTTC
Organism: Burkholderia sp. BCC1998; assembly: GCF_905339875.1. Lineage (NCBI taxonomy): Bacteria > Pseudomonadati > Pseudomonadota > Betaproteobacteria > Burkholderiales > Burkholderiaceae > Burkholderia > Burkholderia sp. BCC1998. The sequence continues at coordinate 298,771 of NZ_CAJPHE010000007.1, forward strand.
GCAGACGAAGCGGCTGCATGCCGGGCGGGCGGCGGAGGGCGGCGTGCTCGCGGCGCTGCTCGCGCGCGAAGGCGTGAGCGGCCCCGCGCAGGTGTTCGACGACGTGTGGGGCGGCTTCTTCAGCGCGTTCGCCGCGCAATCGCAGGTGCCCGACGCATTGACCGACGGCCTCGGCGCGCACTGGAAGGTGATGCGCTGCTCGATCAAGCCGCACGCGTCGTGCCGCAGCGCGCACGCCGCGGTCGACGCGGCGCTGCAGCTTGCGGACGGGCGCACCTTCGAAGCCGGCGAGATCGAGCGGGTGGTCGTGCGCGCGAGTGCATTCGTCGCCCGGATGTGCGGCGGCCGCGACCTGTCGACGCTGTCGTCGGCGCAGATGAGCCTCGCGTACGCGGTGGCAGCGGCCCTTGCGTTCGGGGACACGGGGATCGGTGCGTATCGCGATGACAGGCGCAACGATGCGCGCATCACGGCGCTGCTCGCACGCATCGCGATCGAGGTCGATCCGGCGCTCGGCGATCTCGACGAGCCGACCGTGATCCTGCATCGCGCGGACGGACGGCGGGAATCGCGTCACGTGCCGATCGCGCTCGGCGACCCGCGCAATCCGCTGTCCGACGCGGCGCTGCTGGCGAAGTTTCGGGCGCTGGCCGGCATGGCGCTCGAGCAGCGTGCGCAGATCGATGCGTTGAGTGAAACGTGCCTGTCGCTGGAGCGGTTGACGGACGCGCGGGTGTTGAACGCGTTGCTCGCGACGGACGGAGGCGCTTCGGTTGACACGCCGAAATCATCTCCGTCATCGAAGGCATTGCATTCCAGACCAACATCCTGTCGCTGACACGGCGGCCGGCCGTTCTCGAACCGAGATCCGCCTACTTCACGTCCCGCGCCACACGAAACCCGTTTGCCGAATAACGCACGCTGCTGTCGTACTTGAAGCGTGTCGAAACGGGCATGTAGCCTGCACCATCCCGCCACGAGCCGCCGCGGATGACGCGGACCTGGCAATTCGGCTCGTCCCATGAGCGGCCGTCGGCAGGCGCATTCCTGTACGAGTTGTGCCAGCAATCGCTGACCCATTCCCATACGCTGCCGCCCATGTCGTAGAAGCCGAGCGGATTGGCCGCGAACGAGCCGACGTTGTCCGGTGCGTCGGCATGCCAAGGCTGACCGCAGTCCTTGCAGTTGGCGTTGCCCGGGCGCATCTCGTTGCCCCACCAGTAGCGCGTCGCGGTGCCGCCCCGGGCCGCGAATTCCCATTCGGCCTCGGTCGGCAGCCGGTAAGACTTGCCGCTGATTTTCGACAGCCACTTGACGTACAGTTGCGCATCGTCCCAACTCAGGTCGCGCACCGGCGCGTTCGCCGCCGTGTTGCTGTCGTTGGGCAGGCGCGGGCAGGCGCCTGCATCGCGGCACGCGTTCCACTGCGCAACGGTCACGCCGTACTTCGCCAGCGCAAACGCGTGATCGAGCGTCACGCGATGCGCAGGCTTTTCCGACGGATCGCCCGAATTGCTGCCCATCGTGAAAGCCCCCGGACTAACCGCCAGCATGGCGGGGCAGGCAGGGCAATCGTGGATTTCATTGGCGGCCGTCGCGCCGCCTTTCTGCGGCGGTGCCGACGGGGCCGCCGCGGCAGCGGGCGGCGGCGCTTTCGGCGTCGAGCCGGACGTGTGCGCGGGCTGCGCCGGCGCAGGTGCCGGAGCCGGAGCCGGAGCCGAAACGGCGGCGGGGGCCGGCGCGGCGCTCGCCGTCTGCGCGGGCGCGGACGCCGCTGGCGCCTTGGGCGCGGCCGCGCGCAGTCGCGCGAGACGAGCCTGCGCCAACTGCGCGAAGCGGCCGTTCGGGTAGGTCTTCAGATAGGCTTCGTAGTCGCCCGCCTCCTTGCTGTCCTTGATTGACTCCCAGAACGTGATTTCGTACTGTTCGGCGCTGTCTTTCGGCATCACGCCGCGGCTATCGAGCGCCACGACGCCGACGTCGGCCAGCACGTCGGATCGTTGCGCCGTACCGCCGCCGGCATGCGCGTCGCCGGTTCCAGCGCGACGCGCCCCGGTGAACGCCAACGTCGCTGCCGCACCGGACAGGGAAGACGCGATCCACGGCGTCTGCCGATGCCCGGTGGCGCGTTCGACCATCGCGCCGGCACGGTCGAAGACCTGTGCGATCCCGAGCCCCGGCACCGCGAGCGTCTGCAGCAGCGCTGCCGTGTAGACACCATGCGCGGTACCGTCGGCCGCTCCTGCGCCGGGCGCTGCCGCGTATGCGACGAGCGTGTGCGGCGGCGGCTCGCGGGCCGCCACGTGGCCGGCACCGGGAGGCGCGATCAGACAGGAATCCAGAATGATCAGATCAATCCGGTCGCCGCGCGGCCGCGACGTCGCATCGAATACGGTTTGCAGGTCGATACCCGTTCGCGACAGGCGGGCCGGCGCGCCGACGTCGGCATCGACCGGCGCGAGCCATGTCGCTCCGCCGACGCTGGCGCCGTGGCCCGCGAAATAGACCACCCCGGTGCCGCCGGCCGCGCCGTGGCGTTCGAACGCGGCAAGCCCGTCGAGCATCTGCTGCCGGGTCGCATTGCGCAACGTGATGACGTCGAAGCCGAGCGCGCGCAGCGCGTCGCTCATTGCATCGGCGTCGTGAACGGGATTGGCGAGCGGATGATCGCGATAGGCGCCGTTGCCGATCACGAGCGCGACGCGCCGCGGTTCGGCTGACGGGGCGCGCGCGGACGCCGACGGCGGTGCGGGAAAAGCATGCATGTCCTCGCCGGAGCACGTGCTCGATGCCACCGAGATCGACGCAAGCAGGCATGCGGGCAGGAGTATTCGCCACATGTTGAGCCCCCCAGGGTGCGCCGTCGGACCCGATGCCGAAGGCGGAGCGCAGCCATTGCCGGGTGTTCGGTCGCGGCGAGCGCAATGCCGGCTTGCGGCAGGCACGGGCGCGGCCGGGACACATTCAAGATAGCACGTGCGCCTGGCGGCGATCACCGGATCCACCCGCGGGTCTTGCAAAAAACGGACATACGCATCCGCGCATCGCGGCCGGCCCGTTACCCTGGAACATCGTTATGTGCCTTCCTGTCGATTACGTCCTAAGCTGTTAGACACGCTCCACTGTCCGACGCCGCGCGCCGCCATCCACGCGAGGAGCAACACGATGCGAAGAAGGGCTACCTTGTTGGCTTTGGCCGCCACCGTCCTGGCGCCGAGGATCGCGTTCGCCGCCGGGCGTACGACTTCGCCGCCCGGCGCCGAGGCCTACATCATCTGGCCGTCCGACGGCGCAACGATCACGGGCGGCAAGTTCTGGGTGCGCATGGGCCTGCGCAACATGGGCATCTGCCCGAAAGGCATCGAGCGGCCCAACGTGGGCCACCATCATCTGCTCATCGATACCGATCTCCCGCCGCTGGACCAGCCGATACCGTCGGACCGGAATCACCTCCATTACGGTGCCGGTCAAACCGAGGCGCGCATCGAGCTGCCACCCGGCAAGCACACGCTGCAGATGCTGATGGGCGACCACGACCACGTGCCGCACGATCCGCCGGTGTACTCGAAGAAGATCACGATCACGGTCAAGTAGCGCGCCATCCCGCGCCTGCCGCCCGAACCGGGAATTGCCGCCATGAACAAGCTCATCCTCTTCGCCGTTGCCGTGACGCTGCTATGGACGGGGGCGGCGACCGCAGAGACCGGCACGCATCCCCCGAAGGCCGTCGTCTACATCGGCTGGCCCAACGATGGCCAGGTGATGCCGGCCGGACGTCCGTTCCGCGTGTGGTTCGGCTTGCGCGATATGGGTGTCGCGCCGTCGCACGTGCAGTTTCCGAACACGGGCCACCATCACCTGCTGGTCGATACGGACCTGCCGCCGATGGACCAGCCGATTCCGTCCGACCGCAATCACCTGCATTTCGGCGCGGGCGAGACCGAGACCACGCTGGAGCTTCCGCCGGGCAAGCACACGCTGCAGCTCCTGATGGGCGACGCCAACCACGTGCCGCACAATCCCCCCGTCTACTCGAAGAAAATCACGATCTACGTGAAGTGACGTCGCGCACGCCGATCGGCGATCGCTGACGTACGCGCGCTCGCGCTCACGCGAGCAGGTGAGCGGGCGGGCGCCGGACGGCGACGCGGCCGCCCGATGCGCCAAGTGTCGGCGCACACCCGACATCCCGAGCCCGAACTGTCTGCGACGCCCCATCACGCACCGTTGATCCGGGTGCCGCGCGCACGTCGTGCCAATTCCCGTCTTCGTGACCCGGACCCGCGCCGGCAAGCCTGCCGGCACGATTGCCGCCGCCCCCCGCGAGCGGCTGGCACGCCCCATGCGAGATGAGACGCGAGCGTGCCACGCTGCAGCATCGACACCAACACATTCCCCGATCCTGCATCGTCGCCGCGTTCCGCCCAAGGAGTCGATCGTGAACACCTGCCTGTCGCCGACTGCCACGCGCAACTGCCGCGGCCTCATGCGTTCGCTGGCCCGCATCGCCGGTTCCGCCGGCGCATGCGCGGCGTTGCTGTCCGGCTGCATGGACCTGAACGTGCCCGTCTACCAGCGCCCCGAGATGCCGGCAAAGACCACCTGGGCGCATGCGCACGGGCCGGTATCCGCGTCGGACGCGGTCAACGCCGAGTGGTGGAAGAGCTTCGACGATCCGACGCTCGACGCGCTCATCGACAAGGCCATCGCGGGCAACGTCGATATCAAGGTGCTGGCGGCGCGCATCGGCGTGGCCGGCGCGCAGGTCGGCGAAGTCCAGGCGGGCGCGCTGCCGAGCGCCGATCTCGGCGCGGGCGTGGACTTCGAAAAGAACACGCATCAGACGCTGTCGAAGTCCTACAACCTCGGCAGCCAGGTGAACTGGGAGATCGACATCTGGGGCAAGGTCGAGAAAGGCGTGCAGGCGCAGAAGGCCGAATACCGCGCGACCGAGGCCGACTGGCGCGCCGGCTACCTGACGCTCGTCGCCGACGTGTCGAGCACGTATTTCCGGATCCTCCAGTTCGACGACCAGATCGAGCAGGAACAGCGCACGCTCGACAAGAACCGGAAGATCCTCGCGATCTACCAGTCGATGCTGGCGAACGGCATCGCGCCGCAGACCGAAGTGCTGCGGCAGAGCGCGGAGATCAACGGGCTGGCGAACGAACTGATCGAACTGCACCGCTCGCGCGACACGGCCGAGAACGCGCTCGCGACGCTGCTGGGCGTGCCGGCCGGCGAATTCAGGATGCCCGCCGGCCATCTCCGGCAGCGCGTCAAGCTGCCGGACGTGCCGATGGGGCTGCCCGCGCAACTGCTGGCGCGCCGGCCGGATGTCGTCGCCGCGCAGTACCGCGTGCTCGAATCGTATGACGAAGTGGGCGCGGCGAAGCTGGCGCAGCTGCCGTCGATCAGCCTGACCGGGCGTGGCGGCACCGCGGCGTTCGCGCTGTCGGATCTCTTCAAGGCGTTCACGTTCAGCTTCCTGCCGAGCATCAACCTGCCGATGTTCGACCCGGGCGTGCGCGCGCACATCAAGACGACCGAGGCGCAGACCAAGGTCGCCGAGCAGCAGTACCGGCAGACCGTGTTTACCGCGTTCAAGGAGGTGGAAAATGCACTCGTCGATCTCGACGCGCACAAGCAGCAGCGCATACAGCTTCAGCAGCAGAGCGCGCGTCTGCGCACCGTCGCAGCGCAGGTCGAGGCGCAGCTCAAGGAAGGGCTCGTCTCGCAACTCGAGGTGCTCGAATCGGAGCGTTCGGTGGCATCCGCGGAACTCGCGCTGCTCGCCAATCATCAGCAGATTCTGAGCGACACGGTCACGCTCTACAAGGCGATCGGCGGCGGCTGGCGCGCGGTCGAAATCTCGAATGCAGGCAGCGAGCCGACCGGCCACGCGCTGCAATGAACACGCCAGCCCTGCGCAGCCGCGCGATCGGCGCCAGCCGATTGACTACCGCCATCCGTCGCCTAAACTTTTTTCACGATCGTGCCGCCACGTGCGTTGGCGGTGCGGCTTCACTCAGGTGGTTCGAAAGCGCGTCGCGTTGCCTGCGCCGCGTCTCCATTGGCGGGCGCATGTCGATCGTTGGCCGAATCATGGTTCCAGACGCCGCTTCGATTGCCGAGCAACGCGCCGCGCTCGACCGGCAGTTCGACATCGTGCTCAAGCCGGTTTCGCATCCGGAGCTGAGCGAGATCCGGATCGACCACGCGCTGTTCGCCGTCGGGCGGACCAACACGCCGTTCGCGTCTGCCAGGCCCGAACTGGTGGCCGACCTGTCGCGCCGCCATGCGCGCATCTTCTTCGAAGGCAGCGCGGCCTACGTCGCCGATCTCGGCAGCAAGAACGGTACGGCCGTCAACGGTGTCGAGGTCGGCGACAAGCCGCACCTGCTGCGCGACGGCGACGAACTGCGCTTCGCCGGCGCGCTCGCGTACCGCGCCGCGTTCGTGCCGCGCGCGACGCATCGGCAGGCGCGGCCGGCCGTCGTCACGCTGGCGCCGGAGCGCGGCGATCTCGGCCTGCAACCGGTCATCATTACCGCCTTCCCGTTCCTCGTGAGCAAGACCGACGACACGTTCGCCTGCTACCGGAACGCGTATCCGCATCAGGTCAACTACCTGTCGCGGCGTCATGCGCACATCTACGTGCAGGACGGAGAGGTCTTCGTGGAAGACCTCGGCAGCACGAACGGCACGTTCGTCGACGGCCGGCGCCTCGACGAGCATGCGGTGCCGCTCGGCGACGGCGCGCTGCTCGCGTTCGGCGGCGATCATTTCGTCTATCGCGTCCGGGTGCAGCGCGAGCCGGGGCCGGACTCCACCGTGACGGCCGCATCGTCGCCCGGCGCCGCCGCGCATGCGGCCGCCGCGGACCCCGACCGGACCACCTTCGTCGATACCGCGCATTCGTTCCTCGACATCTTCTGCACGGTGCCGGCCGTTCAGCCGGACGACGAGGTCAACCCGCACGCCGCGCATGGCGCCGCCGAAACCGCGCATGACGCGCGCCGCCGGCGCGGCAGGGTCGAAGTCTTCCTGTCGGAGCTGAGCGAGGCGTTCGGCGGCAGCGGGCACGTCAACCTGCGCCGGCTCGGCGGGTGGAGCGGCGCACTGCTCGCGGCGGTCGGCCTGCTGGTCGCGACGCTGTATTTCCAGGACGCGCCGCTGCGCGAGATGCACGCGCTGCTGGCGCGCGGCGACGCCGCGCAGGCGGCGCAACTCGCCGACCGCCATCTGGCGAGCCATCCGGACGACCCGGCGTTCGTCGCGCTGGGCACCGAGGCGCTCGTCCGGTCGAAAGTGCCGGACTGGATCGCCGCGATGAACGCGCGCGCCTTCGACCGCGCCCGTGCCGTCGTGCAGGACATGCGCACGCTGGCGCGCCACAACGCCGACGCGCGCCCGCTCGTCGACGAAGTCGCGTGGATCGGCGAGCTGCAGGCGTTCGTCGCCGGGCGCGGCGGGGCGGAAGCGCCGATCCGCATCTATCGCGACGAAGCGCCGATCAAGGCGCTGACCGGCCGCTGGAACGACGACCCGGGTGCGCATCAGCGGCTGCTCGACCGGATTTCGTCATACGTTCCCGCGTTCGGCGTGCTGTATGCCGACGCGCTCAGTCAGCTGCGCCGGCTGCAAAGCGACAACTCCGTCTACGTGGCCGCGCTCGAGCGGCTGCAGCGCGCGATCGCGTCGGCGCTCGACGACGACCGCCTGGACGGTCTCCCGGCGCTGCTCGCCGACGACGAGCAGCGCTATCCGCGCCTCGGCGGCCTCGACGCGGTGCGGGCCGACCTGCAGCAGTACCTGCAGTTCGAGAGCGACGCGCGGGCCGGCCACGGGCCGGCCGTACTCGATCGCCTCAGGCAGTTCCGCTTCGCGACGCCGCAATTCGCCGCCCATGTCGCGACGCTGGAGCGGCTCGCTTCGTCGGGAGGGCGCAGTGAAGCTCGATAGTCTGCTCAAGCGCGCGCGCCAGGCGCCGCCGCCGGAGCCGCCACGCTCGCTGGGCGAGGCGCTGGAGGATCACAGCGTCGAAGGGATCGCGATCCTGACGGCGCGGCCGTGGCGGCTCACGCAGGCGACCATCATCGCGATGGTCGGGCTCGTCGTGTGCGCGCTGCTGTGGTCGTTCGTCGGCCGCGCCGACGTCATCGTGACGGCGCAGGGCGCGCTCGCGCCGGAGTCCGAGGTGCGCCGCATCTACGCGCCCGTCGACGGCGAGCTGGTGGACATCTACATCGCCGAAGGCCAGCCGGTCGAAAAGAACGACGTGATCGGCCGGATCAACGCGCGCGGCGCGATCGAGGCGGCGACCAACGCGCTCGATGCGCGCCTCAAGCTCGACGACGCGGAGCGCGAATGGAAGCAGTTTCCGGACAAGAAGCAGCTGATGGAGCGCAAGGCCGACGCGCTGAAGCAACAGATCGAGGTCGAGGAGCACCTGCACCAGAACCGCATTGCCGAAGGCACCAGCAAGCTCGCGCAATCGCAGCACGCGCAGATCGACGAAGCGCGCAGCAATATCGACAACGCCCGCCACGCACTCGATCTCGCGAAGGACGAACAGGACAAGTACGCGCGCCTGTTCGCGCTGCCGGGCGGCGGCGGCGTGTCGCAGAGCCAGGTGGAACAGAAGCGCAGCGCCTACCTGCAGGCCCAGGACAGCTACCGCGTCGCGCAGGCGCGGCTCACGCAGCTCGAGGCGCAGCAGAGCCACGAGTTCGCGCAGGCGAAGGCGCAACTCGAAGGCAGCGGCGAGACGCTCGCCGGGCTGCGCATCCAGTACGACGCGACCGTGCGCGACATCGCGAACACCGAAGAGAAGCTGCGTCTGCAGGTGCAGACGGCGCGCCTCGCCGCGGATGCCGCCGCGCGGATCCGCTTCGAGAACATCGACAAGGACAATTTCCTGCTCGTGCTGGCGCCCGTCTCCGGCGTGATCACCGATGTGACCACGACGCAGCCCGGCGACAAGATCCTGGCCAACACGCCGCTCGGCAGCATCGCGCCGTCGGATGCGCGGCCGGTGGTGAAGGTCGCGATCGCGGAGCAGGACCGCGCGTTCCTTCACGAAGGCCTGCCCGTGAAGCTCAAGTTCAATGCGTTTCCGTATCAGCGCTACGGCGTGATCGACGGCACGCTCGAATACATTTCGCCGGCGACGAAGCCGCAGGCGCAGACGAAGGAACCCGTCTACGAGGGCCGGGTGGCGCTCGTGCGCAACGCGTACACGATCGCCGGCACGACCTACCCGCTGCGCTACGGCATGACGGCCACGGCGGAAATCGTGGTGCGCGAGCGCCGCCTGATCGGGTTCGCGCTGGACCCGTTCAGGCAGATCGCGGGCTGACGGGCGCCGCCACGGCGCAGTGGAACGCAGGCAAGCGGTGAGGCGAGGCACCGGCGGCGCATCAGGGCGAACCGCCGCTGACAGGGATCAAGGGGAACGAGATGACGGCAATAGTGCGTATCGACGACGAGGTGATCGGCACCGACGACTTCATCCGCGTGCTGAAGCTCAGCGGGCAGTTCGAGGGCCTCGTCGAACAGCAGGTTCGCGACCGGCTGACGGTGATCGCGGCGAGGAAGATGGGCATGCAGGTCACGCCGGAAGAGATCCAGGAGCGTGCCGACCAGTTTCGCCGCGTGCGCGGGCTGCACCGCGCCGCGGACATGAACCGCTACCTGGACGTGTTCGGCGTCAGTCTCGACGAGTTCGAGCGCTTCATCACCGATACGCTGTACCAGGAAAAGACGCTCGACACGGTGTGCAGCGATGCGGCCGTCGACGCGTACTTCAAGCTCAATTCGCCGAAGTTCGACAGCATCGAGGTCAGTCATATCGTGCTCGACTCGGAAGGCAAGGCGCGCGAGATGATGGCGATCCTCGAGGACGACCCGAGCTGCTTCGGCGACATGGCGCGCGAGCATTCGATCGCCGACACGAGCGAGCGCGGCGGCGTGATCGGCAAGGTGCTGCGCGGCTCGCTGAAGACGGATATCGAGGCCAAGGTGTTCAACGCGCACGTGGGCGATCTGCTCGGGCCGTTCGCGGCGCCCGACGGCGCGTTCTTCGAGATCTTCTCGGTGACCGCGAAACACCCGGCCGCGCTCGACGCCGACGTCGCGTCGGAGGTGCGCCGCCTGCTGCGCGAGGAGTGGCTCGCCGAGCGCGCGCAGGAACACATCATCGAGGCACGCTGATCACGGAGAACCGCATCGATGGACGCACAAGCCCCCGCCCCGGCCAGCACCCCGTCGCTGGCGGCGTTTCTCGCGTCGGTGGAGCCGCTGTCGCTCTTCTCGCACGACGAACTCGATCGCATGGCCGCCCATGCGCAGGTGCGCACCTATGGGTTCGGCGACACCGTCTGCAATCGCGGCGACCTCGCCGAGGGCCTGTATGTGCTGCGCAGCGGGTCCGTGCGCCTGATCGCCGACGAGCGCGGCAAGGAAACCAGCGTCGGCGTGCGCAAGGAACGCGAGGTGTTCGGCGAAATGGCGATGCTGCGCGAGTACTGGCACGAGGTGTCGGTGCGCGCGTCGACGAAGACCGAGGTGCTGTGCATCCCGCGCAGCGCGATCGAGCCGATCCTGCGCGACAACCCGGCCGCGCAGTCGTTCGTGACGAGCTATGTCGCGATCAGCTCGGCCGGCGGTTTCGTGACGCGGCTGTTCGACCTGCGCGGCAAGCTGACGCGCGCCGAGCTCGAGGAATACGTGTCGAGCGTCGGCGTGAAGCGCGTGCCGGCCGGCAAGGAGATCGTCCGGCAGGGCCCGGGCGGCGACCTGCGGCTGTACGTCGTGCGCCAGGGCGAGGTCAGCGTCTCGTGCCGCGAGGACGGCAACGACTATCCGCTCGCGACGCTCGGCGCGGGCGAGATCTTCGGCGAGCGCGCGTGCCTGCTGCGGCAGGAGCAGGCGGCGACCGTCACCGCCGTCACCGATACGCGCCTGCTCGTCATTCCGGAAAAGACCGTGCATTTCATGCTCGAGCGCAACCCGAAATTGCGCGAGGTGCTCGAGGAACGCATCCGCTTCGTCGACCAGGAGCTGCAGCGGCAGAAGAAGCTCGCCGAACGGCGCCGCCATCCGCTGCAGATCGACATCGGCGCCGACGCCGCGTTCGGCGAGCGCATGATCAAGCGTTTCGTGCTGGTCGAGCAGGCGGAGGAAATGGATTGCGGGGCCGCGTGCCTCGCGATGATCTGCCGTCACTACGGCGTCGCGATGACGCTCGGCAAGCTGCGCGATCTGGCGAACGTGACGACCCAGGGCGCGACGCTCGACAGTCTCGCGCGCACCGGCGAGGCGGTCGGCTTCGCGACGCGCGGCGTGCAGTGCACGTACGAGGCGCTGCTCGGGTTCGACCTGCCGTTCATCGTGCACTGGGAGGGCTACCACTACGTCGTCGTGTACGGCGTGTCGAAGTCGTGGGTGCGGATCGCCGATCCGGCGCTCGGCTTCAGGAAGCTGAGCGTCGAGGCGTTCGAGCGCGGCTGGAGCGGCACCTGCCTGCTGTTTACCGCGAGCGGGCCGGCCGCGGCGCCGGCCGAGTCGCGCTCGCCCTGGGTGCGCTTCATCGGCTATCTGCACCCTTACCGGAAGATCCTCGCGCACCTGTTCCTCGCGACGTTCGTGATCCAGATGCTGGGCGTCATACCGCCGCTCATCATCCAGAACATCCTCGACGGGGTCGTCGTGCACCAGAACGTCAGCCTGCTGCACCTGCTGATCGCCGGGCTCGTCGTTTCGCACGTGTTCACCCAGTTGATGACCACGATCCGCGCGCATCTCTCCAACTTCATGGTGCGCAGCCTCGACTTCGCGATGATGTCGCAGTTCTACAAACACACGATGTCGCTGCCGTATTCGTTCTTCGCGCGCCGCAAGAGCGGGGACGTGTTCGCGCGCTTCCAGGAGAACCAGACGATCCGGGCGTTCCTGACGGAGTCCACCGTGACCACCGCGCTCAATCTGCTGATGATCTTCATCTACTTCACGATCATGTTCCTCTACAACGTGAAGATGACGCTGGTGCTGATCGCGTTCGTGATCCCGATCATGGCGCTCACGGCGCTCGCGACGCCGAAGCTGAAAGGCTATGCGCGCGAGGTGTTCGCCGCGTCCACCGATGCGAAGTCGCTGCTGATGGAGACGCTCGGCGGCGTCGAGACCGTGAAGGGCATGGGCATCGAGCGCTCGGTACGGCTGAAGTGGGAGCGCAAGTATGCGAAGGCGCTCGACGTCCAGTACCGCGCGCAGGCATTCAACATCCTGGTCGCGCTGGGCAGCCAGTTGCTGAATGCGGCGACCACCATCGTGATCCTGTGGGTCGGCGCGAACCTCGTGCTCGCCCATGAACTCAGCATCGGGCAACTGATCGCCTTCAATGCGTTCATGGGCAGCGTGCTGGCGCCGCTGATGGGGCTCGTCGGCATGTGGAGCCTGATGAACGACGCGGCGGTGGCGATGGAACGGCTCGGCGACGTCCTCGACCTCGAGCCCGAGCAGCAGCCGTCCGGACTGGCCTCGCGCGTGCTGCTGCCCGACCTGCAGGGCGACATCGGCTTCGAGGGCGTGTATTTCCGCTACGGCGGCAACGAAACGCCTTACGTGCTCGAGAACATCAACTGCACGATCAAGCGCGGCGAGATGGTGGCCATCGTCGGGCGCAGCGGTTCGGGGAAAACCACGCTGGCGAAGCTGCTGGTGGGATTCTATGCGCCCACGGACGGCAAGATCGTGGTCGACGGATACGACATGAGCGCGATCGACAAGGCGTACTACCGCCAGCAGATCGGCTATGTGATGCAGTCCAACCTGGTGTTTTCCGGCTCGATTGCCGAGAACATCGCCTGCGGCGACACGAGCCCCGACTGGCGCCGCATGGAGGAGGTCGCCCGGATGGCCGACGCGCACGCCTTCATCAGCAAATTGCCGCTCGGCTACGAGCAGGTGGTGGGCGAGCGCGGCGTGGGCCTGTCGGGCGGCCAGATCCAGCGGCTCTGCATCGCGCGCGCGCTGTATCACGACCCGCGCCTGCTCGTGTTCGACGAGGCGACGTCGTCGCTCGACACGCAGTCGGAGAGCAACATCCTCGCGAACATGCACGAGATCCTGCAAGGGCGCACGGCGGTGATCATCGCGCACCGCCTCAGCACCATCATGCGGGCCGACAAGATCCTCGTGCTGTACGAAGGCGCGATCGTCGAACAGGGCTCGCACGACGAGCTGGTCGCCCTCCAGGGCATGTATTACCAGCTCGTGCAGAAACAGCTGGGCGCATCATGAAACTCTTCGACCCGCACGGATTCGGCAACTCCGCGGTCTCGTATGCCGGCCTGCTCGAGAAGATCGAGATCCTGCGCTCGATGCTGCGCTGGGCGCCCAAGCTCGAGCGTGTCGACATCGAGAAACTGCTCAATCAGGCGAACGTGCTGCGCGACGAAGTCATGCAGATGTCGCGCAAGGAGCGCTTCGTCGAGGCCGCCGTGGCCGCGCCGCAGGCGCCCGACGCAGCCGATTCGGCCGACGCGCCGGAGGCGCCCGCGCCCGCGGTGCAACGACGGCGGCAGGCGCTGATCGAGCGCAGCTTCATTTTCGAGGGCATTTTCGGCGACAACCCGAAGCTGCTCGCCGCACTCGAAATCGCCGAGAAGGCCGCGCCGACCGATCTGCCGGTGCTGATCGACGGCGAGAGCGGGACCGGCAAGGAGCTGATGGCGAAAGTCATCCACGCGAACGGGGCGCGCGCCGACCGGCCCTACATCTCGGTGAACTGCGGCGCGATTCCCGACAACCTGCTCGAATCCGAGCTGTTCGGGCACCGGCGCGGCGCGTTCACCGGCGCGTCGAACGATCGCAAGGGCAAGTTCGAGAGCGCGCACACCGGCACGATCTTCCTCGACGAAATCGGCGAATTGCCGCTGTCGGGCCAGGTCAAGCTGCTGCGCGTGCTGGAATCGCACGAGATCCAGCGGGTCGGCTCGGACGAGCCGATCAGCGTCGACACGCGCATCGTTGCCGCCACCAACAAGAACTTGCGGCAATTGAGCGAGCAGGGGCTCTTTCGAGAGGACCTGTTCTATCGCCTGAGCGTCATTCATCTGACCTTGCCCGCGCTGCGCGAGCGTCGCGACGAAATCCCGCTCCTGCTCGCGTACTTCGGCGACGAGGCGGCAGGGGCGCTGAAGCGCAGGCCACTCAAGACGACGCCGAAGCTGCGCGACTTCCTGCTGACGTACGCGTATCCGGGCAACATCCGCGAACTGCGCAACCTCGTCTACCGTCTGTCGTGCCTGGCCGGCGAGGTCGCGGATATCGAGCACCTGCCCGAGGACATCCGGCCGAAAACCGGGTCGGCCGCCGTTCGCGCGACCGACGACGGCGCGTTGGGCAGGCCGATGTCGCTCAGCGACGCGAAGCGTGCGGCAAGCGACGAGGCGGAGCGTGCGTTTCTCGAACGCGGGTTGCAGGAGACCGGCGGCACCGTGGCCGAACTGGCGCGCCGTTGCGAGATGAATCGGTCGCACCTGCAGATGCTGCTCAAGAAGCACGGCATCCGTTCGAAAGCGTTCCGTCATCAGGACCCCGCGACGCCCGACAAGGACGCGTAGGCGTCGCGTGATCGTTCAGCGTCGCACGGAAGGATTGGCGAGCGTCCGGTCCGACGCATCGGGATCGGACGCGCGGATCACGACCGCGGTGACGTTGTCCCGGCCGCCCGCGCGCAACGCGAGGGCGACGAGCTCGTCCGTTGCGCGCGCGCAATCGCCGCAGGCGAGGGCGGCCGAGATGTCGGCTTCGTCGAGCTCGTTGCTCAGGCCGTCGCTGCACAGCAGAAACATGTCGCCGTCGCATACGTCGATGCGTCGTTCGTCGAGCTGCAGCTGCTCGGCGGCGCCGACCGCGCGCGTGATCACGTGCTGCGACGGGTGATGGCGCGCCTGCTGTGCGCTCAGGTGGCCCTGCGCCTGCAGTTCCGCGACGTGGCTGTGATCGAGCGTGAGCTGCGTCAGGCGCGCGTCGCGGTACAGGTAGATCCGGCTGTCGCCGGCCCACAGCCAGCCGCATTGGCGGCCGCTCGCGAGCAGCACCGCCACCGTGCTGCCGATCATGCGCACGCCGCGTCGGGCGGCCGATTCGCGCAATTGCGCGTTGACGGCATCGAGCGCGGTACGCGCCGCCGCGATGAAGTCCGCCAGCGTGGCCGGGGCGGCCAGCCGATCCAGCGCCTGCACGATCATCCGGCTCGCGAGGTCGCCGGCCGAATGTCCGCCCATGCCGTCCGCAACGGCCCACAGGCCACGGTGCGGCAACGCGAGGCAATCGTCTTCGTTGATCTCGCGAACCCGGCCCACGTCGGTGCGTGACGCCGAAGTCCATTGCAGTTCTGCGCTCACGGCGCGCCATTCCTTTTCGTTCAGGGCGGGTTCATGCCGATCAGGGCTTGTGAACGCGCGTTGCCGGCCGGCTTGAAACCGGCGCTAGACGAGCCGGTTCCTGCCGTCCGCGCCGACCCCGACCACGATGTTCGCGCCAGGCGCCGAGTTCGCGACGTCGATGTTCTGGATCTGGTTGAGAACCTGGTTCGCGTAGAACGTGTTGTACGTCTGATAGAGGTTGACGACCGGCCCGAACGCAGGCGCCGGCGGCGTGTACGGCTGGATCCAGCCGAATACCCACGGCGCGCCTGCGCCGCGGATGAACGACATCGTCTTGCGGTCGATGTCGCGCTGCATGTGAAGGTCGGTAATTGCGAGCGTGGTCATGATGCGTCTCCGAATGGGGCTTGCCGACGAACCGGGTACCCGATACGTGCAAACCTCGTGCCATGCGTGACACGACCCGCGTGCGTGGCCCGGGCGCGGGCGTCGATCCGCCCGGGCACCACGCGCGGCAAGGCAAGGCGCGATCGACACGCGTTGCTTGCATCCTAGTGCGTCGCGGCCTCGTCCCGCAATGGTTGTACGCGAGCCAACAGTCGGGGCCACGAACGTGGCCGCGAAACCGACACGTGCTCCGGCACATGCAGACGGCGGTCGGGCGCGCCAACTGGTGCTGTCGCACCAACAAAATCCCCGGTAAACGGTTGGCCGCGCGGCGACAGCGCGGTGCGCGGTTCGCCGGGCGTTTCCCGCCAGGCCTTGCACGGCGGGCGCCGCGAAGAGTGGCACGCTTGATGCAGGTTAGTTGGCAACCGGCTGACCCATGAGCAACACGGGCGGCCGCCAACCTGCAGACGGAGCCCGTCATGGAACGCGACCTTCAACCAGTGAACAGCATTGCGGACGCAAGCGCGCAGGCAGCTTCGCTGTCCGGCGGCGTCGATGCACTTCCGCTCGGCGCGCACCTGGTTTCCGATCGCGGCGCCTACAGCCATCACGGCATCTACGTCGGCGACGGGCGCGTCGTCCACTACGCGGGGCTGTGCACGTCGCTGCATCGCGGCCCGATCGAGGAAGTCACGCTCGAACGCTTCGCCGCCGGTCACGCGGTGCGCGTCGTGCCGCATCCGTACGCCGCCTATGCGGGACGCACCGCGGTGCTGCGCGCGCGTTCGCGTCTGGGCGAAAACCGCTATCGCCTGCTCACGAACAACTGCGAGCACTTCTGCACGTGGTGCGTGGAAGGGACGGGCCACAGCGAGCAGGTTCGCACCTGCGTCATGCATCCGCGGACGGCCGTCCGGTTCGCGCTGTCCGTCTGCCGCGCGCTGCTCGCGGCGCGGCGCGCGAGCGGACGAGGCGCCGCGGCCGCCATCGCCGCCGCATGAGCGACGTCCCGGCGCGTTCGACATCGTCATCAGGGGGCTCAAATGAACGGAACCGAATCCTCGCTGCGCATGCAGGTCGACAAGTGGCTCGCGCCGAGCGCGCGCGTGCCGGCGCGCATCGTGCGCTTCAGCCGCCTGCCGGCGCAACGGCGGCGCTTCGTCTGCGTCGAGGCCGTGCATCCGGCCGGCACGATCGCGATCTTCTTCTTTCGTCACGACGATGGCTCGTGGTGCGTGTTCCCGCCGGCCGATCGGCGGCCCGCGATGATGTCGCAGGCGGCCTGACCGTGCATGCGCGGCCGGGTGGTGTGCCGTCAGCGCAACAGGGTCGGGCGCGCCGGGGACGCCGCCGCTTCGGCCGCCGGTGCATGCTTCAACGCAACCCCGCGGGCGTCGGTGTGCAGATAGGGGAAAGGCTGCGGCGCGAGCATCGTCTGATGCGCACGGACCCGCGCGCCACCGCTGATGGCGGCCATCGCCTGGCGGTCGAGGTCGACGCTTTCGGGAAGATCGTTGATGACGAGCACGCCCATGGTTGACTCCGCGAAATCGGATGGAATAGGGGCAGCCATGCAGCATCGCGCGATGTGCCGACGTACCGGGAATCTGTCCAGTATAGGTTCGCCGCACGACCGCGCGCGCTGGAAAATCGACCGGGCAGCGCGGGCGCGCGTGGACGGCGAAAACCTGCAGCCGGTTCGTGATCGATCGACGTGAATTCTAGTTCCGGCACCGATTGCACAGGGCGTGACCGCAGACTAGTATGATTTGTTAGACGTCCTGTCAGAAGGCCTGTGGCCGGTGCGGCGCGCAGCCGGATTCGTCTGACGATGACGTGGCGGCGCGTGCAGCTTCGATGGTGTCCGGTGCATCACCGGCATGTCGCGCTGCACGGGTACGTCATCGACGGTCCTTGCCCTGGCGGCGCCGCGGGACGCCGAAGCGGGTCGGCAAGCTGAAGCTGAGTAGACGGCATACGAATGATGAGCTTTGCGCAGCTGATTCAGACATTCCAGAGCGGGACGCTGTCGCAGGAAGCGTTCTTCTCGGAGATCGACCGTGTGCTGGCGACCGATCAGGTCGATTGCGCGCGGTTGCGCGAAGTGCTCGACCAGACGCAAACCACGCAGCCGTTGTCGGACGATATCTATGCGGAAGTGCTGAAACGCCTCGAGCGGTGTCGCGACAGAACGGCATCCGCGGGCGACGCGACCCGGATCCAGGAGAGCCCGCTTCGGCCGGACGCGCGTCCGGCCATCGCGCCCGGGCCGTCGGGCGACGCACTGTCCGTCGACGGCGAGCGCGTGAAAGGCATCGGCGATACGCTGAACGGGCGCTTCGTGCTGGAGGAGTGCCTGGGCGTCGGCGGCATGGGTACCGTGTACAAGGCGCTCGACCTGCGCAAGCTGGAGGCGTCGGATCGCAAGCCGCACATCGCGATCAAGGTGCTCAATGTGCAGTTTCGCGGCCAGCCGACGTCGCTGATCGCGCTTCAGCGTGAGGCCCGCAAGGCGCAGACGCTCGCCCATCGCAACATCGTCACCGTCTACGACTTCGATCGCGACGGTCCGCTCGTCTACCTCACGATGGAGTATCTGTCGGGCCGGCCGCTCAGCAAGGTGCTGCGCGCGCCGGACTTCAAGGGCATGCCGCTCGATGCCGCGTTGCCGATCATCGCCGGCATGGGCCAGGCGCTCGCCTACGCGCACGAGCGCGGCTTCGTTCACTGCGATTTCAAGCCCGCCAACGTGTTCCTGACCGACCGCGGTGACGTGAAGGTGATCGACTTCGGGATTGCACGCGCATTCCAGCGCCGCGACGAGGATCCCGACGTGACCGTGTTCGACCCGGCGAGCCTTGGCGGCATCACGCCGGCCTATGCGAGCCCGGAGATGTTCGAGCATCTCGAGCCGGATCCGCGCGACGACGTCTACGCGCTCGCCTGCGTCACCTACGAATTGCTGACCGGGCACCATCCGTTCAATCGGCTGTCGGCCACCCAGGCGCGTCACGACCACTTGCGGCCCGAGCGTCATCCCGGTCTCGATCGCACGCAATGGCGAACCTTGAGCGCCGCGTTGTCGTTCGACCGCGCGGCGCGCACGCCCAGCGTCAACCAGTTCCTGGAAGGCATGGGCGTGCTCAAGCAACCCGCCCGGGCATCGGGCGTACGCGTGGGGGTGGCCGTGGGCGCTTGCACGGCGGCGGCGATCGCCGTGCTCTGGTACGGCTACCAGGCGCTTTCGCGCAGCGGTGACGGGCGCTCCGCCGCGGATACGGTCGCGCATGCGACTGCCGGCGGCGGGAATGGCGCGACGGCGAGCGCCGGTGCCGGCAGCGCGCCCGCGGCCGCCGCGAACGCCGTGCCCGCTGCTGCCAGCGCGCCGCCGCCGGCAGCGGTACCCGCACCCGCACCTGCGATCTCGCTGGCGGCCGTGACGGCTGTGCTGGCGCGCGTACCGTGTTCGGCGCTGGTTGCATCGGTGCAGGATCGCGTGCTGCAGGTGCGCGGTTATACGGAAGCCGGTGTCGGCATCGGCCGCGTGCGCAGCGCACTCGGCGGCCTGGCGGGCGGGCAGGCGGCGAGGCTCGACGTGCGTCCGGTCGATGCCCGCGATTGCGAAGTCGTGAGCGCGCTGGCCCCGTACTGGCGATCGAATCAGGCATCGTCACACGCCGCGTCGCTCCGTACGCGAGCGCCGGACGCGCATCTCGCGGAAGGCAGCCCGCTGGTCATCGACATCACGACACCCGCTTACGAGTCGTATGTGAACGTCGATTACTACGTGCTGAACGGCAGCGTCGTGCATCTCGTGCCGAGCAGCCGCGAACGCGACAACCAGGCGCCGCCGAATTACGCCGCGACGATCGGCAGCATGGGCGAGTGGGTGATCGGGCCGCCGTTCGGCACCGAGATGATCGTGCTCCTCGTCACGCCCGCACCGCTGTTCGACGGATTACGGCCTTCATCCGAGCCGCGCGCCGCCTATCTCGCGGCAATCGAGCGGCAATTGAAGCTGTTCGAGGCCAAATACGGCGAGGGGCGCATTGCCGCCGATTTCATCCAGATCACGACGCATGCCAACGGCCACTGAGCGGGCCGATGCGCCGGTCAGCGGCCCAGCGCTTGCGCCGCCTGGTGAATGGCGCGGCGGATGCGGGGAAACGTGCCGCACCGGCATGCGATGTTCTTCATGGCTTCGTCGATCTGGTGGTCGTCGGGGCGAGGGCAGCGCATCAGCAGCGCGGTGGCGGCAATCAGCTGGGCGCTCTGGCAATAGCCGCATTGCACGACGTCGACCGCAATCCACGCGTTCTTCAGCGCCCGCGCTTCGACGCCGTCCAGCCCTTCGATGGTGGTGATGCGCGCGCCGTTCAGCGTACCGACCGGCAGTTGGCAGGCGGGCACGGCCTGATCGTTCAGGAGCACCGTGCACGCACCGCAGACGCCGACACCGCAGCCGAACTTCGTGCCGGTCAGCTTCCGTTCGCACCGAATCACCCAGAGCAGCGGCGTGTCGGGCTCGGTATCGAGGTCAGCGGTTTCCGCGTTGATACGGACTGACACCATCGGTCGTCTCCTTGCCCGGGCGGGCTCGGCTTGATGAGCGGCAGGGTGCGATGACGCACACCCGTGAGCGCATACAGCGCATTCGCCACGGCCGCCGCGATCGGCGGCGTGCCCGCTTCGCCGACGCCGTGCGGCTCGGTCCCGCCGGCCAGGACTTGCGTGACGATCTCGGGGCAAGTCTCCATGTTGACCAGCGGATAGCTGTCGAAATACTGCTGCGCGACTTGCCCGTTCTCGATCGTGATCGCCTGCTCCAGCGCGGCCGACAATCCGAAGATGATCCCGCTCTCCATCTGCTGCTCGACCAGGTTCGGATTCACGGCCAGCCCGCAGTCGATCACGCAGAACACGCGCGTCACGCGAAAGCCGTCACCGTCCTGCCGGACTTCGGCGACTTGCGCGACCACGCTGCCGAACGATTCGTGCATCGCGACGCCGCGTGCGCGCCGCGCACCGGTCTCGTCACGCCACGCCAGTGGCGAACGCCAGCCGGATAGCGCGACGAGCGCCCGCAACACGGCCACGTGGCGCTGGTGCGCCGGCTGCTTCAGCATGTCGAGCCGAAACTGGATCGGGTCCTTGCGTGCCAGCACCGCCATCTCGTCGATGAAGCTCTCGACGAAGAATGCCTGATGCGAGTGTCCGACGGAGCGCCAGTAGCCAACCGGAACCGGGAGCGTCACCGTATTGTGCTGGACGAGAATGTTCGCGCATTCATAGGGCAGGTCGAATGCGCCTTCCGCCGCGGTGGCGTCGGGCAGCCATTTCGCGGCGAGGCCCGGCATGCCGAAGGTGCGCGGCATCGCCTGCGCGCTGATCGACTGGCTCGCCGACACGCCTTTCCAGGCAACCAGCCTGCCGCTCGCATCGACGGCGCCGCTGTATCTCGCCACGCAGGCCGGGCGGTAGAAGTCGTGCGTCATGTCCTGCGGGCGCGACCAGATCGTCTGGACGGGCCGCCCCTTCGCATGAAGCGCGATGGCGGCCGCCTGCGTGATGAAGTCGACCTCGAGCCGCCTGCCGAAGGCCCCGCCGATCAATTGCTGGTTCACGACCACCTTGTCTTCGTCCAGGCCCAGCAGCGCCGCGACGGCCCGGCGTGCCACCATCGGAACCTGCGTGCCGCACCAGATCGTTGCCGCGTCGTCGTCGACCCGCACCGTGCAATTCATCGGTTCCAGCGGCCCGTGAGCCAGGTAGGGCACTTCGTACTGCGCGACGAACGGCTTCGCGTGGCCCAGCGCCGCATCGGCGTCGCCGGCCGCGTAGAACACGTGGCGCCCGTCGTCGCCGTCGAGGGCGCGCGTCAACGCCGCGCGGACGTCCGCGGTATTGACGCCCGCAGCCGGCCCGTGATCCCACGTGACCGGCAACCCGCACAACGTCCGCATGGCGATGAAGGGATTGTCGGCAATGACGGCAACGCCTCCCGTTCCGCCGTGGTATGGCGCGATCGTGAAGACGCCGGTCACGCCCTTCAGGCCGCCGACCCTGGACCGGTCGACCGCCAGCGCCGTTCCGCCGAGTGTCGGGCACATCGTGACGCTCGCATACAGGAGCTTGTCCGGAAGCACGTCGATGCCATAGCGCGCGCTGCCGTCGAGCTTCGCGTGCGCCTCGATGCGGCCCAGCCGTTTCCCGACCAGCATGAAAGTCTTCGGGTCCTTCAGAGCGACATGTGCCGGGCGCGGCACATCCCGCGCGCGCTCGACAAGTTCGCCGTACGTCGCCGAGCGCCCCGACCGATGCAGCACCGCGCCGGCTTTCGTCTCGCATTCGGCGACGGGCACCTGCCAAAGCTGCGCCGCGGCGCTGCGCAACATGATGCGGGCCGTGGCGCCCGCTTCGCGCATGGGCCCCCACAGATCGATCATGCTCGTCGATCCGCCCGTTACCATCGAACCCAGATAGCGTGCGCCGTGGCGCACCAGGGCCGCCGCGCCGCGCGCGAGCAGGCTGTCGTCATCGGGACGAAACGGCAGGCCGTCGGCCAGTGATTCGCGGTCCTTGTAGATCGTGTCGAGCGGGGACATGACGATGCGCACGCGCGACCAGTCCGCATCCAGCTCTTCGGCCAGCAACATGGCCGCGCCGGTATGTATCCCCTGGCCCATTTCGGATTTGCTCATGACGATCGTCACGTCGTTAGCGGAACTGATCATCACCCAGCCGTTCAGCGGCACATCGACGCGCGACATCGCCAGCTGCGCGGGTATGGCCAGCCGGTCGTCGCGGCGCCACCACGCCCAGCCGATCACCAGCGTGCCCGCCACGCCCGCACTGCCCAGCACGAAGGTTCTGCGCGTCAACATGAGGTGGCCGCCGACATGTGTTGATCGAGTCACGGCGCCGCCGGCGAATCACGCCACGCGCCTCCGGCATTCAATGTTTCGAACACAATCCGACATTTCATTGCAGCTGCAATCACCTATATTAGTCACTGATCTCGGCAACCGAGAACCTGAATGTGAGGTTCGTTTGAAACAAGCGCTGAAGAGGCGGCCTGCAGCGACCGGATCGACATGCGTGGGGTTCCGGGACGCGAAGCGCATCGAGCCGGCCGCTTCGAACGCACCACCGCCGGAGGCCGTCGATGCTCGTCGATGAGGTTCACGCGTTGCTGCTCGGGTTGCCGGCGCCGTGGCGAGCAGCGTTCGAACGTCACGGTCTCGACCTGTCCGATTCGGGCACGCCCGAGGAGACGGCGAAGCGACTGAGCCGGCCGCTGCCGATCGACTGGGACGATCCGCGCATTCACGATCTCTGCCCGGACACCACGCGGGCGATCGAGCCCGGCGACCCGGCACGCAGCCTCGTCTATCACATGCTTGCGCTGTCCACGTGCCCGGCGCCGGATGCCGGCGTGCGCCTCGAGGCAATCGACTTGCTGGAGAATTACATCGATTCGCTGGCGCCGTTGCCGCCCGACTGGCAGACGCTGGACATCGCGGTGCTGGCTTACCAGTACCGGCCCGCGCGCCGTACCGGACATCAGCAGCATGCGGACCTCGTGTTCTCGCGACTCGGCATTGCCCGCAACGGCGACGTCGACGCAAGCTATGACGAGCAGACCCGCAGCTTCGTGCCGCACGTGCCGGACGGGATCGAGCATGTCCGCGCGATGCCGGCGCGCTATGGCGCGTTTCTCGTGCGCCGGGTCACCGGCGCCGGCACGCTCGCGCTGATCGAGGGCAGGCAAGCGGGCGACGATCGGCGCACCTTCATCGAACCGGTGCGCAAGCTGTTTCCCGATGAATGCCTGCCCGGACGCCGGTTGACGTTGCAATATGGCCATTGCCATCGCGGCGAGAAGCTGAAGCGGGCCGTCGAGGCGCGCTGGGGCGTGCGGCCGTCGCCATCCGGCGATCTGGGCGGCGCACCGTATGCGATCTGCTCCGAGGACGCCGGCACGGCACCGCCTGCCGGCGCGAGCACCCCGGCAGTCGCACTGAAGCGTTCGGGCGCGGCCGTACTCCTGATCCCGGCCGCGCGGCCGCTGATCGAGCCGGTGAACGCCGCCAACTTCGGCGTGCACGGCTTCGGCGTGCCGGCTCGATGGCGGCTGGCCCCGCTCGCCAACCGGCGCTTCACGACGATGAGAATCATCACGAATCTGTGGAAGCTGGTGCTGGCCGCCGTCGACGACGTGCGGCAGCACTATTTTCCGCATTTCGCACCCGCCTGGCTTCGATTTCCCGAACCGCGCAATGCACCGGAGTTCATCAACATCCGGCACAAGGCGCATGAGGACGGCTCCTGCACGGATATGCGCGCGCATCCCGTCGACCGACAGGCATTCCTCGGGGAAGTCGGCAAAGGCGGCTATCGCGCGCAACTGTTTCTGGATCACTGCAGCGAAGGCGTCGTGACGATCCGTATCGCCGAGCTGGCGGGGCACGCGATACACCCGGCCTATTCGGTCGTTGCCGCGCCGGATTTCTACCCGTACGCCGACCAGGCGGAATTGCAGCGCTGGTTCAAGGACCGGCGGATCGATCCGAAGTCGCAGTTCAGGAGCGGCTCGCCGATATCGCTCAGCGCCGAGCGCCTGCCGGCCAATCCCCATCACGTCGATCCGTTCAGCCATACGCAGGCGTTTTCGCCGCGTGACGAGACGGTCGCCGTCGCGTTCAGCCGGGCGGCACGCTCGGCGCGGCGGCGGGACCGGGACGTGCAGATGCCGCGCATGACCTCGTTTCTGTCGGACGCGTCTTCGGGCGTGTTTGCGCCCGGCTGGGACGTCACCTATGCGGGCAACCGGCGCGGCATCTTCCTCGCCACCTTCGGGCTGGGCAGCCCGTTCGCCGAGGATATCAAGCTGTGCGCGGCCTCCAACAGCTTCTGGCCCGCAGTGAGTCCTGATGCGTCCAGAACCTTCAACCGGAGCGACGCGCCGACCGCGATCCCGATGCTCGACTATGAACTCGGCCTGCATCCATGTCATCCGCTGGTCACGCGCGGCGACGAGTCGAACACGCGGCGCGGATGGGACGGCGAATACGGCCCGTACCTGACGCCCGACGGCAGTGTGGATTACGCGGACATCGAACGCTCGGACTACGTCGCGAACGCGCTGCACGGCGAGATGCTGTACGGCGCGTTCGAGCATGTCGATTCGGCCGAGCTGGTCCGGCGCATCGGTGCGTTGCGCCATGCCGTCGCCGCATGCGACCACGGGCAAACGCCGTCTCATACGAAGCTGTGGCTGGTATCCGCGCGGGCACTTCGCGAAGCCGACGCTGCGGACGCGCCGGGCGTTGCCGCGCGCTATCGCTTTCTTTTCGTTCTGCCTGCTGCCGATGCGACGCCGGCGCAGCACATGCCGGGACGGCTGCGCGTGCGCTACGGTGAGGCGATCCGTTGCGATGCGACCGAGGCCCGGGTGATCGGGCACGTGCTGCGGTGCGCACCGGGGCCGGACGCGCTCGGGCTTTACTGAAGGGAACCGCGATGAATGCGATCGACGTGCTCGTGGTCGGCGACGGGCCTGCCGGATGCGCTGCCGCGATCGCGGCGGCGAGAGCGGGCGGCACCGTGTGGATGCTGGGCCGCGGGCGTTCGCGGGCGGCCCCGGAATGCGTGTCCGGCGCCGCGCTCGCGCTGCTCGATCGACTGGCGCCGAGCCTCGCGCGGCAACCGCATACATGGCTCGATGATGTGGCCGATGCGCAGCGGGGACGTGCGGTCATCCGCAGCCGGCTCGACGACGGCCTGCGTGCCGAAGCGCTGGCTGCCGGCGTTCGCTATTCACGTGCGCCCGCCGGCGGGCTTCTCGCGCGTGTCGAACACGGCGCGGTCGTGGGCATCACGCACGGCGACGGCGATGTCGGCGCAAGCACCGTGATCGATGCAACCGGCGTCAACGGGTGGCTGCGTCGCGCGATGCGGCTCGATGTGACGACCGACTCTTCGCTGTTCTGGCTTCGCCGCGGCTACGCGCGCGGACCCGGCACGCACCCCGGCACATACTGGAACATCGCGCGTGGCGGCTGGCTGTGGATGAGGGCGACGTCCACGTTCCGGATCTGGACGTCGCTATCGACGCTGCGCGATGGCGAGATCGCGTGGCCGGCGGACACGACACCCGTCGGACCGGTGTGGCGCGAGGGCAGGCGCTGGCAGTGCGTGCGCCGGACCGCGGGCCCGGGCTATATCGTGTGCGGCGATGCGGCGGGTTATCTCGACCCCGCGACAGGAGACGGTTTGCGTTTCGCCATCGCTTCCGGCCTGCGCGCGGGCGCAATGGCCGTCGACGTTTCGCGTCATCCCGGTCGGGCAAGCGTGCTGGCCGCGCTGTACTGCGACTGGGTGACAGACAGCTACGAGCGCAGCAGAGCCGTGTTGGCACGGAGTTACGCGCGTGCGGGGCTCGATCTCGGATGGCGCGACGCAGTCCGCTGCGCGGCAGTGGATGCGGCATGAAGGCCGGTTGCGCTTTCGACCATGCAAAGAAGCCCGCCAGCGGGACCTGGCGGGCTTGAAACGCCGCGGGACGAACCCGCGGCGGGCTGAGGAACTTCGGTACGACTCGATCGAAACACTGCTTCGACTGCAAGCAAGCATCGCGAAACTTACAAGCCCAGCTTCGCGATGACCTGGCCGCCGAGGTTGTTGATCGAGTTGGTCACGCTGGTGAGATCCTGGTGGGTCGACGCATCGACCTGCGTCACCGGCGCCGTGATGGTATTGGCGCTGGCGAACGAGAATCCGCCGCCGGTCACGATGTTGTTGATACCTGCGTTCTGGAACACGCTACCCCCGCTGACGGAAGCCATTTCCTTGCGGCTGAGTTCGTGGGCGTGGGACAGATCGTTGATCATCAGTGCGGACATGGTCAATCTCCTTGAGTGTGCTGCGGTTTGGAAAGAGCACGTTTCGTTGCGCTCGCAGCTACCAATGCACGGCGCGTGCCAGGCTCTGCTCATGCGCGCGGGAAACACATCCAACCTCATGAAAACAAACGCAATTCAATCCACTCGACGCGATTTCACCGGGTTCGCCGGGCAAGATCGGAGCACGGCGGTGTCGGGTTCTTCCAGACGGTTTCCGCGGCTCCTGTTCTATCCCGGCCAACAGGAACGGGACATGACGCTTGCGATTCGCGTCGAAGGCATCGACGGGCAGCCGCAGCGTGTGAGCGCCTGCGCAGGAAAGCCCTCGACGCGATGCTGCGCCGACGGTCGGCGGCAACCGGCATTGGCGCAAAGATCGTCACGAGGTACTTCGGATCACTGAATTTATCGCGTACCATCCGGAATGGCACAACGCATCGGGACTGCCGCGCCGACGGCCAACGGGGCATCGATGCGATCACGCGGCACCATGACTGGCGCCGCGGCGCCATCCGCCTCGACGAGGCGAAGCGGATCCGCATGCAGGGAAGGGAGGTCGAGGGCGCGGCGGGATCAGCCCGGCCGCTGATGGGCGCGGTCGGTGCTGCTGACGGGGCGTCGGCCCGTCTGCCCGTTCATGCCGGCTTCGTTTTTATCATGCAGGGAAGCCCGCCAGGGAACACGGCCTGGCGGGCTTTGAACGCCGCGAGGACAACCCCGCGGCGGGCTGGAGCGTTTCGGTCGACGCTGTCGGACACGGTTGCCGCTGAGCGGACATCCGGCGCAGCTTAGAGGCCCAGCTTGCCGACGACCAGGCCGCCGAGGTTGTTGATCGAGTTGGTCACGCTGGTGAGATCCAGGTGGGTCGATGCATCGACCTGGGTGACCGGGGCCGTGATGGTATTGGGGCTCGCGAACGAGAAGCCGCCGCCGGTTGCGATGTTGTTGATTCCGTAGTTCTGGAACACGCTACCGCCGCGGACGGAAGCCATTTCCTTGCGGCTGAGTTCGTGGGCGCGGGACAGGTCGCTGATCATCAGTGCGGACATGATAAATCTCCTAAGTTTGCTGCGGTTTTGGAAGAGAGCACGTTTTCGTTGCGCTCGCAGCTACAAATGCATGGGGCGTGCCAGCCCGCATCACGCCTGCGCGATTGGCGCTTAACCCAATGAAAACAAAGGACATTTCATCCAGCTTCCGATAATTCGCCGCGTGCGCCGGGCAAGCTCGCGGAAAGACGATGTCGGGTGTTGCCAAACAATTTGCCGGGCAACTGTTTCGTGTCATCCAACACGAAGGCGGCCTGGCTGCCCGCATCGGCTTCGCTCGGTCCGGCCTCGCGATGCCGCCGGAAATCCGCGGATGCTTCGGGTCGTGCGTATCGGAACCGTGGCGCACCTGCGTCAGGAGATCGTCGTCATGAGCGCGCTTGAATACGATGTCGTCGTGGTCGGCAGTGGCTTCGGGGGCGCGGTGGCGGCCTGCCGACTCGCGGAAGCGGGATGGAGGGTGCTGGTGCTGGAGCGTGGCCGGCGCTGGACGCCGAACACGTATCCGCGCGACGAGACCGACCCGTGGCTCTGGAACCAGCAGAACCCGCAACGCTTCCACGGCTGGGCCGACCTGCGTGTTTTTTCCGACATGTCGGTGGTGACTGCCGCGGGCGTCGGCGGCGGGTCGCTGATCTACGCCAACGTCTCGGTCGAGGCAAAACCCGACGCGTTCGAGCATGGCTGGCCGCCGGAGATCACGTACGACGCGCTCGAGCCTTATTACCAGCGCGTGGGCTGGATGCTGTCGGTCCAGGAGGTGCCCGACAACCAGATCAGCGAACGCACCCGCTTGTTGCGCGACGCGGCCGACGCCTGCGGCTGGGGCGATCGGTATCGCAAGTTGCCGCTCGCCGTGTCGTTTTCGTCGACTTACGATCCGTCCTTGCCCGACGCGCGCGACGACCGGCATTCCGTCAGGCACGTCAACGTGCACGGGGTATCGCAAGGCACGTGCGTACACTGCGGCAATTGCGACATCGGATGCCAGGTGTCGGCGAAGAACACGCTCGATCTCAACTATCTGGCCGTGGCCGAGCGCCATGGCGCAACGATCCTGCCGCTGCACGTCGTGCACAAGCTCGAGCCGCTCGGCCAGGGATGGCGCGTGCATTTCAACGTCATCGATCCGGCTGCGGGCAGTTTCATGCCCGGATCCGTCACGGCGACCAGGGTGATCGTCAGCGCCGGATCGATCGGCAGCACCGAGCTGCTGCTGCGCTGTCGCGACGCGCATCGCACGCTGCCGAATCTATCGCCGCGGCTCGGCTGGGGCTGGGCCTTCAACGGCGACTTCGTGACGCCCGCCTTCTACGGCAGCCGGAAGATTTCGCCGTCGCACGGCGTCACCATTTCCGCCGCGATCGACCTGCTCGACGGGGCTGCCGACGAAGGTCAGCCCTTGTTCGTCGAGGATGGCGGCGTGCCCAATCTTGCGCATGATTTCGTGCGCCGCCACCTGCAGCGCTCGCACGGCACGGCAATGCGCACGTTCTGGCGAGCCTTCGCGCGCCATTTCGATTGCGACGACCCGGTCGAGAACATGATGCCCTGGTTCGGCCAGGCGATCGATCCGGGAGACGGGCGCATGCGTCTCGGTCGCTGCTGGTTTGCGCCGTGGCGTCGCGTGTTGCGGCTCGACTGGTCGTACACGCGATCGCAGGCGGTGGTCGATGCGATGGTCGACACGCACCGGCGCCTGTCGGCGGCCACGGGCGGCGAACCCTTCGTCCCTCCGACGTGGAGCGACTTCCACAGGCTGATCACCCCGCATCCGCTCGGTGGTTGCAACATGGGGATCACGCGCGCGGACGGCGTGGTAAACGCGGACGGACAAGTATTCGGTTACGACGGGCTCTACGTGATGGACGGTGCGACGATCCCGCGTGCGCTCGGGCTGAATCCGTCGCGCACGATCGCCGCATTGGCCGAGCGCAACGTCGCCGTGTTGCTTGGCCGGCGTTAAGCGAAGGTGTCCCGGCTCGGCGACGGTTGACGGGGCATCCTGATCGTCACAATGGATCGCGTGGAAACGCGCGCCGAACGCATCGCGATCGGACCGAATATCGATATGATTTCCACGCGCGTACCGTTGGGCGGTCCTGCCTTTGCGAATCGGCAGGTATTGCAGGAGGCAAACACCTATTGTTCGTTGCAAGACGGAGCGATATTGCTTCATCACGAGCAACCGGGTAAATCTGTGCTGCACGGTGGCTGCGGCGAGGCGGAGATTGCGTTTGATCGTCTGCAGGCAGGAGAACCTATGCTCAAGCGCCCGGCATCGAGGGCGATGCGACAAATGGCGTTGTGTCGAACCAAGTCGAGGTCACCAAGGTCAGGGAGAGTCCAAATGGGACAGTGCCGTCGCAACTATGCGCGCTTCGTCGTCGCCAGCTCGATCGCCGGTCTGGTCATTCTGGCAGGCGCGGGCCACGCGCACGCCGAGGACAATCCTGCGAGCTCGCCGGCCGGCTTCAAGCCAGCGGAAAGAAAGATCGATGTCTATGCGGTGTATGGCGACGGACGCGCGACCGAGGGTGGCGACATGCATTGGCGTGCGTACGAAGTCGGCTTCGGCGACGTCCTGAACGACTACTTCTCCGTCTATCTCGCGTATCTGAACGAGGGCCATCCGCTGAATCACCACCGCGATGGCTTCGCCGCGCTGGGTTCGTTTCGTTGGCCGCTCGGCAATCGCTTCGCGCTCGAATTGTCGGCCGGGCCGTATTTCAGCATGGACACGACACACGTCGACAATGAGCCGCGCAACGACAAGCGATGGGGGGTGCGTGCGTCTGCAGCGGTGCGGTATTACGTCGTTCCCGACCGCTTCTTCCTCAAGGTGCAGTACAACCACGTGCAGATGATCGGCGGATTCAACTCCGATGCGGTGCTCTTCGGCATCGGCGCGGATTTTGGCGGCGATCCGGGACCGGCGTTTTCGGACGGCAAGACGCAGGTCGGCGTGTGGGCCGGGACGTCGCAGACGAACCGTCCGCAAGTGCCGATCGAAAAGGGCTACATGGTCGAAGTCAAGCGGCCGCTCGGCAATGCGTGGGCCTATTCGGCGAGCTTCATCTACGAGGGCAACAACGGCGTCGCCGGCCGCAGAGGCGTGGCAGCGCAAATCTGGTACGTCGCGCCGATCAGGAGCAAATGGACGCTTTCGGCAGGCGTAGGTCCGTACCTGTCGCGTGACCGGGACGAGGCCTCGAGCACAACGAGGCTCAACGCGTTGCTCAGCGCACAGGTGACGTATCAGGTCACGCCCGATTGGGCGGCGAGCTTGCGCTTCAATCGCGTCGCAACCGGCAACGACAAGGATCAGGACATGTTCATGGTCGGCGTGGCACGCAATTTCTAGCGCTTGTTTTCAAGCGCAGGCGCATTCTGTTCAGAAAGCCCTGCTCGACGAGGCACAGGACCCGGCGGTCAGCGAATCGTACGGCGGCACGGGCAGCGCGCTCGAGCACGGGTGGCGCCTCGACGTTCCCGCGATGCGAATCGAGACGCATGCCCATGCGCGGGCCGGTGCGGCCGTCACCCATATCGTGGACGCAGGCGGCGCTGCGTTGCGATCAGAACTCACCATTGCGCATGACTTTCACACCGTCCACCGATCCCAAGTCGATCGGCTGTCCCTGTCGCCGCGTTTGCCTTCAGGGAGATAAGGCTCCGGAAATTCGAGTATCGCGGCGCAACGGGACGACCGGCGAATGAATTCGGGGTCAGGATGCCGGCTCATCGCTCGATCGCCGCGTACAATACGCACGAGCGCCCGTGCAAGGTCTCGCGAGCACGAATAGGCTGCCGAATATTCATCAGGCGCTGGGACGAAACCGGCTTCACCGGTCGATATCGCGAGTCCGTGCGGTCGCCTTCGAGCGCGCTCCCGATAGCCGGCTGCCAACCTGATAGAGTGCATGGCCACGAACAGGCCCGGCCCGCTGCGGAACTGCGCCCCGATCCATGTGACGCCCCAACGATTGGCGCCCGACAGGCGACGTCCAGCTACAGCATCAGGAGAAAATCAATGTCACGGCAAGAGCCGACCCATCAGGAGCAGCCACACCCGTCCACCACGGTGAAGAGCGATCTGCCGTTTCCGGTTGTGGGCATCGGGGCATCCGCTGGCGGCACGACGGCCTTGCAGACCTTCTTCGAGAGCGCGCCGACGGGCATGGACATGGCGTTCGTGGTCATCGTCCATTTGGCACGAGAACAAGTCAGCCATATGGACAACGTCCTGCAGCACACGACGGGTATGCCGGTGCATCAGGTGACGACCACGGTAGCGATCGAAAAAAACCATATCTACGTGATCGCGCCCGGCATGCAGCTGGAGATGTCCGACGGTTGCCTTCGCTGTAGCCCGCTGAGCTCCGCCGAAGGTGCCGCGCTCTCGATCGACCACTTTTTCCGGACGCTGGCGGACGCGCACGACTCGCGCGCGATCGGCATCGTGCTGTCCGGTACCGGCTCGGACGGCGCGGCGGGCTTGAGCCGTATCAAGGAGGCGGGCGGCATCACGCTCGCCCAGACGCCGGACGATGCGGAGTACGCGGAGATGCCGCAGCATGCGATCTCGACGGCGCGCGTCGATATCGTGCTGCCGGCGGCCGAGATGCCGCAAAAATTGCTGGACCTCTGGGCGAATGCGCGGCGCATCGAGCAACAGACCCTCGAGCTCACGCAGATGCAGCAAATCGGCGATCGGCCCGGCGCCAATGATCCCGAACGGGCGCTGTCGGACATCCTGATGCACCTGCGGGTACGCACCGGCCACGATTTCAGGCTGTACAAGCGGGCGACGGTGCTGCGACGTATCGAGCGGCGCATGCAGGTAAACGGCCAGCGCGACATGCTGGCGTACCGCGACTTCCTGCGGACCGCGCCGGACGAGGCCAACGCGCTGCTGGCCGACATGCTGATCGGCGTGACCCAGTTTTTCCGCGATCGCGAGGCCTTCGACTTCCTCGAACGCGAGGTGATCTCCCAGTTGTTCGCGCCGGAATCCGCCGAGGAGCAGGTGCGGGTCTGGGTAGCCGGATGCGCGACGGGGGAAGAGGCGTATTCGATCTCGCTGCTGCTCGCGCGGGCACGCGAGGCGTCGATGTCGAGCCAGGCGATCCAGGTATTTGCTACCGATATCGACGAAGCCGCGATCGTCCGCGCACGCACGGGCTCCTACCCGCTGTCGATCGCGACGGACGTGCCTGCGCCGCTGCTGCAGCGCTACTTCACGCGCGAGGGCGCGCACTACGTGATTGCCAAGGCCGTGCGCGAGCGCATCCTGTTCGCCGCCCACAGCCTGCTGCGCGATCCGCCGTTCTCGCACCTCGACCTGATCTCGTGCCGCAACGTGCTGATCTACCTGGAGCGCGCGGTGCAGCGGCAGATCCTCGAGTTGTTTCATTTCGCGTTGCGTCCGAACGGCTATCTGTTCCTCGGCACCGCGGAATCGGCCGACGCAGCCGACGATCTGTTTACGGTCGTCGACAA
This sequence comes from Burkholderia sp. BCC1998, assembly GCF_905339875.1. Taxonomy (NCBI): domain Bacteria; kingdom Pseudomonadati; phylum Pseudomonadota; class Betaproteobacteria; order Burkholderiales; family Burkholderiaceae; genus Burkholderia; species Burkholderia sp. BCC1998. The sequence goes on from NZ_CAJPHE010000007.1 coordinate 332,014, forward strand.
GAAGCGGCGGATCTACCAGGCGCGCGTCGTCACGCATCGCGCGAAACCGGTCACCGGCTTCCCGCCGCTTTTCCAGGTCGAATCCGGCGGGGACGAGCGCTCCGCGCCTCAACCGCCGATGCGGGTTCCGGCCAGCCCGGCCCAGCGCAACTTCTCCTATTCGGAGCTTCATCAGCGTGCGCTGGAAACGTATTCACCGCCGAGCGTCATCATCGACAAGGAATCCAACGTGGTTCACCTGTCGGACAACGCCGGGCGATTCCTGCGGCATGTCGGCGGGGAGCTGTCCAGCAACATCATGACGCTGGTGCTGCCGGACCTGCGGCTCGACTTGCGCACGGCCATTTTCCGCGCGCTGCAAACGGGCACGAGCGTCGAGGCGCGGCGCGTCAAGTGGACGCACGAGGCCCGCGTGTCGTGGATCAACATGACGGTCAGGCCGTTTCACGACAAGGTCGCCAATTCGGAATTCCTGCTGATCGTGTTCGACGAGGTGGCCGGCCGCATGACCGAGGAGGATCAGGCGGAAGCGAGCGGACAGGATCCGGTGCTCGCGCAGCTCGAACAGGAGTTGCAGCACAGCCGCGAGCAACTGGCGACGATCATCGAGCAGTATGAAACGTCGGTCGAGGAGCTGAAGGCGTCGAACGAGGAGCTGCAGGCGATCAACGAGGAACTGCGCTCGACGAGCGAGGAGCTCGAAAGCAGCAAGGAAGAACTGCAGTCGGTCAACGAAGAGCTGACCACGGCGAACGCCGAAATGCAGGCGCGCATCGAGGACACCGCAAAGGCGAACGACGACCTTCACAACATCATCGCGTCGAGCGAAATCGCCACCGTCTTCGTCGACAAGGAGATCCGCGTCAAGCGCTTCACGCCGAACGCGACGGCAATCTTCAACCTGATCGATACGGACCTCGGCCGGTCGCTGTTCCATATTACGCACGCGCTGCGATATCCGACGCTCGCGGACGACGTCCGCCAGTCGTTCCAGTCGCTGCGCCTGATCGAACGCGAAATCGAGAGCGAGACGGGACGGTGGTACCTGATGCGGCTGCTGCCTTATCGCACCGCGGACGATCACATCGACGGCGCCGTGATCACGCTCATCGACATCACCGACCGGCATCACGCGGAAGAAGCGGCACGCGCGGGCGAGCAACGCCTGCGGCTGGTCGCGCAGTCGACCAAGGACTACGCGATCATCATCCAGGACAACAACGGATCGATCGTCAGCTGGAATGCCGGCGCCGAACGCATCTTCGGCTATACGGAAGACGAGATGATCGGTCAGGACGTGGAGCTGATCTACGAACCGAACGACCGGCAGGCGCTCGTGCCGGCGCGCGAGCGCGACATCGCGACCCGGGAAGGGCGCGCGGACGACGAGCGCTGGCACCGCACCAAGGACGGACGCCGCATCTTCTGCAGCGGCGTCGTCACGCCGATTTCGGACACCTCGTTCAGCGGGTTCGCGAAGATCGTCCGCGATCTGACGTCGCGCAAGCAGAGCGAGGATGCGAACCGGGAAGCGCTCGCGCGGGAACAGGCCGCACGCGAGCAGGCCCTGAGCTCGAACCAGCTGAAGGACGAGTTCATCGCGGTGCTGTCGCACGAGCTGCGACATCCGCTCAACCTGATCGGCGTCAAGTCGGAGATGCTGCCGCGCCTTCCCGAGACGCGCGACATTCCCGCCGTGCGCGAGGCGGCCGATTCGATCCGCCAGGCCGTACGCGCGCAGGCCCAGATCATCGACGACCTGCTCGACCTGTCGCGCATCCAGACCGGAAAGCTGGCACTCGACGTATCGCGGGTCGACCTGACGGCCATCTTGCGCACGATCGCGGATACCTGCGAGGCCGACGCGCACGCGCGCGGGCTGGTTCTGAAAACGGAGTTGCCGGCCGGTCCGGCCATCGCGCTCGCCGATCCGGTGAGATGCGAGCAGATATTCTGGAACCTGATGTCCAATGCGCTGAAGTTCACGCCGCCGCATGGGCAGATCGTGGTGCAGTTGACGCACGAAGGGCGGATGCTGCGTGTCGACGTCGTCGACAACGGCCAGGGCATCGATCGCGAGATGCTTCCGCATGTATTCGACATGTTTCGGCAGGCGCCGCGCGACAGGGCTCGCGGTGGCCTCGGTATCGGCCTGGCGCTCGTGCGGCAACTCGTCGAGATGCACGGCGGCCGGATTTCGGCGGCTTCCGATGGTCAGGGGCAAGGCACGCGGATGACGGTATGGCTGCCGGCCGCGGCGGACGAGCGCGCGGTGGCGACCACCGGCGGTGACGTGTCGGAGCGGAGCATCGCCGGCCTGCGCGTGCTGCTCGTCGAGGATGACCAGGAGACGGCGCTGTCGCTCACTGCGCTGCTGGAGTTGGCGGGCGCGGTGGTCAGCACCGCCGAAACTGCCGCCTCGGCGCTCGAGATCCTGCCGACGACACCGATCGACGCGATCGTGTCCGACATCGGGCTACCGGACATGGACGGCTACGAGTTGCTTCGCCGGGTCAAGGCCGACCCCCGGTGGGCGAACCTGAAGGCCGTCGCGTTGACCGGCCGTAACCGCCAGGACGACGTCGACGCTGCCGCAGACGCCGGATTCGATGCGCATCTCGCCAAACCGCTGGATTTCGGGATGCTGCTTGCCGCATTGACCGACCTTCAGTGAAGTCGCGCGCCTGTTCAATGCGCGTGTGACGGGATGGCAGCGGACGACGGTCCGCTGTCGTCCATCTGCATGCATTCGTCCCCGCGTCGAGGTCGTCTATTCGAGCGTCGGTCGGCGCTTCGTACCGCCTGCTCGTACGTGGTTCATTCGGCGGCATCCCGTATCGGGCACTAATCTTGCTGCACCATCCGCATAGGAGGTGCCATGAACCACCGAGACATTGTTGTCATCGCCTCGTCCCGCGGTGGCCTCTCGGTACTCCGGACGCTGGTGGCGGGCGTTGCCGCGGATCTCCCGGTGCCGATTTGCATCGTGCAGCACATCGGCCGGCATCGGACGATCCTGCCGGAGCTGCTGACGCGATGGGGTCCCTTGCTGGCAAGCCAGGCGATGCATGGGGAACGCCCCCAGCAGGGAAGGATTTACATCGCGCCGCCGGATCGGCACATGATTCTACGCGGCGGGATCTTCTTGTTGCTCGATACCGCTGCCGAAAACTACACCCGTCCGGCCGCCGATCCGCTGTTTCGATCGGCGGCACGTGAATACGGCGCCGGGGTGGTCGGCGTGGTGCTCAGCGGCGATCTGGACGACGGCGCAGCCGGACTTGCCGCAATCCGGGCCCGCGACGGCTACGGGATCGTTCAGGACCCCGATGAGTGCGACGCGCCTTCCATGCCGCGCAGCGCGCTTGCCGCGGCGGGCGCCGATGCGATCGCCCGGGCCGATGAACTGCCGCAGACCATCCATGCAGCGGTCTACGGTGCACGTGTGGAGGAGAAGGACAAGATGGCAGAGTTGCGCGATCTGGACGAAGAGGCCCGGCTTGCGGAGCGCGGCCTCGTGACGCCACAGCTACTTGATGCGATCGGCGAACGCTCCGCGCTCACATGCCCCAGTTGCCACGGCGTGTTGTGGCGCATGAGCGACGATCGCCCGTTGCGCTATCGGTGCCATACCGGGCACGCGTTCTCCGTGCTTTCGCTGGAGGACGCGCAGGCGCAGAAAGCGGAAGACACGATATGGGCGGCGATCCGGGCGGTTCACGAGCGAATGATCTTTGCGCTCGAGCGCCAGAAATGGGCCCGACAGAGCGGCAACGCCGAGGACGTTGCAATCGAGCAGGCCCGCATCGATGAGAACCAGCAACTCGCGGAGGTCCTGCGCAATGCCGTGGGGGCGACGATGCACCGGAGCGAAACGCAGTAAGCGGACGCTGATTGGAAACGCGGCAGACGACGTATGTTTCAGGGTGGCCTTGATTTCCGTTCAGTTTTCCGATGAGAGCGATCTCGACCGCATGCGGTCTTGCGAACTGCCCCAATAGACATCGGTTTTAGATCAAACGGTTGTTGTCTGGATGGCAACGCGTGGGCAAGGACAACGTGTCGTCAGGCGATATCCACGTGAAGACGCGCCACGGCGACCTCGTGCTGACGGGCAGTGTGCCGGACCTGCAGCAGCGCACGCTCGCCGTCAATACGGTGAAGCAGGTCGATGGCGTGCAGCACGCCCACGACCAGCTCACGATCCGGCCCAGATGACGGCGCACGTTTCCATGCTGCTCTCCTGCGACGATGCAACCGCCGCGTGTCAGCGCTGGCATCCGTCGTGCCCAGGAACATTTGGCGCCAGCTGATCTTCAGGCATATCGGACCCGAACTCGTCATCGACGCTCCAGTGAGGCACGCTGCTGTAGTAGTCGCGGATCGGTCCGGCCCATTGCGGATCGGCCAGAGCCGGCCAGTGGTCCTTGTCGAATCCCGGTGCGCTGCGAACCTGTTCGATTGACACCGACAACACGAAGCACTTGTGTGCAGCGTCAAGCGTGAGCTCATTCCATGGAATTGCGAGCAGCTTGTCGCCAATCCCGAGCAGGCCGCCGCTCGACAGCACCGCATAGGCGACTCGACCGGAGCCGACATCGAGCATGATCGCCTTGATCCTGCCGGCGTGGTCGCCGTCCGCGGTGAGCACTTTGTCGCCTTCGAGCGTACTGGCGGCCATGAAGTCGGGGCCAGGGCCGCGCGCAGTTTCACGTTCCTTGCGAATGATGCGGGTTCCGTGGTGGTCGGTGGTGTTCATGGTGATCCTACTGGCTGGCGCGAATGTCGACTCTGTCGGGCAGCGTTTCGCGCGGGTGAGTTTCCAAATCGGCGGGACGCGTCGCGCATCGTCGACATGCTGCTCCGAACGATACGCATGCGTGCCGCCGTGATACGCCTGCGGCGGCGTCGAATGTACGGCGCGCCGGCCCAGGGTCAACGCGTCGTCGCCGGCGTGGTGGGGTTTGGTCGTGTCGGATGCTCCTTCGGGGCACGCGTTCGCCAGCGCAACGGACGTTCCCGCGGCGGCGTGGCTATGCCGCTTGCGGCAGCCACTCCCGTCACATCACGACGCTAGCGCGGCGGCCGGGCGGAGGAGCGAGCCTGCGGGCCGCGACATGGCAACGCCGTGCAACCCCCGCAACGGCGGCGTCGACAATGCAGGAGGGCGCTACGACTTGGCCGAAACCGACACATCCGGTCCACTACGAAGTCAACGTTCGCGGCGGTGGATTCGATACGGCGAGGGACCGTTTTCAGGTTTGGAAGCACGAGCCGCCGGTTTCGCGGCCCGACAGGCTGATGTTCGAGGGCAAGAGGGAGGTGCGGTGGCTCGGGAATGCCGGCTTCAACGATACCGAAGCCGTGCGTCGGGCGTTGCAGTCGGCGAGCCATCCGCAGGACGATTTCGCACTCGCCGCGCGGGAAAAACAGCTGGACAATCGTGGTTTTTCAACCGGAACAATCGACAAGTCAAACAGGCACGCTCGATCGAATCCGACGCCGACGAGCGCGCGTGAAGCCCCGCAGATGCCCGCAAATGCACAGTCGATCCGGGCGTGGTCCGCGATGGAAAATGTCCGCTTGGTCGAGTGATGTGCGGCGACAGGCTGCGGCACTGCCGGCCAAATTATCGTTTCGCCGCGCGCTGCTCCTGCTCGATCGCGCGCCTGGCGTTCTTCGACACCGCGGCCGCCGCCACATCGACGGTGCTTTGCGCGACTTCGACCGCCTGCTGCCCGGTTTTCCCTAGCGTCTGATAAAACTCGTTGGTGGCATCGATCGCGGAGTTCAAGGCAGCCACGGCCGCCTCGGAGCCGCTCGGCGCGTGTTTCGTCGCGTTTTCCACGAAGGTCTGGACACGACGAACATACGCGTCGCTTCCCGCCTGCGCGGCCTCGAGCATCGACGTCTGAGCGGACGACATGATTCCCCAGAACTCGCTGCTGTAGGACTGAACGTTCTCGGCCATCGGCGCGACGGTCGCACTCTGGATCGCCAACCAGTCTTGCGGCTTGACGATCGCGTTCTGTCCGATCTCCAGCGCGCTCTTCAGCGTCGACCGCGTGAAGCGCGCGTTGAGTTCAGCCAGTTTCCCGACACCATCGACCATCGTGCCGGCCAGATCGAAAAAAGTGTCGAGATTGGCGCGCTGCGCGCCGGAAACCAATTCATGGGTTTGCATGATCGACAATCTCCTGAATTGAATGAACTACCGTGGATGTTCACCTGCTCGGCGCGCGGACGTTGGCCACGTCACGGCTTTTCGCCTGTCGCGCCTGGCCGCCATGACCCGGTCGGTCAGCGAAGGCTGGTCAATGTGCCCGCATCACTGCCCGAAGGAGTAATTCGCCGTCATCCGTCACCGAGGGACGCCGCACGCCGGAAGCGAGCCGCTCGAGTATGACGAGTTGCTGCTCGAGCAGCGTATCGAGTTCCTCGCGTTCCATGTCGATCTGGTCTGGCGACGACTTGATCAGCATGAGCGCCGCCAATTCGTGAGGGCTCAGCATTTTTGTCTCCTGGAATTTGAAATAGGCGTTTTTACCGATCCACTGAGTGTCGGTCGTGACGACCGCAAACCGGGACTACGTCGCGCGCTTTGGCGCGATCATTTTCGCCTGGAGCACGTGACGTGATCCGTGACATCTCCGGCCAGCGTCAGCCGCGGACCTGAGCGTACGCGTGCGAATGGACCGACCGCGTCGCGTGCGCCGCCCGTCCCCGATGCAGGCTCGGCTCCGGGATTCGAGATCACCGTCAAATGAAACGGCGCGACTCTCATTTCGAGATGCGGGTCGCCGAGCATGGCGGCGAGGTCGGCGATGCGCATCGGATGGGCGCCGATAACATCGACCGTCATCGATTCCATGCGGGTCGTCCGATCGACTTCAACTCTCCAACGACACACTTTCATGCCGTTTTTTGCGAGGCATTGCCAGATCGCGATGACCTTCAGCTTGCCGAAGTCAGCACGAATCGAAAGCCTTTGAACAACCATCGCGATTTCCCTGTAAGGAGCTCGTCCGAGCCGGGATGGGACCGTACGTAGCATAGGCCAGGGACGATCGCGAGTACACGACGTAAACATGTCCGTATGTTGAGCATTACGGACAGCTGCGCCGATTGCAGGCAAGAGCGATTTCTCGCTCGTCGATACGTTCGAGCGTGAGAATGCGACGCCTTCGGTTGTCGATAGCGAACAAGGAGAGACGCGGCGGGGCCGGCACCTTGTCGCGACCCAATGGTCGGCGAGATCGCGCACTGAGCGTGCGGCGCGAAAACTGCGCGTGCTCCCTGTTGTCGCCAACGACGTGGATGTGCGAAGCCCGAATCCAATGGATACGTTTCCATCAGGCACATTCATGACCGATTTTCGTTGCGATATCCCGCGCATCGGAGATTTCAGTTTCGGCAACTGTCTGCGCAGCTGTTTCGGTTATGTGAGATGTATGACGATCGATGTGTCGGGCGTACCGCGGAAAAAAATACTTGGCGGGGCGGTGCGGCGACCCTGCGTCGCGGCAGGGGGAAGAGGCGGGCGGCGGCCCGGCGCGCGCGGCATGGCGGCATGCGGCAAAAATCTTGCAGTCGCTGCTTCTCGAAGGATAATGGAAGTTTACTGCGCATCTTGGTGCAAGCGGGCCAGGAGCCTGCCTGACCCTGGCCGCGAATACCTATTCTTCCGAAGGATCAGCAGCGATGTCGAAAAGACGCGGCCACACTCTCCCGAGCCAGGCAAATCATCCGATCGTCGGTATCGGCGCATCGGCGGGCGGGTTGAGTGCGCTCCTTGAATTTTTCGAAGCGCTGCCGGCGCGCACGTCGATGGCGTTTGTCGTGGTTGTGCATTTGGCGCCTGATCACGAAAGCAACATGGCTTCGCTGCTGCAGAAGGCAACCAGCATGCCCGTGCTCCAGGTGACGAGCGCCACGCCCATTCAGCCGGATCACGTCTATCTGATCGCACCCTCGCTCGCGCTGACGATGGTCGACGACTATTTGCGCGTCGCCCCCAATCAGCCTGAGGAAGGGGGGCGCAAGGCCGCGATCGATCTGTTTTTCCGGACACTGGCGGAAGCCCACCGCGAACGCGCAATCGGCATCGTGCTGTCCGGCGCCGGCTCGGACGGGTCCGTCGGGCTGTCCAGAGTCAAGGAGATGGGCGGCATCACGCTTGCCCAGGACCCGGCGGAAGCGGAATACGACAGCATGCCGTGCAGCGCGATTGCGACCGGCATGGTCGACTTCGTGACCACTGCGGCGGAGATGCCGCAGCGGCTAATGGACCTGTGGCTGACTGCAAAGGAAATACATCTGCCGGCGGTCGAAAACGAGGAACACCTCTACGATCTGGGCAACGAGGCGGCAGAACGGGCGCTGCGCGAGATCATGATCATCCTGCGCACGCGCACCGCGCACGATTTTCGCCATTACAAGCGGGCGACCGTTCTGCGACGGATCGAGCGCCGCATGCAGGTCAACGGCATCACCGATCTGCAGGCGTACCGCGACCACCTCCACCTGCACCCGGAGGAAACCCAGGCGCTGCTGCAGGACATGCTGATCAGCGTCACGAACTTCTTCCGCGACAAGGAGGCGTTCGACGTGCTGGAGCGGGATGTCCTGCCCGGTATCTTCGATAGGCGAGACGAGCAGGACCGCGTCCGCGTATGGTCGGTCGGATGCGCCACCGGCGAAGAAGCCTATTCGCTGGCGATGCTGCTGCAGGACCGATCGCTGAAGTCGCCCGAGGGCAATTCGTTCCAGGTCTTCGCGACCGATATCGACGAGCGGGCAATCTCCTTCGCGCGTGCCGGCCTCTATCCCGATTCGATTCTCGCCGACGTGACGCCGGGCCGCGTACGCCAGTTCTTTACAAGAGACGCCGCGCACTATCGGGTCAAGAAGGAACTGCGCGAGCACATGCTGTTTGCGCATCACAACGTGTTGAGCGATCCACCGTTCTCGCGGCTCGATCTGATTTGCTGCCGTAACTTGCTGATTTATCTGGATCGGGAAGCCCAGATTGAAATTCTGAAGATGTTTCATTTCGCGCTACGTCCGGGCGGCGTGCTGTTTCTCGGCAGCTCCGAATCGGCCGACAGCGTCAGTTCGATGTTCACCGTCATCGACAAGCGCAACCGCATCTACCGTGCGAACGTGGCGGTGCGCGGCGATACGCTCGTGCCGGCGTCGATTTCCAGCACCCTGAGCGCACGGCCGATCGTTTCGACGGTGCAGCCGCCGGGACGCCGCCGCCTCTCCTTTGGCGACCTGCATCAGCGTCTTGTCGAGCAACATGCACCGCCCAGCGTGCTCGTCAGCCGCGATTCCGAAATCGTTCACTTGTCCGACCGCGCAGGGCGCTTCCTGCAGTACTCGGGGGGCGAACCGTCTCACAACATCATCGCGGTGGTGCGCCCCGAGCTGCGGCTCGAACTGCGCACCGCGATCTACCAGGCCTTGCACACGAATCGCAGTGCGGAAGCGCGACGTGTGAGGATAGAGCGCGAGGCACGTTCGTATTTCGTCAACATGACGGCGCGTCCCGTGCACGATCCCGAGGCCAATGCGGATTTCGTGCTGGTGTTGTTCGATGAAGTCGAAGACAGCATGAGCGGATCGGAAACGTCGACGGCCGACGCGCAAAAAGATCCGATCATCAACCAGCTCGAGCGCGAGTTGCAGCGCACGAAAGAGCAGCTTCAGTCGACCATCGAGCAGTCGGAAACGTCGACGGAAGAGCTGAAGGCCTCCAACGAGGAACTTCAGGCCATCAACGAAGAACTGCGTTCGGCGACAGAGGAGCTCGAAACCAGCAAGGAAGAGCTTCAGTCGATCAACGAGGAGTTGACCACCGTCAATGCCGAGCTGAAATCGAAGGTGGAGGAAACCGGCAAGATCAACGACGACTTGCACAACCTGATTGCCGCGAACGACATCGGCACGATCTTCGTCGATCGCAATATCTGCATCAAGCGTTACACGCCGCGTGCGACCGATGTCTTCAGCATCATTCCTTCCGATATCGGACGATCGTTGCTGGATATCACGCATCGGCTCGAATACCCGAAGCTCGCCGACGATGCAGCGGAGGCGTTCGATTCGCTGCGCCTGATCGAGCGGGAGCTGAAGAGCAACGATGGGCGCTGGTATCTCGCGCGCTTCGTTCCCTACCGGACGACGGAAGATCGTATCGACGGCGCGGTGCTGTCGTTCGTCGACATCACGGACCGTCGTCACGCGGAAGACCGGCTGCGCGAAGGCGAACGGCGCATGCGTATCGTGGCCGAGGGCACCAAGGACTACGCGATCATCACGTTCGACGACGACGGCCTCATCACGAGCTGGAATGCCGGTGCGAAGCGGATCTTCGGGTACACGGAAGCGGAAATGATCGGGCAGTCCGCCGATATCCTTTCGACCGAGGAGGACCGTGTCAATAACGTTGCCCGGCGCGAATTCGCGGAGGCCCGACTGAATGGGCGCACCGAGGAGGAGCGCTGGCATCAGCGCAAGGACGGCACGCACTTCTTTGCGAGCGGCGTGCTGGCGCGTCTGGATGAACCGGGTGTGAGCGGATTTGCGAAAATCGCTCGTGACCTCGGGGAATTCGCCGAGTCCGCAACGGCCGCCCGCGCCGCAAAGCCCGAACTCGTTCGAGAAGCCAGCGAGCGGGATACCCAGCGGCGGCGCGACGAATTCCTCGCCGTGGTATCCCACGAACTCAAGCATCCGCTCAATCTGATTTCGGCGAGCGCGGAACTGATTGCGCGCGCGCCGGAAACGCGGCAGAACCTGAACCTCTTGCGTGCAACCGACACGATCCGGCGCACCGTGATGGGTCAAGCCCAGATCATCGACGATTTACTCGATATCTCGCGCGTACGGACCGGCAAGCTGTCGGTGGTGCGGACGCCCGTCGACCTGCGCGAGGTCGTCCGTCGTGTCACCGACGCCGTCCAGGCCGAAGCGACCCAGCGCAGCCTCGCGCTCAACGTCGCCATGACGGGCTCGCCGGTCATCATTCATGCCGACATCACGCGGATCGAACAGACGGTCTGGAACCTGATCAGCAATGCGCTGAAATTCACGCAACGCGGTTCGGTGGATGTCTCGCTGCAGGTCAACGAACATGCCGAGGCCGTGCTGCGTGTGGCAGATACCGGCAGCGGCATCGAGCCGTCGCTGTTGCCGCACATCTTCGACATGTTCCAGCAAAGCCGGGACTCGAACGCACGCCGTGCCGGCCTCGGCATCGGCCTTGCGCTGGTCAGGGATCTCGTGAGCCTGCATGGCGGCGCGGTACGGGCGGAATCGGAAGGTGTCGGCCGCGGTGCGACATTCACTATCACGCTCCCGACTCATCGCGCTGTCGCAGTTACGAGTCCTGCCAGCGGACCCGTGGCGGAATCGTTGCACGGTCTGCATATCCTGATGGTCGATGACGACGCTACAACCGTCGAAACCTTCAAGGTCCTGCTGGAAAGCGATGGCGCGATCGTTCAGACGGCGACCAGCGGAGAAGAGGCGTTGTCCCTGCTCGACGGCCAGATACCGGACCTCGTCCTGTCCGATATCGGCATGCCGGGCATGGGTGGGTTGGCGTTCATCGCGAAACTACGCGAAGCGCCGGCGCTCAGATCGGTGACCTGTATCGCGCTCAGCGGCTTTGGCCAGGAGGCCGACGTGAAGGAGGCCACGAATGCCGGCTTCGATGCGCATCTGCTGAAACCGGTGGCGCTGGACGACTTGCTGTCCGTTCTTGCGCGTTCGCGTCGTTGATGCCCGCTCCAGGACACCGTCGTGGCTCGCACTTATTTCTACCTCAACAAACCAGTCGATCGTCAGGATCCGGAAAAGGAGTTGTTCGAGCTCGACAAGGCCGGTTACACCGTCGTGCTCAGCCGCACCGCGATCGAACATGTGCACCCGTACGTCGCGGCAGCCGGTCGGCCGGAACTGAAGGGTCTCTTGCGGCGTGTTGCTCCCGGCGATTCTCTGGTGGTACTCGAACTTTCCGCGCTCGGGTGCAGCGCGCGCGATGTACTTTCGACGTTGATGGCATGTCGCGACAAAGGAATTTCCGTCCTGTGCGTCGAACTCGGCAACGTGGACCTCGCAGGCCGTCCCGAACGGCAAGCGGTCAAAACGCTGCGCGCGATCGTCCAGATGGAAATCGCGACGAGAAGCCAACGCAGCCAGAACGGCCTGAAGTTCGCGCAGGAACGCGGACAGCATACTGGCCGGCCAGCCTCGCTGTCGCGCCACGATCAGGAGCGCGTCATGCGTTCGCTCGACAAAGGCCTGTCGGTCAGCGAGGTCGCACGTAAATTCGGCACCTCGCGTCAAACCGTCATGCGGATACGGGCGTCTTCCGCGACTGCCGCTACGGAAGACTGACGGGTGCGCAATTGTCTTGACTGCTCGGGTACAGTCGGAAGTTTAGTTGACATAATGCCGATGATCGAACT